>JBOIFD010000001.1:0-5467 GCA_050741515.1 Burkholderiales bacterium
CAGGGTCGGTGAAGATCGAGGTCCTGGCGGCCGGGCAGATCGTGCCGCCGTTCGAAGTGCTGGACGCCGCCAACAAGAAGGTCCTCGACGGCTTTCACGCCATTTCTTACTACTGGGTCGGCAAGAGCCCGGCGGCCGCGCTATTCGCGGGGCCCCCGGGAGGTCCCTTCGGCATGGACCACATGGATTTCCTGGGCTGGCTGTACGTGGGCGGCGGCCTCGAGATGTGGCGCGACTTCTACCAGAACGACCTCAAGCTGAACGTCACCGTGTGGCCCGCGCATCCGTCCAGCCCGCAGGCGCTCGGCTGGTTCAAGAAGCCGCTGAAGACCGTCGCGGACTTCAAAGGCCTGAAGTGCCGGCAGACCGGCCTTAATGCGGAGGTGTACACCAAGCTCGGCCAGAGCGTGGTCAACATGGCGGGCGGCGAGATCGTCCCGGCCGCGCAGCGCGGCGTGATCGACTGCGCGGAGTGGGTCGGCGGCGTCGAGGACCTGCGCCTCGGCCTGCCGGGGGTCTTCCGGTACCACTACACCCCCGGGATGCACGAGAACAACTCCATCGGCGAGTTCGGCCTGAACCTGGACGTGTGGAAGAGCTTCACGTCGCAGCAGCAGGAGGCGGTGAATTCCGCCATCAAGGATACGTTCATTACCTGGATCACCCAGTGGCAGAAGCAGAACGCCGATGCGATCGAAGAGATGATCAAGAAGCACAACGTGCAGATCCTGCGCACGCCGCCCGACATCCTGGTCGCTTCGCTCAAGGCCTGGGACGAAGTGGCCGCGGAGCACTCCGCCAAGAACCCGACGTTCAAGAAGGTCTACGAGTCGCAGCGCGCGTACGCGGCCAAGGTGGTCCCTGCGAAGCGGCACATGTTCCCGCCGTATTCTTTCGCCGCGAACTACTACTGGCCCCAGGCAGCGACGGCAGCGCGGGCGGCGAAGAAGCAATAGGCGCCGGCATTCGCGCCGTCACTCGCCGGACGCAGCAGAACATCGTCGGTCGCTCACGCGCGCGTTCAAGCGCGCAGGATCGCCGGCGGAAGCGCGCCGAGGGCCGGTTCGCACGCCGCCCCGCCCTTGCGCGGAGCGGTCGGCCTCAACTCCCGAGATTCAGCACGATGCCGGACAGGTGGCTCGCGCGCGGTGAGGCGAGGAACAGCACGGTATCGGCGACCTGCGCCGGCTCGATCACCCGGCCGAAGGCGCCGTCGCGCAGCACGTCGTCCACGCGGGACTCGTCGCCGTACTTGCTCTGCGCGACGCTCTTCAGGATCGCGGTGATGCGATCGGTCCGGGTCGCCGGTGGATGCACGCCCAGCACGCGCACGCCGAACTCGGCCGACTTCGACCCGACGCCCTTCGTGAAAGCGGCGAGCCCGGCGTTGGCGGCGGCGCCGCAGACGTACTCCCACGTCGGCTTCTCGCCGGCCATGCCGATCACGTTCACGATCACGCCGCGGCCGCGGGCGCGCATGTGCGCGAGCATCTCCCGCGTCAGGTTCACGTAGCCGAAGAGCTTGAGGTCCCAGGCGTGCCGCCAGCGCGCCTCGTCGATCTGATCGATCGCGCCGCCCGGGATGTCGCCGGCGTTGTTCACGAGGATCTCGGCATCGGCGCATTCGGCGGCGACGCGCTTGACCGCTTGGCCGTCCCGGAGATCCTCCGGGTGGAGGCGGACCTCGATCGGGTGCACGGCCCGGATGGCGTCGCGCGCGGCCTCGAGGCGCGCGATGTTCCGCGCCACGAGATGCAGCCCGCACCCTTCGGCCGCGAACGCCATCGCGCACGCCTGCCCGATGCCCTTCGAGCCGCCGGTGATCAGTACGCTCTTGCCTTCGAGCCCGAGCTTCATCGCCGCCTCCTCACTTCCGGAACCCGAGGATTCCACCCGCCGCCGCGCGCGGATCGCGGGGCTCCCAGCGTCCGGCTTCCACCGCCGCGAGGAAGTCGGCGACCGCCCGGTTGAATGCCTCCGGTTCCTCGAGATTGATCGCGTGCCCGGCGCGCGGCATCACGACCAGGCCCGCCGCGGGGATCGACCGCTTCATCAGCAGCGCCGCCTCGAGGCAGGGCTCGTCCTCGTCGCCGGTCATGACGAGCGTCGGCACCGCGAGCTTCTTCATCCCGTCGACGAGCTGATAGAGCGACGGACGCCGCTTCTGCACGCCGCGCAGCGTGTTCGCCGCGCCGCGCGGCGAATGCTCGGCGAGCTGGTCGGCGAACTCTCGCCAGCCGCGCGGGTCCTTGTTCTGGTACTGCACGCGCGTCGGCCCGAGGGCGTACTTGGCGAAGGCGGCCACCCGATCGGTCTCGAAGCTGTGCGCCGCGGCTTCGCACTCGGCGCGGAACTCCTCCTCCTTGCCGGGCTGCGCGCCGTAGCCGCAGCCGCCGATAACCAGCGACCGCGCGCGATGCGCATGCGCGAGGCCCAGGTGCAGCGTCGCGAACCCGCCCATCGACAGGCCGACGACGTGCGCGCGGTCGATCCCGAGATGGTCGAGGATCGCGATGACATCGTCGCGCGCCCGCGCCTGCGAGTAGCGCTCCGGGTCCTCGGGCACGTCGGACGGGGAAAAGCCGCGGGCATTGAAGGTGATGCACCGGTAGCGGCGCGGGAAGAACCGCAGCTGCGGCTCCCAGCTGCGATGGTCGCCGGCGAACTCGTGGACGAACACCACTGGCGTGCCGCTGCCGGCCTCTTCGTAGTAGAGCTTCACGCCATCGTCGGTCGTGGCATGGGGCATATCGGTCTCCGCGGAGTGGAAACTTCGGAAGGTACACGAACGCCGGCGCCGTCGGCACAGCGTTGCCGCGGAAGCAAGGCCGGGCATTCGCTATCTGCGCGGTCAGGCCGGGCTCGGCGTGGGCGGCGGCGCGACGGGCGAGCCTTCGCCGCACCGCACGATGTTGGCGTAAGCACGGCCGCCGTCGCCCGTTTGGCTTGCCATGGATCGCCCGACGCCGCATCCTTAGGGCCCCAGACGGCAAGGGAGGGTCAGATGACCAACGGCTCGTGGCAGGGCGTCTTCGCGCCGGCCGGTACCCCGCCGAGCATGCCGATCACGATGTACCAGGCGAGCGCGCCGCGCTTCGCCAATATCCTGAAGAACCTCTCCGCGATTCTCGACAAGGCGCAGGCGCACGCCGACGCGAAGAAGATCGACCCGAAGGTCCTGACCGCCTACCGCCTCGCCCCCGACATGTTTGCGCTCGCGCGCCAGGTGCAGGTGGCCTGCGACACGGCCAAAGGGGCGTGCGCGCGACTGGCCGGGGTGGAGATCCCGAAGCACGAGGACACCGAGCAGACCTTCGCCGAGCTGAGGGAGCGCATCGCGAAGACCATCGAGTTCATCGGCACCCTCAAGCCCGCGCAGATCGACGGGACGGACGACAAGCAGATCGTGCTCAAGGTCGGCGGGCAGGACCGGACCTTCACCGGCATGCAGTACCTGCTCGGGCATGCCCACCCCAACTTCTATTTTCACGTCACGACCGCCTACAACATCCTGCGCCACGCGGGCGTCGAAGTCGGCAAGCGCGACTTCATCGGCAATCCCTGAGACTTCCGCCGCGTCAGTGCAATTAGTGCGGTTGATCCACCACGCCCGATTGCGCCACCCCGGCGAGGAGCCGCCATGAAGATCACGAGCCTGCAGGTCTACGTCCTGCGCGCCCCCGACACCGGTCGCCCGCACTGGGTCAGCCATTTCATCGTTCCCAAGGCGAACGAGATCCTGGTGCGGATGCACACCGACGCCGGCATCGAGGGGATCGGCATCGCGACCAGCTACACCCCGATCCAGGCGGCGATCCAGGCGTTCAAGAGCGGCCTCGGCGAGCTCGTCATCGGCGCGGATCCGCTGGCTCCCGAGCAGCTGTACCAGCGACTGTTCGCGCTGACCTGGCAGCGGCTCGCGCACGAGAAGGGCTGGTCCCGCGAGGCCATCGTGCGGATCTCCGCTGCGGTCGACATCGCCGCGTGGGACATCGTCGGCAAGGTCGCCGGACTGCCGTTGTACCGCCTCTTCGGGGGCTACCGCAGCGAGGTGCCCTGTTACGTCACCTGCGCCTACTACCGGGACGGGAAGGACCTCGCCGAGCTGCGCGACGAGATGGCGATGCTCAAGGCGCAGGGGCACACCGGGTTCAAGGCGAAGGCCGGGGGTGTCCCGCTCGCCGAGGACATCGAGCGCCTGGCGGTCGTGCGCGAGGCGATCGGGAACGACAAGGATCTGATGATCGACGTCAACCGCGGCTGGGATCTCGCCACGGCGATCGAAGGCGCCCGCCTCCTGGAACCGCTGCGGCCGCGCTGGCTGGAGGAGCCGGTGCGGTGGGCCGACGACCGCCGCGAGCTGAAGCTCCTCGCCCGGCAGACCCGGATCCCCCTGTCGGCCGGGGAGAGCGAACTGACGAGCTACGGCTGCCGGGCGCTGCTCGAGGAGAACGCGATCCAGATCCTGCAGTTCGACTGCACCATGATGGGGGGCTTCACCGAGGGGCGGAAGCTCGCCGCGCTGTGCGAGCTCAACCACGTCCAGGTCGCGCCGCACCACGACTGCTTCATCCACGCCCACATCGTCGCCGCAAGCCCCGCCGGCTGCATCGTCGAGTCGTTCACCGATCCGGAGCGCGATCCGCTGCAGGCCGAGCTGTTCGAGGACCCGCCGCGGATCGCCGGCGGCCGGCTCACGCTGAAGGAGCAGCCGGGCCTCGGCCTCACGCTGTCGGAAGCCGCGCTGAAGAAGTTCGGCGAGCGGATCCTTTGACCGCGCCGCCGCCTCAGCCACGGGCCTTCGCAGCCTGAGGCATGACCGCCAAGACCTGGGACGTGGCGGTGGTCGGCGCCGGAAGCTTCGGCGCGTGGACCGCCTTGCGCCTGCGGGAGAAGGGGCTGCGCGTCGTGCTCGTCGATCAGTACGGGCCCGGCAACGCGCGGTCGAGCTCGGGCGGCGAGTCGCGGATCATCCGCATGGGCTACGGGCCGGACGAGCTGTACACGCGCCTCGCGCTCTCGTCGCTGGCAGCGTGGAGGAGCGTTCTCGAGGGTACGGAGCGGCTCTTCCACGAAACGGGCGTCCTGTGGCTCGCTCGCGCCGGCGACCGCTACGCGCTGGACACTCTCGCCACGCTTGCCCGACTCGGACTGCCGCACGAGCGGCTCTCCGCGGCCGACATCCGCCGGCGCTACCCGCAGTTCGCGCTGGGCGAGGACGTCTGGGGGATGATCGAGCCGGCGAGCGGTGCGCTGATCGCCGGCCGGGCCGTGCAAGCGGTGGTGCGCGCTGCCATCCACGCGGGCGTCGAGTATCGGCCTGCCGCAATCGCTCCGCCCACGGTCCACGTCAGCCTCGAGGCGATCAGCGCAAGCGACGGATCGGAGATCCGGGCGGCGGCGTTCGTGTTCGCCTGCGGTGCCTGGCTGCCCAAGCTCTTCCCCGAGCGCCTCGGCGCGCGGATCT
>JBOIFD010000002.1:0-2657 GCA_050741515.1 Burkholderiales bacterium
CAGTTGAGCGCCAGTCCCGGCGGTCGGATTTGACAATCTGTTGCAGACGCGCCGCTCAGTCGCGCTTCGCGACGAACGGGATCGCGACGAACGCCGCGGCGAGGAGCACGAACCACACCAGCGACCACTCCGGGATCGACAGCCCCAGGAACGACCACGGCTTGAGCGTGCACGGGCCGCCGTACTGCAGGAGCGGCGGGATCATGCTTCCGATGTCGAGCTGATCCAGGATGCGCTCGACCGGCGAGCCGACGCACTTCGCGGCTCGCTCCGGATCGGATTGCAGGTGGACGTGGTAGACGGCCGCCGCTGCGCCTCCTCCTGCCGCCGCCAGCCCGAGAGTCGAGTACACGACCGTCCCGATCGGACCGGGCCGATGCAGCGCGCCCACGAGCGCGATGAGCCCGATCAGGATGAAGCCGAGCCGCTGCACGACGCACCACGGGCATGGGTCCAGACCCTGCCCATGCTGAAGATAGAGCGCGAACCCGAGGAGCCCGAGGCAGATCAGGAAGAGCAGCGTGTACAGGCGGCTCGTGCGGTCGGCGACGGTTCGCGGCTCGGACATGGCGCGGGAGCTCGAGCCGCGATGATAGCCGCGCCGCCGCGCTTCGGCACCCGTCCCGGAGGGATCGGGGAGTCCCGGCGTGTATAATCCGCCGCTTTCCCAGGCCAGCACTCCGATGGAAGCCGAGCGCATCAACGCCATCGCCAATCGCCTCGCCGACCTCGCGCGCCGCGAGGCCGAGCTGCGGAGGTATCTTTGACTTCGAGGCGAAGCAGACCCGCCTCGATTCGGTCGCCAAAGCGCTCGCGGATCCCAAGGTCTGGGACGACCAGCGGCGCGCCCAGGACCTCGGCAAGGAGAAGAAGCAGCTCGACGCGGTCGTCGGCGGCCTGACCGCGCTCGACAGCGGCCTGCGCGACGCGCAGGAGCTCTTCCAGCTGGCGCGCGACGAGCGCGACGACGCGACGCTTGTGGCGATCGAGCGCGACGCCGCGCAGCTCGCCGACGACGTCGCGCAGTGGGAGTTCCGGCGGATGTTCTGGGACCCGCTGGACCCGAACAACTGCTTCGTCGACATCCAGGCCGGCGCCGGCGGCACCGAGGCGCAGGACTGGGCGCAGATGCTGGAGCGGATGTACGTCAAGTACTCCGAGCGCAAGGGCTTCAAGGTCGAGATCCTCGAGCAGTCCGACGGCGAGGTCGCGGGAATCAAGACCGCCACCCTCAAGGTCACCGGCGACTACGCCTACGGCAGCCTCCGGACCGAGACCGGCATCCACCGGCTGGTGCGCAAGTCGCCGTTCGACGCCAACGCCCGGCGCCACACGTCGTTCGCGAGCGTCTTCGTCTATCCCGAGGTCGACGAGACGATCGACATCGGGATCAATCCCGCCGACCTTCGCACCGACACCTACCGCGCCTCCGGCGCCGGCGGCCAGCACGTCAACCGCACCGACTCCGCGGTGCGGATCACGCACCTGCCGAGCGGGATCGTCGTGCAGTGCCAGAACGACCGCTCGCAGCACCGCAACCGCGCCGAGGCGATGGCGATGCTCAAGGCGAAGCTCTACGAGCAGGAGCTGCGCAAGCGGAACGAAGCGAAGCAGGCGCTCGAGGACCAGAAGACCGACATCGGCTGGGGCCACCAGATCCGCTCGTACGTGCTCGACCAGTCGCGGATCAAGGACCTCCGCACCGGCGTCGAGAAGGGCAACACCCAGGCGGTCCTCGACGGCGATCTCGACGACTTCATCACCGCCAGCCTGAAGCAGGGCATCGGCGCAGGCGCGACGGCGTAGGAGCATGCGCAAGAACGACGACAGCCGTCCGCCGCCGGACGAGAACCAGATCATCGCCGCCCGGCGCGCGAAGCTCCAGGGGCTCCGCGCGCAGGGGATCGCGTTCCCCAACGACTTCCGTCGCGAGCACCTCGCCGCCGACCTCCAGCGCGGCTACGGCGGCATGACCAAGGAGGTGGTCGATGAGCGCGCGATCCGCGTCGTCGTCGCCGGGCGCATGGTCCTCAAGCGCGTCATGGGCAAGGCGAGCTTCGCCACCCTGCAGGACATGAGCGGGCAGATCCAGGTTTACGTGTCGAACGACGCGACCGGCGCCGCGGCGCACGAGATCTTCAAGGAGTGGGACCTCGGCGACATCCTTGGCGTCGGCGGGACGCTCTTCAAGACCCGCACCGGCGAGCTGACGGTCAATGCGGCGCAGGTCCGGCTGCTCGCAAAGTCGGTGCGCCCGCTGCCTGAGAAGTTTCACGGCCTCCAGGACCAGGAGCAGAAGTACCGGCAACGCTATCTCGATCTGATCGCCAGCGAGGAGTCGCGCCGGACGTTCGAAGTGCGCAGCCGCGTCATCCAGGCCATGCGCTCGTTCATGGCGGCGCGGGGGTTCCTCGAGGTCGAGACGCCGATGATGCAGCCGATCCCCGGCGGCGCGGCGGCGCGACCCTTCGTCACCCACCATAACGCGCTCGACATGACGCTCTACCTCCGGGTCGCGCCGGAGCTCTATCTCAAGCGGCTCGTCGTCGGCGGCTTCGAGAAGGTGTTCGAGATCAACCGCAACTTCCGGAACGAGGGGATCTCGACCCGCCACAACCCGGAATTCACCATGCTGGAGTACTACGAGGCCTATCGCG
>JBOIFD010000003.1:0-7635 GCA_050741515.1 Burkholderiales bacterium
CAGGGCTTCAGCGTCGTGGCGGACGGCACGGTACCGAGCTTCACCTGCCCGAACAACATGTCGATCATCACCGGGACGCCGGCCTCGAAGCACGGGATTTCCGGCAACTTCTACCTCGACCCGAAGACCGGCGAGGCGGTGGCGATGACCGGGCCCGAGCTGCTGCGCGGCGACACCATCCTCGCGCGGTTCGCCGACGCGGGCGCGAAGGTCGTCTCGATCACGGCCAAGGACAAGCTGCGCCGGCAGCTCGGCAAGGGTCTCGACGTCGCGAAGGGGAACATCTCGTTCTCTTCCGAGTTCGCCAGCCGCTGCACGCTGAAGGAGAACGGCATCGAGAACGTGCTCGAGCTGGCGGGCATGCCGCAGCCGGACATGTACTCGATGGAGCTGTCGCTCTTCGTGCTCGAGGCGGGGATCAGGCTGTTGGAGAAGCGCCGGCCGGATCTCCTCTATCTCTCGCTCACCGACTGGGTGCAGCACAAGTACGCGCCCGAGGAGGCCGAGGCCAAGCGTTTCTACCAGGAGCTCGACGCGCGCTTCGGCAGGCTCGCCGGGCTCGGCGCGATCGTCGCGCTGACGGCCGATCACGGCATGAACGACAAGGCGAACGCGGCGGGGAAGCCCAACGTGATCTGGCTGCAGGACATCCTCGACGCGAGGTTCGGCAGGGGCGACACCAAGGTGATCTGCCCGATCACCGACGCCTTCGTCGCCCACCATGGCGCGCTCGGCGGATTCGTGCGCGTCTGGTGCCGCGGACGAGCGACGCCGCGCGAGATCATCGCGGCGATCGGAGGGATCGACGGGCTCGAGTCGGTGCTCGACAAGGAGACCGCGTGCCGGGTGCACGACCTGCCGGCCGACCGGGAAGCCGACGTGGTCGTCATCGCGACGGCGAACGTCTGCATCGGCGCCGCGCAAGCCGACCACGATCTCTCGGGGCTGGAAGGCCACCGCCTGCGCACGCACGGCGGCGTCGCCGAGGCGAAGGTCCCGTTCATCCTGAGCGTGCCCCTGAACGACGAGTACCGGCGCAGGGCCGGCGCGGCGACCGTGAAGAGCTACCAGATCTTCGATTTCGCCATCAACGGCGCGCTCGGCTGATCCGGAAGCGGCCTCAGTAGCCCCGCGCGAGATCGACCACGCCGGTCACCGGTTCGCCGCGCTCCAGTCGACGGATCTTCCCGGCGATCTGTGCCGCCGACTCGTCGATGAGCGTGATCGCGGACGCGTGCGGCGTGAGCAGCACCTTCGGATGGCGCCAGTACGGATGCGCCGCGGGCAGCGGCTCTTCGTGGAAGACGTCCAGGGTCGCGCCGGCGAGGTGCCCGGCGTCGAGCGCGGCGAGCCGGTCGTCGTCGACGATCAGCCCGCCGCGCGCGACGTTGATCACGTAGCCGCCCGCGGGGAGCTCGAAGAGCGTCTCGCGGTCGAGGATCCCGTCGGTGTCGGCGGTGTGCGGCAGCATGCAGACGAGCGCGCGCGAGCCGGCGAGGAACGTCTCGAGCTCGGCCGAGCCCGCGAAGCACTTCACACCCTCGATCCGCTTCCTTGTCCGGCTCCAGCCGAGCACCGGAAAGCCGAGCGCGCCGAGGGCGTGAGCGACGTGGGCGCCGAGCACGCCGACGCCCATGACGCCGATCGGGAAGTCCGCGTGCCGGAGCGGCCGCTGGAGCTTCCACTCGGCGCGCGATTGCTGCGCGGCATAGACGTCCAGGCGGCGAAAGTAGCGGAGCACCACCCAGGTCACGTACTCCGCCATCTGGCGCGCCATGCCGGCGTCTTCGAGCCGGATGAGCGGCACCCCGGGCAGCAGCGCGATCCGCTGGAGCAGCGCCTCGACGCCGGCGCCCAGGTTGAAGATCGCCTTCAGGCTGGTCTGCCCCGCGAGCACCTCGGCGGCCGGGTACCAGAGCGCGGCGTAGTCGGCCCGCCACGCGAGCCCGGGCTCCCAGGCGCGCACCTCGGCCTCCGGCAGCGCGCGCGCCAACGCGTCCCGCCACTCGGGAAGCATCTTCGACGAAGGCGTGTACAGCAGGACTCTCACGCGGCGTCGAACCGGATGAGATCCGCGCCCTCCGCGACCTGCTCGCCGACGCGGTACAGGACCTCCTGGACGGTGCCGGCGGCCGGCGCGGTGATGGTGTGCTCCATCTTCATCGCTTCCATGATCACGAGCGGCGCGCCGCGCTCGACCGTTGCCCCCGCCTGGACGAGCACCGCGATGACTTTCCCCGGCATCGGCGCCGCGAGGCCGCCGCTGTGGACGTCGCCCGCGACCTCGGCGAGCCACGGGTCGTGCAGCTCGAGCGTGTGGCGCTCGGCGCCGCGGAAGACGTCGAGGACCGCGCCCTCGCGCACCACGGTCGCCGCCAGCTCCTCGTCGTCGAGCCAGGCGCGGATCGTGGTCGCGTCGGTGAGCTCGCCCGACAGCGTCCGGCGCCCGCCGGGCAGCTCGACCTCGTACCTGCCGCCCTTGCGGTAGTGCGCGGTGACGGCGACCTGCCGCTCGCCCTCCCGGAACACGAACACGTGGTGGTTGTCCTGGTTGATCCGCCATCCGTCGAAGGCGCCCCACGGCGACCAGGGGTCTCCGGACACCGCCGCGTGGCTGCGCGCCTCGCGATCGTGGCGCAACAGCTCCGACAGCATCGCCGCCGCGAGGACTTCGTCGGCGGCCGGTGCCGGCGGCGGGAAGAGCTCGTCGCGGGTACGCTCGATGAGGCCGGTGTCCAGGTCCGCCGCGCCGAACGCGCGACTCGAGACGAGGCGCGTGAGGAACGCGACGTTCGTGGCGAGGCCCACGACCTGGAAGTGCTCGAGCGCGTCGCGCATCCGCGCGAGCGCCCCCACCCGGTCCCGGTCCCAGACGATCAGCTTCGCGATCATCGGGTCGTAGTGCGGGGAGATCTCGTCGCCGGCGGCGACGCCGGTGTCGACCCGCACGTGGCGCGAGGCGGGCGGCGTGGCGAGATGCACGATGCGGCCGGTGGCTGGCAGGAAGCCCTTGGCGGGATCCTCGGCGTAGATCCGCGCCTCCAGCGCGTGGCCGTCGATCGCGAGCTCGTCCTGGCGCTTCGGCAGCGCCTCGCCCCAGGCGACTCGCAGCTGCCACGCGACGAGGTCCTCGCCGGTGATCATCTCCGTCACCGGATGCTCGACCTGGAGCCGCGTGTTCATCTCCATGAAGAAGAACGTCCCGGCGCTCGCTCCCTCGGTTTCGGCGATGAACTCGACCGTGCCCGCGCCGACGTAGCCGATCGCTTTTGCCGCTGCGACTGCCGCCGTGCCCATGGCGGCGCGTCGCTCCGGGGTCATGCCGGGGGCGGGCGCTTCCTCGAGGACTTTCTGGTGGCGCCGCTGCACCGAGCAGTCGCGCTCGAAAAGATGCACGCAGTTCCCGTGCTTGTCCGCGAACACCTGGATCTCGATGTGCCGCGGCCGGCGGAGGTACTGCTCGAGCAGCACCCGGTCGTCGCCGAACGCCGCCGCGGACTCGCGCTTGCAGGACGCGAGCGCCGCCTCGAACTCCGCCGCGCGCTCGACGATCCGCATGCCCTTGCCGCCGCCGCCCGCCGAGGCCTTGATCAGGATCGGATAGCCGATGCGGTCCGCCTGACCCTGGAGGTAGGCGGCGTCCTGATTGTCGCCGTGAAAGCCCGGGACGAGCGGGACGCCGGCCCGCTCCATGATCCGCTTCGCCGCGCTCTTCGACCCCATTGCGCGGATCGCGGCGGCGGGCGGGCCGATGAACACCATGCCCGCCATCTCGCACGCGTCGGCGAACGCCTCGTTCTCCGAGAGGAACCCGTAGCCCGGATGGATCGCCTGCGCGCCGGCGCGCCTGGCGACCTCGAGGATGCGGTCGCCGCGGAGGTAGCTCTCCTTGGCCGGCGGCGGGCCGACGAGATAGGCTTCATCGGCCGCGAGCACGTGCTGCGCGCGCGCGTCGGCCTCGGAGTAGACCGCCACCGTCTTCACGCCGAGCCGGCGCACGGTGCGGATGACCCGGCACGCGATCTCGCCGCGGTTGGCGATCAGGATCTTGGCGAACATCTGGGCCCGCTATGCCAGAACGAGCCGGGAGCGCCGGCCGCTCATCCAGTCGGGGTACGCCGGTGTCGGAGAGCAGCTCCGGGGACGGGGCGCGCACGGAGCTTCGCTCGGATCGGCTCCTTGACGCGCCCGGACACGTTCCTCGCTTCGGGAGGAGAGCGATCAGCGCCGAAGAGGTCCCTCCCGAGCTCCCACGAGGTTTTGGGCCGCAGCCGACTCTTCAGGCGCAGCGACTTGGGAATGACATTGCTCATGGATGCACGAGCCAAGCAGCGTATCACGCTACTTCTTTCCGCTCGGCACCGCAACCCACGCCGGCTTGCGCTTCTCGAGGAACGACTGGATGCCCTCCTTGCCCTCGTCGGAGGCGCGGGTGGCGGCGATCCGCGTCGCGGTGTCGGCGATGAGGTCCTCGGAGACCGGGCGCGCGGCGACCGCACGGATGAGGTCCTTGGTGGCCGCGTGAGCCGCAGGGCCACCGTCGAGCAAGTGGGCCATCAGCGCGTCGATCGCCGGGTCGACCTCCGCGGGCTCCACGCAGGCGTGCACGAACCCGATGCGGTACGCCTCCTCGGCGCCGAACCGCTCGGCGGTCAGCATGTAGCGGCGCGCCGCGCGCTCGCCCATCGCGGCGATGAGATAGGGCGAGATCACGGCGGGGATGAGCCCGAGCTTCACCTCCGAGATGCAGAACTCGGCGCCGCGCGCGGCGACGGCGATGTCGCAGGCCGCGACCAGGCCCATGCCCCCGGCGAATACGTGCCCGTGCACGCGCGCCACGGTCGGCTTCCCGAGCGTGCGCAAGGCGTCCAGCATCCGGGCGAGCCCGAGCGCGTCCGCGTAGTTCTGCTCGAACGTGTAGCCGGCCATCCGCTTCATCCAGTGGAGGTCGGCGCCGGCGCAGAACACCGGCCCGCGGCCCGCCAGGACCACTGCCCGCACCCCGGCGTCGGCGTCGAGCGCGCGGAAGGCCGTCGCGAGCTCCGCGATCATCGTGTCGTCGAACGCGTTGCGGACATCCGGCCGGTTCAGCCAGACGACGCCGATCCCGGCGGGGCGTTGCTCGACTTCGATCGTTTGATGGGTCATGGCGTGCGATCCACCGGAGGCGCGGCGGGCGACGCGCGAATGATAGTGGATGGCGCCGGCCCGGGGCGCCTTACCCCGCGAAGCGCTTCGCGACTTCCTCGAGCATCACCTCGGTCGCGCCGCCGCCGATCGCCAGCACGCGGGCATCCCGCACCAGGCGCTCGATCGCAGTCTCGCGCATGTAGCCCATGCCGCCGTGGAACTGCTGGCACGCGTACATGACCTCGTTCGCGAGCTCGCCGGTGAGCGCTTTCAGCATCGACACCTCGCGCACGCAGTCGCGGTTCTCGCCGGCGAGCCAGGCGCAGTGGTACAGGAGCTGGCGCGCGGCCGCGGTCTTCGCCTCCAGCATTGCGAGACGCTGGCGGACGACCTGCAGGTCCCACAGCACTCCGCCGAACGCCTTGCGCTCGTTCACGTAGCGATGGGTGAGCTCGAGCGCGGTCAGGCAATGACCCACCGCCATCGCGCCAGCCGCGATCCGCTCGGTCTGGAAGTTGCGCATGATCGCGTAGAAACCGCCGTTTTCCTCCCCGAGCAGCGCGTCCGCGTCGAGCCGGCAGTCCTCGAACACGAGCTCGGCGGTGTCGGAGCAGAGCCACCCCTGCTTCCGGAGCGCGCGCCCGACGCGGAAGCCGGGCGCGCCCTTCTCGACGATGAACATCGAGATGCCGCGCGAGCCCTTCGCTCCGGGATCGGTCCGCGCCGCGACGAAGTAGAGGTCGCCGTGCACGCCGTTCGTGATGAAGAGCTTGGTGCCGTTCAGCACCCATCCGTCCCGGTCGCGCCGGGCGCGGGTCCGGATCGCGGCGACGTCGGAGCCGGCGTCGGGCTCGGTCACCGCGATCGCGGTGACCAGCTCTCCGGCGATCACCTTGCGGAGATAGCGGTCGAGCTGAGCTTTCGTCCCGGCCCGCACGAGATGCGGGCTCGCCATGTCGGTGTGGACCAGCACCGTGACGACGAAGCCGCCGAAGGTCGACCGCGAGAGGGCTTCCTGGAACACGACCGCGGTGATCGCATCCGCGCCCGTGCCGCCGTACTCGGGCGGATAGGTGATGCCGAGCAGGCCGAGACTCCCCAGCTTGCGGAGTACTTCCCGCGGGACGAGGCCCTGCTCCTCCCACCGCTCGCCATGCGGTTCGACCGCCTCGGCCAGGAAGCGCGCGACGGTCGCGCGGAGCTGGTCGTGCTCGGAACGATCGTAGATGGTGGGCTGCATGGGTCGGGGGAGCGAGCGGTCGGTGCGAGCATCGTGCCACGGAAGGCGCCGGGACCCCGGTGCCTCGACGCCGTACAATCGGGCCGCCGCCCAGGCAGACCGTCCGGGCAGCTCAGCATAGGAGGCGACCATGGGATTGCTCGACGAACTTCTCGGCGGGCTCGCGCAGGGCGGGCTCGGCCAGGCGACGGGACAGCAGGCGCCCCGCGGGCGGGGCGGGTTGGGCCAGCCGACGGGGGCCCAGATCCCAGGCGGTCAGACCGGTGGCATGAGCAGCGCGCTGATGGCATTGCTCCCGCTGATTCTCTCGATGCTCGCCAACCGCCAGGGCGGCGGTGGACTCGGCGGCAACCTGGGCAACCTGGGCAACAGGGGGGGTATGGGTGGCCTCGGCAGCCTGCTCGAGCAGTTCCAGCGGATGGGGTACGCCGACCAGGCGAACTCCTGGGTGGGCACCGGCTCCAACCTGCCGATCTCGCCCGAGATCATCGCGCAGGTGTTCGGCCGCGACGGCCTGTCGCAGCTCGCGTCGCAGGCCGGCCTCACGGAGTCGGAGGCCTCGGTCGGCCTGTCGCAGATCCTCCCCGACGTCGTGGACCGCCTGACGCCGCAGGGGCAAATGCCCGACCTGGATGCGCTGGTCGCGAGCGTGGACGACCTGGAGCGGCGCTTTCGCGGCTAGGCTGCGGCGTTCCTAGTCGAACTCGGGCTCGACGACCACCTCGGTCTTGACCGAGTTCGCGATGAAGCACTTAGCGTGCGCGCGCTCGTGGAGCACGCGCACCTCGGCCTCGGTCGGTGGCGCGCCGCTGAAGGTCACCGACGGCTTGAGGGTCACCCGGGTCATCGCAAGCTCGCCCTCGCCGTTCTTCTCGAGCACGCCCGCCGCCCGGTCGACGTAGCGGTCGACGACCAGCTTGGCGGCGCGCGCCAGGTGCAAGAACCAGAGCATGTGGCAGCTCGAGAGCGACGCGACGAACGCCTGTTCGGGATCGACGCCGGGCGAAACGGGGGCGGTCGGCGGAATGTTCGCGCGGGCGGCGGTCCCCGGCACGCGGATGTCGTCGCCGAAGGCGAGCCAGTGCCCGCGGTCGTACGTCGCGTACTCGAAATCCGGCGTGAGCCGGCGCCATTCGACGGTCGCTTCGTGGATCGACATCCTCACTACATCCGGAACACGCCGAATCGGGTCGCCTCGATCGGCGCGTTGAGCGCGGCCGAGAGCCCGAGCGCGAGCACCCGCCGCGTGTCCTCGGGCGCGATCA
>JBOIFD010000004.1:0-3830 GCA_050741515.1 Burkholderiales bacterium
GCCCGAAGCTGCGGCTCCTCACCGTCCAGGGCCGCGTGGTGGTGGAGAACGACGCGATTCCCGGCCTCGATCTGCCGCGGCTGCTGGCGCGAGCGCGCGAGGCGGTGCGAAAGCTCTCGTGATCGACATCAACTGCACTGTCATCCAATATGACCGCCGTCTCGAGATCGTCGAGACGGTGGACGCAACCGCGCATCGCCGCTCTACTGCGGACCTACGCGGACCTTCCGATGGATCTCGCGGACGCTACGTTGGTTGTCGCCGCGGAGCTCCTGGGGCTCGCGGACGTGCTCGCGCTCGACCGCCATTTCCACCTCCGGGCATGAGATGCCGATGCCCGGGGCTCACTTCAGCGGCATCCGCTCCGCCTGCGGGGGCAGGAAGCTCGCGTTGAAGAGTGCTTCCGCATCGGGCCGGCTCTTCAGCTTGACCGCCGAGCCGACGTGCTCGATCTGGGCGCGAAGGATCGCCATGTCGATCGCGCCCAGGCCGCTCGCCTTCGTGCGCTCGGTCAGGATCGCGGGCCGCAGCAGCGCGAAGCGCTCGAGCTCGACTCTCTCTTCGGTGAGCGGGTCGCGGGCCTTCAGCGTCTTCACCGCGGCCACAGGATCGGCGAGACTCTCGCGAAACGACCGGTTGAGCGCGCGCACCAGCCCGGCCACGGCCTTCGGATTCTCGGCGATCAGCTTGTTCGACACCATCACGCCGTTGCCGTACAGGCGGATCCCGGTGGCGGCGACCGTCATCTCGACGAGCTCGTCGCGCTTGATGCCGCGCGCTTCGAACTCCAGCGGCACGGTCAGGAAGCCGCCGCAGGCGAACGCGTCGCCCTTGATGACTGCGTTGGAGCGCAGCTGCGGATCGACGGTGACCCAGGTCACGGTCGCCGGGTCGATCTTCGCCGCCCTGGCGAAGACCGGAAACATCTTGCGGGTGGATTCCCACGGGCTTCCGGCAACGGACTTGCCGGCGAGGTCGGCGATCGATTTCGCGCCGGTCTTCTTGAACGTGTAATACGCGAGCGGCGCCTCGTCGTACTGCAGGTACACCATCTGCAGGCGCTGCTGGCCGGGGTTGTTGCCGACGTACTCGATCAATGCCGACATGTCGCCCAGGCCGGCGTCGTAGGCGCCGGTATGGATGCGCTGGACCGCCGCCGTCGAGCCCGATCCGGCGTCGACCTGCACCTCGAGGCCTTCCCGTTGGAAATAGCCGCGCGAGAGGCCGAGCCACATGAAGGACGTCTGCCCCTCGAATCGCCAGTCGAGGGTGAACTTGATCCTGGTCTGCGCCTGGGCCGGACCGGCGCAAGCGAGCAGCGCCAGGAACGCGGCGATGGCGACGCGGGTAAGGGATCGGTTCATGTCTGGGCGCTCCTGGTGACGTTGGTCGGTGAATAGCCGTAGCTGCGGCGGAACATCTCGTAGGTGTGCTCGGCCGCTGTGCACGCCTCGAACCGGGGCGGATGCTCGGCGTCGGTGCAGGTCGGCAGGCACTCGATCCGGGAGTCCGGCCGCGGGCTGTAGAAGAACGGGATCGAATAGCGGTCCCGGGTGGAGCTGTTGTTCCGCACCCGGTGCATGTTCGATCGATAGAGGCCGTTGGTCCACCGCTGCATCAGGTCGCCGAGATTGATCACGAAGGTTCCGGGGACCGGCACCGCCTGAATCCACTCGTCGGCGACGTTGCGGACCTCGAGGCCCCCGAGGTCGTCCTGGGCGAGCATCGTGACGCCGCCCCAATCGGTGTGCGCGCCGGCGCCGAGCTGGTTGGCGAGCGCTGCCTGCGGATGCGGCGGATAGCGCAGCAGCCGCAGCGTCGTACCCGGCATGTCGTAGAACGGGACGAAGTAGTCCTCCGAGAGGTCGAGCGACAGGGCCAGCATGGCGAGCAGGCGGTCGCCGAGGCTGCGCACCGCGGCCTGGTAGGCGAGCATCTGCTCGCGGAATCCTGGCAGCCCCTCCGGCCACTGGTTGTGCCCGAAGCTCCGGATTCTTTTCTGCGCCCAGGGATCGTCGTCGGGGAGCTCCATCGCGATGTAGAAGCTCTCCTTCAGATCCGGCGGCGCCTTCTCGCTCGCCGCGTCCTGGCTGTCGAGGATCTGCCCGCCGATCGGCTCGTAGCCCGCCGTGGAGGGCGAGTTCGTCATGTGGAGCGCGAGCTTGCGCTCGAGCGGCAGGGCGAAGAAGCGCTGCGCGCACTCGAACTGGGCGTCGATCAGCGCCTGCGGCACGCGGTGGTTCGAGACGTAGAAGAACCCGGTCTCGCGGCAGGCCTTGTGGATTTCCCAGGCGACTCGCTTGCGATCGTCGAGCCGCGAGGAGAAGCTGCCGGCCAGGTCGACGACCGGAATGGTCTTGGGCGGACGGGGCGGCGTGTAGACGATCATAGGGGCGCACTCCTGGGAGCAATTTCCCGCCGGCGCGCCCGCCGACTGAACGCTTCTACCCCGCGCGTGAAATACTAGCGCCCCCCGAACCGGACGCCAAGCCCCAAACCGCCGATGTCGTTTCTGGACTCGCGAACCAGCTCGGCGCGCCAGGGCGTCGGCAAGCCCGTGCCGCGGCGCGAAGACGAGCGCTTGATCACCGGACGGGGCTGCTACAGCGACGACTTCAGCCTGCCGGGCCAGGTCTACGCGGTTCTGGTGCGATCCCCGCACGCCCACGCACGCATCCGGGGCATCGATGCGGCCGAGGCCGTGGCGACCCCGGGGGTCCTCGCCGTGCTCACGGGCGAGGACGCGGCGCGCGATGGCCTGAAGCCGATCCCGTACCGCCCGATCTCCCCGAACCCGCACGAGGTGCCCCTCAAGAACCGCGACGGCTCGCCGGTGTTCCTGGCGCCGTATCCGCCGCTGGCGGTCGATGCGGCGCGGTTCGCGGGCGAGGCCGTTGCCTTGGTCGTGGCGGAGACGCTCGCCGCCGCCAAGGATGCCGCCGAGCGGGTCGTCGTGGACTACGAGCCGCTGCCTGCCGTCACAGCGACGCGCGACGCGGCTGCCGCCGGCGCATCGCGGGTCTGGGAGGAGATCGCGTCGAACGTCTGCGTCGACTGCGACGCCGGCGACGCCGCGGCGACCGACGCGGCCTTCCGGCGCGCCGCGCACGTGGTCCGGCTCGAGACGACCATCAATCGCGTCACCGGCGTGCCGCTGGAGCCGCGCGCCGCGCTCGCGGCGTACGACGAAGCGAGCGGCCGCTACACCGTCCATGCCGCGTCGGGCGGGGTGCAGCGGCACCGCAGCGAGCTCGCCGGCGCGCTCGGCGTCCCGGAGAGCGCGGTGCGGATGGTCACCCGCGATCTCGGCGGCAACTACGGCGCGCGCAACAACCTCTATCCGGAGTTCGCGCTCGTCGCCTGGGCCGCCCGGCGCGTGCGCCGGCCGGTCAAGTGGACCTGCGAGCGGCACGAGGCGTTTCTCAGCGACGAGCACGCGCGCGACCTCGTCTCGGAGGCGGAACTGGCGCTCGACGCGGCGGGCAATTTTCTCGCGCTCCGCTGCGTCAACACGAGCAACGTCGGCGCCCACGCGGTATCGTTCATCCCGCTCGCCAAGGGCATCGGCGTCTCGACCAGCGTGTACCGCATCCCGGCGGCCTCCATCCGCGGCCGGGCGGTGCTGAGCAATACCTCGCCGACGACGCCGTACCGCGCGGCCGGCCGCCCCGAGGTGATGTTCATCGTCGAGCGCCTCATCGACCTCGCCGCGCGCCGTCACGGTTTCGACCGCGTGCAGCTCCGGCGCCGGAACCTCGTGTCCGCGAGCGCGATGCCGTACCGCAATCCGTTCGGTCTGGTCTACGACAGCGGCGACTACGCCGCGGCGC
>JBOIFD010000005.1:0-1772 GCA_050741515.1 Burkholderiales bacterium
TGCTTCGGCCAGTTGACGGCCCACTTGGCGGGGTCGGTCGTGTCCTCGGTGACCTCGGTGAGGCGCACGAACGGGCTGCGGGCCTCGCTCTTGCGCTCGAAGATGTTCACCAGCAGCGCGGTCACCAGCGCAGTCACGACCGCCACGACGCACGCGATCCCGATCAGCACCGCCCGCGACTGCCCTCGCTGAGCCTTCATGTCCGCATCCCCCTCTGTCGAATCCTCAGTCCCTGGACTACCGTCCCAGGCCGGTCGTCTCGCCGTGCCCCACCGAGCGATGGCAGTGGACGCACCGCACTTCGTCGGCCTCGCTGCTGGTCCGCACCACCAGGTCGTGCACCAGCGCGGCGTGGCAGTGCAGACAGCTCTCCTGCAGGATGCGGCTCATCGTCGGCCTGATCATGATCGGCTCGTGGAAGTCCTGGAACGTGAACGCCTTCGAGTCATGGAAGCCGCTCGCCCCCTTGGCGAGCCACTTCCTGAAGAAGCCGTGAGGCAGGTGGCAATCGACGCAGGTCGCCACGGCGTGGTGGCTGCTCTTCTGCCACGCGTCGTACTGGGGCTGCATGATGTGGCAGTTCACGCACGCCTTCGGGTCGGAGCTCATGTACGAGAACCCCTCGGCGTAGAGGAACGTGAATCCCCCGACGCCCGCGAGCAACCCGACCAGGACCGCGAGCAGGATCAGCCCCCTCGCATTGGTCTTTTCGTACTTCGCTCCCAGGGCCATTCGTCGGTGTTACCCCAGCCGAGGCTTGAACGCCGCGGCTGCCGGTGCCGAACCTGGGTCCGAGCCTGAGCCGAGCCCAGACCGTCGGTAGCCGAGGCGCCGCGAGCTAGCCGGCACGGTAGTGCCGGCAGCGGGAAAGGCAAATCCTACTTTGGTCGGATTCGCCGCCATGCGAGAGTATTGATCGCGATAAAGCGTCCAGGCGAAGGGCACGCCGACGCCGGCCCTGGGGCGCGGCAAGTCCTACTTTGGTCGGCTTCCGGCGCCTGCGGCGGCGGGCGCAAGCTCCGGTTACCGACTGCGAAGCCATGCTATGCCGATCCACCGGAGTCAGCCGGCCGGCTCGTTCGGCCCAGGGCCAGGGCGCGACAGGGGCATCGTGACATGCACGATCCCGCCCGCGTGCCGCGTCGTCGCGGCCAGGCCGCTGCGCTCGAATACCTTCAGCATCGGCGCGTTGTCGGGCAGGACCTCCGCGACCAGCTCCCGCAACCCTGCCTGGCGCGCAATGGCGACGAGATGGCGCATGAGGCGCGTGGCGATGCCGAGCCCCTGGTGCGGATCGTCCACCGCGAACGCGACCTCGGCGTGGCCGGGTTCGGAAACGATGTACCGCCCGCCACCCGCGATCACCGGCCGGCCGCCTTCCTCCAGCACCGCGACGAGCGCCACGTGACCGACGAAGTCGACGTTCAGGTAGAAGTCGATCTCCTTCTCGCTGAACGTGCGCTTCGGCGCGAAGAACCGGCGATAGCGCGACTCTTCGCCCGTCCGCTCGAAGGCCGCCAGCAGCCCGTCGCGGTCCGTCGGCCGGAGCGCGCGGATCTCGATCGCGCGCCCGTCGCGGAGCCGCTCGGCTGCAGAGAACTCGGCCGCGTTCACCGCTCAACTCAGCGGCAGATAGACGCGGAGCGTGTGGTCCTTCCAGAACATCCCGTTGAGGCGCCGCTGCGCCTCGTAGAGCGCGGCGCGATCGGCCTCCGCGAACTCGAGGATGGCGCCGGGGTGCGCGCCGTCGCCGTCTTCCCGGGTCACCCGCG
>JBOIFD010000006.1:0-4910 GCA_050741515.1 Burkholderiales bacterium
CAGCACGGTGAGCGCTTCGCCGAACGCCCGGTTGTCGCCGAGCGCGGCGGCCGTCACGTGCCCGTCCTGAAGGCCGGCCGCGAGGCGCAGGTCGCGCGTCGCCTTGTCCACCCGCCGCACGAGCTCCGGCAGCTCGCGCACGTCGCGCGCCTCCGCCGCGCCGGCGGCGAGCGCGTCCCGGCAGAGCTCGAGCAGCTGCCCGGTCGAAACGGTCTCGCCGAAGAACGCGGTGGCCGTGTCGGGCAGCTGATGCGCCTCGTCGAGGATCACGGTGTTGCACGCGGGGAGCAGCTCCGCCACCGCCTCGTCGCGCAGCACGACGTCGGCGAAGAAGAGATGGTGGTTCACCACCACGGCGTCGGCGGCGAGCGCCTCGCGACGCGCCTTCATGAGGAAGCACCGCGCGAAGTCGCCGCAACGCGCGCCGAGGCAGTTGTCGCGCGTCGAGGTCGCCGCCGCCCAGGCGGGCGAATCCTCCGGGACGTCGGCGAGCTCGGCCTTGTCGCCGGTCCGCGACTGCGCGGCGAAGCGTCCGATCGCACGGAGGCTCGCCGCGTCCTGCCGGCTCGCGAAGCGCCCGTCGCCGAGGTTGCGCTCGAGGTGGTGGTGGCAGACGTAGTTCGCGCGTCCCTTGAGCAGCGCCGCCGTGACCGGCAGCCCGAGCGCCCGGCGCACCGCCGGCAGGTCGCGGAGGAACAGCTGGTCCTGCAGCGTCTTCGTCCCGGTCGAGATGATCACCTTGCCGCCGACGAGCAGCGCCGGCACCAGATAGGCGACGGTCTTGCCGGTGCCGGTGCCCGCCTCCGCGAGCAGCACGCGCCGGTTGCGCATTGCGTCCGCGACGCGCACCGCCATCTCGCGCTGCTGCTCGCGAAAGCGGTACCCGGGGATCGCCCGGCTGAGCGGTCCGTCGGGCGCGAAGATCGCGGCGAGCGTCTCCTCGATCGCGCCCGGACTCAATGGCTAGCCCTCGCGCGAAGTGCGCTCGGGCGTTCGCCCTTGGGGCGGCCCGGCGGGCTCCAATGGCTAGCCCTCGCGCGAAGTGCGCTCGGGCGTTCGCCCCTGGGGCGGCCCGGCGGGCTCACTGGATCTCGTCGACCTTGACCCAGACCGACGACGCGCCGACGCGCGCGTCCGAGCCGCCCGAGAGCACGCCGGATCGCGAGCGCACGGCGGACTGGTCGATGCCGCCGAGCGGGAACCACTCGCCGAGCCGGCCGCTCGCCGTGGTCACGATGCGCTGGAAGCTCGCCGCGCCCGACCCGCCCGGCGCGGGGCTCGCGGTCTGCGGCGCGATGTCGAGGAACACGCGGTCACCGGACAGGCGCGGGATCACGGCGACCCCGCTCGACATGTTCCGGTAGGTCGTGGTGCTGCGGACCACGGCGCCCCCCGGCGTCTGGGTGACCACCGTCTCCGGCACGGGAACCGACTGGCCGATGGCGATGTACGCGGGGCTTCCCTCGAGCGCCTGGACCTGGCTCGTGAAGCGGTCAGTGCGCGCGCCGTGCGACTCGCGCGCGCTGATGCTGACGCCGGACTCGCGCCGCGGCGGCTCGTTCACGCCGACCCGGACGTCGCCGCCGGCGACCGTGCCGGACACCCGGACGTCGCGGCTGTCGAAGCTGCCCGCGGCGTCCTGGCGCACCGAGATGAGCAGGCGCCGCGGCGTGCGATCGAGCGTCGCAATCGCCTGGCGAAGCTGCGCGATGTTGGCGCGGCTCGCCCGGATCACGAGCGTGCTCTGCATCCCGCTGAGCGCACCGCCCGGCTCGACGAGCGGCCGCAGGGTGGGGATGATCTGGTCGGCCGTCCGGTGCTTGAGCTCGATCACCTCGACGTCGTCCGCGCGGGCGACGCCGGCTGCAAACAGGAGGAGCGACAGGATCCAGACGAGCTTCATGGCAGTGGCCTGCGGCAGGTGCGATGCCTCCCAGCCTAACGCGCCCCGCCGGATCCGGTGGACGCCTCGGGGCGCGCCCCAGGGAACCCTGCCGGTTCCAGGAAGTGCCGGGGATCACGCCCCCGCCGGCTACCCGCTTTACAGCCGCGCCTCGGTCGCCTAAATTACCTGAGGTATGCAGTACAAAACAATGTTTTCAATTGGGTTTGCCGCCCTGCTCCTGACGGGGTGCGCAGCCACCCGGCCGGCGGCGCCCCCGCGCGATCGCCCAGCACCGCCCGGCGCGCCCGTAGCCGCGGCGGAGCCGGCCAGAGAGGCTGCGTTCATGGCGCTCGCGCTGATCGGAACGCCCTACGCGCCGCGCGGGGCGTCCCCCGACACCGGCTTCGACTGTTCGGGCCTCGTGGCCTACGTGTACGCGCGCGCGCTGCAGCTGCGCCTGCCCCGGAACACTGCCGATCTGTCGCGGGCCGGCGCGCCGATCGCCGCCGCCGAGCTGCGACCGGGCGACCTCGTCTTCTACAACACCCAGCACCGGCCCTTCTCGCACGTCGGCATCTATCTCGGCGAGATGCGGTTCGTCCACGCGCCGAGCTCCGGCGGAGCGGTGCGCCTGGAGAACATGCGGCTCGGCTACTGGGCGCGGCGGTTCGACGGCGCAAGGCGCGTCGCGTTCTGACGCGCGGTCGTCGGGCCGGGCCGACCGGCAGTCAGCGCGGGAGGCTCGCGCCGATCGCCTGGCGCAGGCTGCTCGTCGAGCGCCGGCAGCACAGCACCCGGAGACCCTGCGCCCGCGCCTGGTCGCGGAACGTGCGCATCACGTTGTGCCCCAGAAAATCCGTGAAGAGGATCACCACCTGGATCCCGGCCGGCACCGGCGCACGCCTTTGATGACCCGCGTGGCGGCCGGAGACATGCGCGGCGATCCGGATGCCGAACTCGCCCAGGACTTGGGGGATGTTGCCGAGCCGATCCGCGCCCACCAGCAATGCGTTCATACCAGACTCCTCTTTGAACGCCGCACCGGCGGGGTTGGCCGTGCAAGGAATGATACGTATTCTCATCTATATTGCAAGTGAGAATCATTCCTGCTAGGATCTCGGCCACGCCTTCCCCGGCCTTTCTGAATGGAGCTCGCGCCAATGTCACGCCTGATCTTCGGTCAGCTCGCCGCCCTCGCGGCGGCCTTCGCCCTCGCGGCACCGGCCTTCGGCCAGCAGGTCCTGAATGTCTACTCGTCCCGGCACTACCAGACCGACGAGGCGCTCTACAGCGGCTTCACGAAGCTCAGCGGGATCAAGATCAACCTCATCGAGGCCGGCGAGGACGCCCTCCTCCAGCGCATCGTCAACGAGGGCGCGAAGAGTCCGGCGGACGTCCTGATCACCGTCGACGCCGGGCGCCTGTGGCGCGCCCAGCAGCTCGGCCTCTTCCAGCCGGTCAAGTCGGCGGCGCTCGCAAGCCGCCTGCCGGCGAGCTTCCGCGAGCCGGGCGGCCAGTGGTTCGGATTCTCGCTGCGCGCCCGCGTGATCGCGTACGACCGGACCAAGGTCAAGCCGGCCGACGTCCCGACCTACGAGAGCCTCGCCGACCCGCGGTGGAAGGGCAAGATCTGCACCCGCTCCGGCTCGCACATCTACAACCTCTCGCTGATGGGCGCGATGATCGATCACCTCGGCGAGGCGCAGGCCGAGGCCTGGGCCAAGGCGGTCCGCGCCAATCTCGCGCGCGACCCGAAAGGCGGCGATACCGATCAGATCAAGGGCGTGGCGGCCGGCGAATGCGAGATCGCGATCACCAACCACTACTACTACGCGCGGCTCGCCCGCTCCCAGAAGCCCGACGAGAAGGCGATCGCCGACCGGGTCGGCGTCGTGTTCCCGAACCAGGCCACGTGGGGAACGCACGTCAACATCTCGGGCGCGGGCGTGCTCAAGCACGCGCCCCATCGCGACGCGGCGGTCCGGTTCCTCGAGTACCTCGCGAGCGACGACGCGCAGCGCTACTTCGCCGACGGGAACAACGAGTGGCCGGCGGTGCCGACCGTGCAGGTCTCGAACCCGGTGCTCGCGTCGTTCGGCCAGTTCAAGTACGACCCGCTCAACGTCGCGGTGCTGGGCCGCAACCAGCCGCAGTCGCAGAAGCTCTACGACCGGGTCGCCTGGAAGTAGGCGTCGGGACTCAGCCGCGTCGCAGGATCCGCTTCGACAGGAGCACGAGCGGCAGCAGGCCGACCGCGATGAGGACGAGCGACGGCACCGCCGCCTCGGCCAGCCGCTCGTCCCTGGTCAGGTTGTAGGCCGCGATCGCCAGCGTGTCGAAGTTGAAGGGGCGCAGCGCGAACGTCGCGGGCAGCTCCTTCATCGTATCGACGAATACGATCAGCCCGGCCGTGAACAGGCTGCCGGCGAGGAGCGGCGCGTGTACGCGCGCGAGCGTGCCGGCGGGCCCCGCGCCGAGGCTCCGCGCCGCGTCCTCCATGCTCGGGGTCACCTTCGCCAGCCCCGCCTCGATCGTCTGCAGCGCCACCGCGAGGAAGCGCACGACGTACGCGTAGGCGAGCGCCGTGATCGATCCGGTCAGGAGCAGTCCGGCCGTCACGCCGAACGTCGCCTCGAGCCAGACCGCCACGAGATTGTCGAGCCGTCCCAGCGGCACCAGGATCCCGACCGCGATGACCGCGCCCGGCACCGCGTACCCGAGCGCCGCGATCCGATTGGCGGCGGCGACGAGCGGGCTCCGCGACAGGCGGGCGGCGTAGGCCATCATCGTCGCGGTCGCGACCGCGGCCAGCGCCGTGACCCCGGCGACGGTGAAGCTGTTGCCGACGAGCGCGAGCACTCGCGGCCCCCACCGCGCATCCGGATCGGTCAGCACCAGCTGGAGCAGGATCCCGGACGGCAGCAGGAACCCGAACGCGACCGGCGCCGCGCAGGCGACGAACGCCGCCGCGGCCGCCGCACCGCGAAGGGGCTGGGCCAGCTGCGGCTTGCGCGGCGCGTTCGAG
>JBOIFD010000007.1:0-2881 GCA_050741515.1 Burkholderiales bacterium
CGGCGGGATCGCGCTCGCGCGCGTCGCGCGCGCGGCCGCGCTGATCGGCGGGCGCGACTTCGTGACCCCCGACGACGTCAAGCGGCTGGCGCCGCCCGCGCTGCGGCACCGGGTCAGCCCCGCCCCCGAGCTCGAGATCGAGGGCCATTCGAGCGACACCATTCTCAAGTCGCTGCTCGAGAAGGTGGAGGCGCCGAGAGCCTGATGCTGATTCCCTCCCGTCGCCTGCTCTGGCTCGCGGGCGCCCTGGTGCTCTTCGGGGTGGTCGCGTCGGTCGTCCCGGAGCTCGCGTACGCGTGGGTCGCGACGGCGGTCCTGCTCCTCGCGTTCGCCGCGATCGACGCGGTCGCGGCGCTGCAGATCCGGCCGCCCGCGGCGCGGCGCCTGGTCCCGGGGTCGCTGGCGCTCGGCGTCGAGCACGAGATCGGCGTGCGGTTCGCGAACGAGACCGGCGCGCCGCTCGCCTGCGAGGTCCACGACCACTACCCCGCGACCACCGAAGTGCGGGGCATGCCGCAGCGGGTCGCCGTGCCGGCGCACGGCTGGGCGGAGATCCGCTACAGCGTCCGGCCGGTCATGCGGGGCGAGCTCGCGTTCGGGCTCGTCGAGGCGCGGCTCCACTCGCGGGCCGGGCTCTGGCGCGTGCGGCGCTGGCTCGGGGAGCGGAGCTCGACCCGCGTCTATCCGAACTTCGCCGCGCTGACGAAGTTCGCGCTGCTCGCCACCGACCACCGGCTGTCGCAGATCGGGGTGCTGCAACGCCGGCGGCGCGGCGAAGGGCTCGATTTCCACCAGCTGCGCGAGTATCGCGAGGGCGACGCCCAGCGGAGCATCGACTGGAAGGCGACCTCGCGGATGCGCCGGCTCATCTCGCGCGAGTACCAGGACGAGCGCGACCAGCAGGTGGTGCTGCTGATCGACTGCGGGCGGCGGATGGGGGCGCAGGACGACGAGCTCGCGCACTTCGACTACGTGCTGAACGCCGCGCTCCTGCTCGCGTACGTGAGCTTGCGCCAGGGCGACGCCGTCGGCTTCCTCGCCATGGCGGCGGAGCCACGCTGGTTCGCGCCCCGCAAATCGGGGGCGACCATCAACCTGATCCTGAACCGGGTCTATGACCTCCACCCGACGCTCAAGACGACCGACTACTACAGCGCGGCGCTCGAGCTGATGAAGCGGCTGCGCAAGCGCGCGCTGGTCGTGATCCTCTCCAACCTCCGCGACGAGGACGACGACACGCTCGCGCCGGCGCTGCGGCTGCTGCAATCGCGGCACCTGGTGCTGTTCGGGTCCCTGCGCGAGAGCATCCTCTCGCGCGCGCTGGCGGTCCGGGTCGACAGCTTCGACCGCGCGCTCACGCACGCCGCGACCGCCGAGTACCTGCAGCGGCGCGAGCTCGCCTTCCGGCGGCTCGAGCGCGGCGGCGCGGTGTGCCTCGACGTGGAGCCCGCGGAGCTGCCGATCGCGCTCGTGAACCGCTACCTCGACCTCAAGCGGAGCGGGCGGCTCTAGCCGGCGCCGGACGGACCACCCCGTCCTCGCCCCGCTTTCGCGGGGGCCTCGGCCGCCCCTCCGGCCCGAAGCGGGGACGCCGCGCACGTGCGCAGGCACGTGCTCGAAACCCCGGCTCACCCTCGGGGAGGAGGGGAACTCGGGACTAGAATCCCCGGCAGTCAGCCGAAACGGAGCCAGCCCATGCCCCTCCCCTCCCAGGCCGCGGCGGTGCTCGGCGGCGGCACGATGGGTGCCGACGTTGCGGCGATCTTCCTCGCCGGCGGCTGGCGCGTGGCGGTGGTCGAGCCGAACCGCACCCGCTGGCCGGCGCTGCAGGAGCGCATCGCAAAGGCGTGTGGGCAGCTCGGCGCCGCCCCAGACCCCGCCCGCCTGGGGGTCGAGGCCGGGCTGTCCGCGGTGCCGTGGGACGGCGTCTCGCTCGTGATCGAGTGCGTGCCCGAGAGCCTGTCGCTCAAGCAATCCGTGTTCGCCGAGCTCGAGCGGCTCGCCCGGCCGGAGACCCCGCTCGCGAGCAATTCGTCCAGCTTCCCGATCACCGAGATCGGCAAGGGGCTCGCCACCGGCCACCGGATGCTCGGGCTGCACTTCTTCATGCCGGCGCATCTCGTCCCGTGCGTTGAGGTCGTGCGGGGCGAGGCGACCGACCCGGCGGTCTGCGAGGCGGTTGCGGGAACGATGCACGACCTCGGCAAGGTCCCGGTCCAGGTGCGGAAGGACATCCCGGGGTTCCTGGCGAACCGGCTGCAGCACGCGCTCATGCGCGAGGCGTACGCGCTGATCGAGCAGGGCCTCGCCTCCCCCGAGGACGTCGACAACGCGGTCCGGTTCGGCTTCGGCTTCCGCTACCTCGCGGCCGGCCCCATCCTGCAGAAGGACCTGTCGGGCCTGGACGTCCATGCCGCGGCCGCGACGACCCTGTACCACACCCTCGCGAACGACCAGGCGCCGCCGGCCTGCCTCCGCGACCGCGTCGCGCAGGGCAAGCTGGGCGTCAAGACCGGCGAGGGCTTCTATCAGTGGGATGCGGAGCGCGCAGCCAGTGCTCAGGCTCGTTATGAGCGAGCGCTCACTGATGCACTGGCGATTCTGCAGCGCGACCGGCGCTGATCCGGCCCTGAATTGCGCCTGGCCGGTCGTCCCCACGTTGCAATGCAACACGGGCACCGTCTGCCAAGGACGACACGTCAAACAATGTAACGCGCATCCCGCTGGCGGCAATCCGGGCCTAGAATCCGCGAGATAAGGGACCGCGACGCCACGCCGGCGGATCGACGGCGCCCGCTCACTACAACACCAACGGTGGACGACATGCGCAGGCTTCCTGTCCTAGCTTTCGCCGCGATCGGCGTCGCTGCGGCCGCCTTCC
>JBOIFD010000008.1:0-13693 GCA_050741515.1 Burkholderiales bacterium
TCGAGGTGCCGCCGCTCCGGAAGCGGCAGGGCGACGCGAGCCTGCTCGCGCACGCGTTCGTGCGCCGGCACGCCGACGAGCAGCGTCGGGGCACCATGACCCTCGCCCCGGACGCCATCGCCGCGATCGAGGCCCATGCCTGGCCGGGAAACGTCCGCGAGCTCGAGAACTGCATCAAGCGCGCGGTGATCATGGCCGACGCGTCGGTCATTCGCGCCGCCGACGTCGGGCTCGCGCCGGCGCAGGTGGAAGACGTCCTCAACCTGCGGCACGTGCGGGACGAAGCGGAGAAGCAGGCGGTCATTCGCGTCCTCGGGCGGGCGAACGGCAACCTGAGCCGGGCCGCCGAGCTGCTGGGGATCAGCCGGCCCACGCTCTACGATCTGCTGGACCGGTTCGGGCTGCGATGACCCGGTCGGCAACCGTACCGAACGAAGAGAAGCGGGGGATCCCATGACGCACTTCCGGACCTGGCTCCTGTGCGCGGCGGTGGCGCTCACCGCCGCTTGCAGCCGGAACGAGCCCGCGCAGCTCGTCGACTCGGCGAAGGCGTACCTCGCGAAGAAGGACTACGCGGCGGCGGCGATCCAGCTGCGGAACGCGCTGCAGAAGGACCCGACGAACGGCGACGCGCGCTATCTCTTCGGGATCGCGCTGAACGAGACCGGCGACTTCGTCTCGGCCGAGAAGGAGCTCCGTCGCGCGCTCGAGTACAAGCAGCCCGAGGCCAACGTCGTGCCCGAGCTCGCGCGCGCGATGCGCCAGATGGGCGAGTCGAAGAAGCTGGTCGCCGAGTTCGGCGCGACGAAGCTGGACGATCCGGCCGCCCAGGCGGCGCTGAAGAGCGAGATCGGCTACGCGCACCTCGCGCTCGGCCAGGTGAAGCCCGCGCGCGAGGCGTTCGCGGCGGCGCTGGCGGCGCGGCCCGGCGACGGGAAGGCGCGCGCCGGTCAGGCGCGGATCCGCGCGCTGGAACGCGACGTGCCGGGGGCGATGAAGGTCGTCGACGAGGTGCTCGCGCAGTCGCCCGCGCAGCCCGAAGCGCTGGCCTTGAAGGCCGACCTGCTCGTCACGCAGGGCCAGCTCGAGCCCGCCAGGCAGACACTCGCGCAGCTCATCCAGGCGCAGCCGGTGAACGGCCAGGCGCGCTTCATGCTGACGTCGCTGCTCATCGGCGAGAAGCGGTTCGACGACGCGCGCACCGAGATCGAAGCGATGAAGAAAGCAGTGCCGCGAGACATCCGCTCGCGCTACCTCGAGGCGCTGCTCGAGTACCGGCAGGGCAACCCGGCGAAGGCGAAGGAGTCGATCCTCCAGGTGCTCAAGGTCGCGCCGGAGCACGCGCCGAGCCAGCTGCTGGCCGGCGCGATCGAGCTCCAGCTGAAGGCCTATGTCACCGCCGAGGACTACCTCCGGCGAGTGGTCGCTCGCCATCCGCAGAATATCGTCGCGCGGCGGCTGCTGGCGGCGGCCTACCTCGGCGCCGGACAAAGTGCGAAGGCGGGCGAGGTGCTCGAGGTGGCGCTCAAGCTCGCGCCGAACGATCCGCTGCTCCTGCGGCTCGCCGGCGAGGCCACGCTCTCGAGCGGCGACTTCGCCCGTGCTAGCCAGTTCTTCGAGCAGGCGGCGGCCCGCGACAAGGACAACGCGGCCGTGCGCACGCGGCTCGCCCAGGTCAGGTTTGCGACCGGGGACGAGGAGCGGGCCTTCAAGGACCTCGAGGCGGCCTCCGCGATCGACCGGGACCAGTACCAGGCGGACCTTGCGCTCGTCCTCGCCCACATGCGCAAGCGGGAGTACGACAAGGCGCTCGCCGCCGCGGCGATGCTCGAGAAGAAGCAGCCCAACAACCCGCTGACCTTCAACGTCAAAGGCGGGGTCTACCTCGGCAAGGGCGACCGCGCGAACGCCCGCGCGAGCTTCGCGAAGGCGCTGCAGCTGAAGCCCGACTACCTGCCGGCCGCTGCCAACCTTGCGCGCATGGATCTCGCCGACAAGCAGCCGGAGGCGGCCCGCGGCCGGTTCGAGTCGATCGTCGCGAAGGACCCCAAGAACGACCAGGCACTGCTCGCGCTTGCCGAGCTCCAGGCGGCCACGAACGTCCCGCCGAAGGAGATCCTCGCGACCGTCGAGCGCGCGATCTCGGCCAACCCGAAATCGGTCCGCGCGCGGCTGTCGCTGATCAGCTACCACCTCTCGACGCGCGATACGAAGGCCGCGCTCGCGGCGGCCCAGTCGGCAGTCAACGCGATCCCCGAGAGTCGCGAGCTCCTCTCGGCGTTCGGGCGCGTCCAGTTCGCGGCGGGCGAGACGCGGCAGGCGGTGGCGACGTTCAACAAGCTCGCGACCATGATGCCGGACTCGCCGGTGCCGCTGATGCTCGCCGCACGGGCGTACGTCGCGGCGAAGGACTACGACGGCGCAGTCCAGTCGCTGCGCAAGGCGCTCGGGCTGAGCCCGGACCGCCTGGACGTGCACCGCGAGGCGATCGCCGTCCTGCTCGCCGCCGGCAAGCCCGACGAGGCGATCGCCGACGCGAAGACGCTGCAGAAGCAGCGGCCCAAGGAGGCCGCCGGGTACATGTTCGAAGGCGAGGTGCTGGCGACGCAGCAGAAGTTCGCCGAAGCGGCGCGGGCCTACGGCGAGGCGGCGAAGCGGCAGTCCTCGCCGGTGCTGGTCGCCCGGCAGCACAGCCTGCTCGAGGCGGCGGGGAAGCACGCGGAAGGCGAGGCCGTGGCCGCACGCTGGCTGAAAGAGAATCCCAAGGACCACGTGGTGCGCCTCTATCTCGCGGATCGCGACCTGCGACGGAAGGACTACAAGGCTGCCGCGAGAACCTATCGGGAGATCGTGGCGCTCCAGCCGGAGAATCCGGTCGCGTTGAACAATCTTGCCTGGACCCTATCGCAGCTCAAGGATCCGGCCGCCCTCGAGTACGCCGAGAAAGCGTACGCCCGGGCGCCGAGCAGTCCGGCGGTCGCCGACACCCTGGGCTGGATCCTCGTCGAGCGGGGCGACACGAAGCGCGGCGTCGAGATCCTGGCGAAGGCCGCGGCCGGCGCGCCCAACGTGCTCGAGATCCGGCTCCACTACGCGAAGGCGCTCGCCAAGGCCGGCGACAAGGCGGCGGCGAAGCAGGAGATCGAGAGCGCCTTGCAGGCGGCCGGGCAGAGCCCGGTGCGGGCCGAGGCAGAGGAGCTGCTGAAGCAGCTCTAGAGGGGCCTCGCGCATGACCACGATCGCCGTTGTCGGCCTGGGCTACGTCGGGCTCCCGCTCGCCGTGGAGTTCGGCAAGAAGTTCCCGACGATCGGCTTCGACCTCTCCGCCGCAAAGGTGGCCGCCTACCGGCGGCACGTCGATCCGACCGGCGAGGTGTCGGGCGACGAGCTCCGGGCGGCGAAGCAGCTGCGGGTCACCACCGCGGCGGAGGCGCTGAAGGAGGCGGATTTCGTGGTCGTCGCGGTGCCGACGCCGATCGACGACGCGCACAACCCCGACCTCGGTCCGCTGCTCGGCGCGAGCGAGTCGGTGGGCCGGAATCTCAAGCGCGGCGCGACGGTGGTGTTCGAGTCGACGGTCTATCCCGGCGCCACCGAGGAGATCTGCATCCCGGTGCTCGAGCGGCACTCGGGGCTCGCCTGGAAGCGGGATTTCTTCGTCGGCTACTCGCCGGAGCGGATCAACCCGGGCGACAAGGAGCGCACGCTGACGAAGATCACCAAGGTCGTGTCGGGCGACACCCCCGAGACGCTCGAGCGGGTGGCGAAAGTCTACGGCGCCGTCGTGGCGGCGGGCGTCTACCGGGCGAGCAGCATCAAGGTCGCCGAGGCCGCCAAGGTGATCGAGAACACCCAGCGCGACCTCAACATCGCGCTGATGAACGAGCTGTCGCTGATCTTCCACCGGATCGGGATCGACACGCTCGAGGTGTTGCAGGCCGCCGGGACGAAGTGGAACTTCCTGCCGTTCCGCCCCGGCCTGGTGGGCGGGCACTGCATCGGCGTCGACCCGTACTACCTGACCCACAAGGCCGAGATGCTCGGCTACCACCCGCAGGTCATCCTCGCCGGGCGGCGCATCAACGACGGGATGGGGAAGTTCGTCGCCGAGCAGACGGTGAAGCAGCTGATCCAGGCAGGCTCGGCGGTGAAGGGGGCGGACGTCGTCGTGCTCGGCCTCACCTTCAAGGAGGACTGCCCGGATCTGCGCAACTCGCGGGTGATCGACGTCGTCCGCGAGCTCGAGTCGTACGGCGCCACGGTCCATGTGCACGACCCGGTCGCGCAGCCCGAGGAGGCAATGCACGAGTACGGCGTGCGGCTCGTCTCCTGGGACGCGCTTCCGCGCGCGGCGGCGATCGTCGCGGCGGTGGCGCATCGGGAGTTCAAGGCGCGGCCGGTCGAGGACTACGTGGCCAAGCTCGAGCCGGGCGGGCTGCTCGTCGACGTGAAGTGCCAGATGGCTCCCGATGCGCTGCGCGAGCGCGGGATCCGGGTATGGCGGCTATGACGGGCGTCCACAAGAGCATCGCCGCTACGCGCCGGCGCTGGCTGGTGACGGGCAGCGCCGGCTTCATCGGCTCGCATCTCGTCGAGACGCTGCTCGGGCTGGGGCAGGAGGTGGCGAGCCTCGACAACTTCGCGACCGGCCATCGGACGAACCTCGAGGAGGTCCGTCGCGCCGTCGGCGAGGACGCCTGGCGGCGCCATCGCTTCGTCGAGGGCGACATCGTCGAGCCGGCGGCCTGCCGGCAGGCCTGCCAGGGCGTGGAGATCGTGCTTCACCAGGCCGCGCTCGGTTCGGTGCCGCGCTCGATCGAAGACCCGCTGCGCACGCACGCCGCGAACGCGACCGGGTTCGTCAACATGCTCGTCGCCGCGCGCGACGCGGGCGTGCGCCGGTTCGTGTACGCGGCCTCGAGCTCGACCTACGGGGACGAGCCGACCCTGCCCAAGGTCGAGGACGTGATCGGGCGGCCGCTCTCGCCGTATGCGGTGACGAAGTACGTGAACGAGCTGTACGCCGAGGTCTTCGCGCGCTGCTACGGGATCGACTCGATCGGCCTCAGGTACTTCAACGTATTCGGGGGGCGGCAGGATCCCGAGGGCGCGTACGCCGCGGTGATTCCGCGCTGGGTCCGCGCGATGGTGCGCGGGGAACCGGTATCGATTTACGGCGACGGGGAGACGAGCCGGGACTTCTGCTTCGTCGCCAACGCCGTGCAGGCGAACCTGCGCGCCGCGGCGGCGACCGATCCCGGGGCGCTGAACCAGGTCTACAACGTCGCCGTGAGCGACCGTACGACGCTGAACGACCTCCACCGCGTGCTCGCCGAGCTGCTCCACGAGCGGCTGCCAGGCTTGCGCGTGCCGGCGCCGGTCCGCGAGGCGTTCCGGCCGGGCGACGTGCGCCACTCGCAGGCCGACGTCGGCAAGGCGCAGCGGCTGCTCGGCTACGTCCCCACGCACGACCTGCGCGCCGGTCTCGCCGAAGCGCTGCCCTGGTACATCGGGCGCTTTGCGCCCGAGGAGGCCGCGGCGGAGGCGCGCGGTGCGGCGTGATCGCGCCGGAGCGGCGATCGCCGCAGCGGTCTTGGCGACGCTGAGCTTCGCGGCGCACGAGGCCGGCGCACAGGCGCCCAAGGCGATCGAGCGCGTCAAGGCGGCGATCGTCGCCGTGGGCACCTTCCAGCGCGCGCGGTCGCCGGCGTTCGAGTTCCGCGGCACCGGCTTCGCGGTCGCCGACGGGCGGACCATCGTCACCAACATGCACGTGCTCCCGGCGACGCTCGAGGCCGATAAGTTCGAAACGCTGGCCGTGCTGATCCCCGGGATCGGTCGCGAGGTGCAGGTGCGGCCGGCGTCACGCGGCCCGACGGACGTGGCGCGCGACCTCGTGCTGCTGCGCATCGACGGTGCGCCGCTGCCGGCGCTCGCGCTGCGCGACTCCGAGACCGTGCGCGAGGGCGACAGCGTGCTCTTCACGGGCTTCCCGATCGGGAGCGTGCTCGGTCCCTTTCCGGCCACGCATCGCGGCATGGTGGCGGCGATCACGCCGATCGCGATCCCGCCGGGAAACGCGGCCCAGCTCGATCCGGCGACGATTCGGCGACTGTCGAGCGGGGCGTTCCCGGTCTTTCAGCTCGACGCGACCGCCTATCCGGGGAACAGCGGCAGCCCCCTGTACGCGCCCGACACGGGCGACGTCGTCGGCGTCGTGAACATGGTGTTCGTCAAAGGGACGAAGGAAGCTGCGCTCACGCAGCCGAGCGGAATTACCTATGCGATCCCGAGCCGGTATCTCATCGAGCTCCTGAAACGGGCTGCGCGTTAGGGGAGCTTTGAGCTTTGGGCCCACCAGGGAGCCCCTCCGGCGCCTCGAGCATTCCTCCGACCTGGCGGCGTGATCCCTCGGACACCGAGACCCTGTTGCGCCTTGCCTGCGCCGTGGGTCCATTGCTCGCGCAGGCCGGAACCGGAACCGAGATGGAGCACGATCTTGTCTGGCTCGCCGGCCTCGCCGACGACTCCCGGATGGTCACCCCGTTCGTTCTGACGGATGGGCGCTGCATCGAAGGCTTCGCTCCCTTCTGGGTCCATCCCGCGACGTTGGACTATCGGCTAGGCGAGGTCACCCTGGGTTCGTTCCACGTGACGCGCTACGTGCTGCCTGTCCAACCGATCCTTGCACTGAGCGCGCCGGACGCCACACGTTGCGTGCTCGAACTATTCGCGTTGATCCGGCGGGAACTGCCCGGACGCGGCGTCATCTTCCTTCAGGGCGTCCCTCGACGCTCCGCGCTTTTCCCGCTGCTTGCCGCGCGCTCGCCGTTACACGACGAGTACCATGTGCTGCGGAACGGACCGCTCTACGAGCGGCGCCTCATCCGGCTCGATGGAGCCTACGACGAGTACCTGTCGAAGCTAGGCAGCGGGACGCGCAAGGATCTACGGCACACGCGCAAGCACGTCATGGCGGCGTACCCCGACGCTCGGACCCGGTGCTTTAGCGGGCCCGACGACGTTGCCCCCTTCCTTCGCGACGCCGGCGACGTATCGGGCAAGACCTACCAACGGCACCTGCTTGGACAAGGGGTCGCGCAAACCCCTTTCTGGGAGCAAAGGCTTGGCTGCGCTGCCAAGCTGGGATACTTCCAGAGCTACGTTCTCTACCTCGCCGGCCAACCAGTTGCCTTTCAGCTCGGATATCGGCACCGCGGAACGTACTTCGCGCACGAGTGTGGCTACGACCCGCGCTTCGCGAAGCTGCAGGTGGGGATCCATCTGTTCACGGAAATCATTCTGGACCTGACCAAGTTGCGCGAGCCGGATCTCACTTTCGATTTCCTGTCCGGCGATAGCTTGTACAAGCAACGCCTCAGCACCGAATCGCGGACGGAGCAGCACTTCTACTTGATCCCCCGGAGATTCCCGGTCAACTTGGTCGCGCTGTCCGTCGCCGGGATGAACGCCGCTTCGGAGGCTGCCGGACGACTGCTCGCGCGTTATGGCCTCAACGACAGGTTCAAGAAGATGATTCGCCGGCGCGCATCTGGCGAACCTGGCCGGTCGCGTTCGGAGGGGTCCACCGCCGGGCCTGACGGCCGGTCCTCGCCGAGCTAGTGGGCCTCACGGTCGATGGATGGGTTTCGCCCGCCTGGGGACGGCGCGTCATTGAGAGCGTTCCGCTTCCCCGGCCCCTGCGGGGCCGGGTCGCCACGCCCGCGCGAACCAGCCCTGCCACGCGCCCGGGTGGGCCCGAACGAACGGCTCGAGAAGCGAGACATATCGGGTCGCCATGTGTTGCATGCGGGCGTCGCCGGCCTGCTCTTCATCCGCCGCTAGATCGGGCCCGCAATGGATCGCGTATCCGCCGTGTTGATCCGGGACTGTGAACACCGGGATCAGGGCCGCCTGCGTCTCGGATGCCAGCCGGAGCGCGCCTGTCGCGAGGTGGATCGTGCCCCCGAGCAGCGGAACCGTCACCGTCTTCCTGCCCGCTCCGGTCGCCGTCACCGTGACGATTCCGTTCGCTTGCAGCGCTTGCTTCAGGATGTCGAGCGCAGCCTGCGCCTGCCCGTAGGCCAGGATCACGCGTTTCGCGAGATACCGGTTCTCCGCCCGCAGCCGGAGGGGGTTGAGAATTTTCACGCCAAACCAACTTGGCGAGTAGGGATGACCCGTGGCGCTAAGGTGGTTCAGCGCATAGCCGGCGAGCGACAGCGCTTTCTTCGTCGCGAGGTCACTGTGAACGAACGGGCTCACCCACAGGACCGCGCCGCGCCCACGGCGGAGGGCCTGATCGATCGACTCCGATCCGCGCAACGTCAGGCGGCATCGCCAGCGCCCCGGCAGGACCTCCCGGATCGTCTCGATGTGCTCCGTGTACTCCTCGGCGATGACCTCGAGTTCGAGGTCTCTGCTGTCCCTCTTCAGGTGCTGCTCGCACACGCTCGCGATGGCGGAGCTCCTAGAACGGCGCAATCTGAGATGCAATCGCGCGAGCGCCTTCGAGACGACCGGCCAACGCGCTTGTGGTGCCAGAGCCGCGATGGTGCAACACAGGAGTTTGGCTGCAGTGAACAGATCACTGGCGGTTACCCAACCCTCGTACGTGGGCGGTTTGGTGCGGACTACCGCGGCGGTCGAGCGATCGTTCATCCAGGCGCGAAAAGCGAGACAGCGTCCGAAAGGATAGCGCTTACCCGATCCGCGGCAAAGCAGGTCCTGCCAAGGACATCGGCGACGATGCAGATCCCAGGATGGAAGGGCTAGGGCCGGATGGCCTCTGACTTGTGGTCGGTGTTCTCCGATCTCGCAGCTCGGTTGGGCGAGAACGACGCCATCCTCGCGCCGGGTCGCAGCACGCTGACATTCGCGGCGCTGAAGAACCGCATCGCGACGACCAAGGAAGACCTGAATCGGCTGGGTCTCGGCCGGAATGACCAGGTGGCCATCACGATGCCGAACGGCCCCGAGATGGCGGTGTGCTTGCTGGGCACTATCGCGTGCGCGATCGCCGTACCCCTCAATCCGTCCTACACGAGGGACGAGTTCCGGCAGTACTTCGCCAGGATTCGGCCCAAGGCGCTGATCGTCCCGGCGGGAGCGGCGACACTCGCGTACGAGGTCGCGGCAGAACTGGGTCTCCGGACGATCGAACTCGCCGCCGACACGTCCGCGCCCGCAGGCACGTTTACACTTGCCGGAAGGCCGGCGGGCGCCTGCGCGGATCCGAGCTGGAACACGGGAGACGATACCGGGATCATCCTCCTCACCTCCGGGACGACGTCAGCTCAGAAGCTCGTCCCTCTGAAGCCGCGACACCTCGTGGCTTATGCCCAGGGCATCAACGTCGTCTACGGCCTTGGCCCGACGGATCGCTCCCTACTGGTGATGCCGATGTTTCACGCGGCGGGGCTGAAGTCGTCCTTTCTGGCGCCGCTGCTCAACGGTGCCGCGGTGGTCTGCCTGGAGGAATTCGGGGTTTCATCGTTCTTCAGGAACATGGACGTCTTCCGACCGACCTGGATCACGGCCGGCTACGCGTTTCACAAGGCCATCCTGGAGGGCGTCGATGCGCACCGGGATGCCGTCGAACGGTCGCGGGTCCGCTTCATCAGGTCGGGTACCGGCAGCTTGGATACTGCGGTCAAACGCGGACTCGAGCGCGCCTTCGGCGCGCCCGTGATCGAGCTGTACTCCAGCTCGGAAACGGGGGCGATCGCGTGCTCGCCAATGCCGCCCGAACAAGGCAAGGCTGGCACTGTCGGTCGCGCAATCTTCAACCAGGTTGCGATCATGGGACCCGGCGACGCCCTCCTCCCGGCGGACGAGGAGGGAGAGATCGTGGTGCGGGGCCCGAGCGTCTTCGAGGGCTACCTGGACGATCCCGAAGCCAACAACGCGGCCTTCGTCGACGGATGGTACCGGACCGGCGACCTGGGGCGGCTGGATCCGGACGGCTTCCTGACCATCACTGGCCGCACGAAAGAGGTCGTCAACCGCGGTGGGGAGAAGATCTCGCCGCGCGAGATCGAGGTCGTGATGGCCGAACACCACGCGGTCCGCGACGTCAAGGCCTTCGGGATTCCCCACCTGAGTCTTGGCGAGGAAGTGGTCGCGGCAGTGGTTCTGCGCGGCGGAATGTCGGCGAGCGAGGCGGATCTCAAGGCTTTCGCAGGCAAGCGGCTCGCCGATTTCAAGGTGCCGCGCCGGATCTTCTTCCGCGACGCGCTTCCCCTGGGAGCGAGCAGGAAGCTCGACGTCCGGACGCTTGTCGGGGAATGCGAGGAGATCCTGAAGGCGGAGCGCGCCAGACCCGAACCCGGCCCGGCTCGCCCGCTGTCCTCCACCGAGGCGGTGGTCCGCGACCTGTGGCGGAAAGTGCTCGAGGATGACCGCGTGGGGGTCGACGACGACTTCTTTCTGCGTGGCGGAGACTCGCTCAAGGCGGTGGAGCTCCTCGTGTCCCTCGAACGGGCATTCGCGATCGAGCTTCCGGTCGAAGCGCTGTACGGCGAAGCGGCCACGGTCGCAAAGATGGCGGCTAGAATCGACCGACTTCGCGCCGGACCGGGACGGCAACCGGAAGACCGGCGGGATGCGTCGACCGCTGGTCCGCGTCGCCGCGACCGCCCCGCGTTCAGCGTCAGCGATCTCGCCACCTCGCTCACCCTCCTGGGACTCGCTCCAGTGGCCTGGCTCCTGCCGCGCCAAGCCTGGCCCGCGGTGTGCGGTGCGTTGGCGCGCACGCACGTCGCCCTCAGGAGTTTGCGTGCAGCGGCGGATCTCGGAGAGGCGCTCCGGAGGCTAGACGTGCCGTTGACGTCTGAAGAACTACAGCGCCGGTTCTTGTCGGGCGCATACGAGGACATCGTAGTCACGCTGCGGGAGCATCTGCCGATCGCCTGGCGGCCGCCGATCCTCTTGCAGGGAGCCGAGCACATCAGCGCTGCGCGCGCAGCCGGACGCGGGGCGGTGCTCTGGTCGTGCCCTTCCGCTTTCGGCGGATTGATCCCCAAGAAGGCGCTGAAGGCGGCCGGGGTGGAGCTCGTCAACCTTCGAAGCGCCATCCACCCCTATTCAGGGACCTGGTTCGGCGTGAAGCTGCTCAACCCGGTCCGGGTGCGGATCGAAAACCGATATCTGGCGGGGACGGTCACCCTCGGAGGCGCAGATGGCCTCAGCGCCTTGCAGGAACTGCGCGGACACCTGGAGGCCAACGCGGTGATCACCATCGCCGCCAACGGGTCGGAAGGCACGCCGTTCGAGATCCCGTTCCTCGGCGGAACGCTGAAGCTTTCGCTCGGGGCGCCCACCCTCGCCGCGCTGCATGGCGCACCGCTGCTTCCCCTTTTCGCCGTGGCAGGCGGTGCCGGGGGGTTCGAGGTCACAATCGGGCCCCCGATACAGGCCCAGCCCGGCCGCCACGCCGGGGAGACCGCGCGAGAGCTGGCGCGCGGCTATGCCAGGGTTCTCGAGGCGCACCTCCGACGCCATCCGGCCGACTGGCGTGGTTGGTTCATGCGCCACACCTGGACCTCGGTACGGCGAGAAACGACTCGGCTCGGCACCGACTGAGATGTGGATCCTGAGACGGGTCTCCGAGATCGGCCGACTGGTGCGTGCCCCGGGCCGTTACCGAATCGGTTGGTGGACGGCCTTGAGAGGCTTTCTGCGGCTGGTCTCGACCCAGGAATACTCGCCAAACGAGGTTCTCATGCTCGGGCTCCTCGACCCGTCATCGCTCGTGCGCGAGCCCATGTTCGTGAGCAAGGAGCGCCTGCTGTCGAGGCAGTCGAGGATCAATCCGCGCGGCTGCTACCTTTACACCGAGGACAAGCTGGTGTTCTTCCAAAGGTGCATCGCCAATGCTTTGGCGACGCCGCGGGTGTTTGCTGCGTTTTCCAAGGGACGCGATCTGCCGAACGCCGTGCCGGTCATCACGGGAGGCCCGGAGCTGCTCGCACTGATGGCTGGAAGAGCCCCGCGCGATTTCGTTTTCAAGCCCGCAGCCGGCGTCCATGGGCGCGGAGTGCTCCTGCTGAGATTCGAGGGCACAGCTTTCTCGACGCCGGACGGTTCGCTCTATGATGCAGACGCTCTCCTTGCGCATGCCGGACGCTCGGTCTACCGAGACTGGCTCTTCCAGGAGCGGTTGTCTCCTCACCGCGACCTTGTCGAGCTTTCGGGGACGCACTACCTGCAAACCGCGCGAGTCGTCAGCTACCTGGATCCGACCGGACGCGTGCACATCCCGTTTGCGTGGCTGAGAATCATTGCCGGGAATACCGCCTTCGACAACTTCAACTTCGGTGCGTCGGGCAATTTGGTGGGTACGATCGATATCGCCACCGGCCAGCTGAAGCACGTGCTCGGCGCGGCGGCCGACGGCCTCGGGCTCGTCGAGCTCGACTCCCACCCTCGAACCGGGAAGCTCTTCACCGGCTTCCGCGTTCCTCATATGCCGGAGATCCGCGACCTGGTCGCGAGGGCGGCACGTGCTTTCGCCCCGCTGCGCACCGTGGGCTGGGACGTCGGCATCACGGACGCGGGCCCATCGCTGGTGGAGGGCAACGTCACTTGGGATCCCTTGCCGACGCGGGACAACCTGCTCGGCGCAGTGAACTCTTTGAAGTAGCGCTACCGCGGCTCGCTCGCCTGTTGACGCGAGCGCCTCGAACAACCACAAGGTCTCTTGGCTCGCGTTGTCTCTCCTCGCGGGACGGGTCACTCCCGTGATCGCTTTGTCTCCAGCAAGTCTGGAGATCGCTCATCAGCTTACATCCCGGCGTCTCTTTCTTAGCACGAGCCGCCAGGGGCGCGAACGACTGGGAATCCCCAGCTCGAATACCGTCGCGATTTGACGCCATCCGGCCTTCTGGCTGACGCGGATCGCGGCGTAGTTGTTCCACCAGATGCGGCTGTAGAGGCGGGAGAAGCCGCGTTTTCGCAGCTGACTCGCGCCGAACTGCTTTACTTGCGTCGCCAGCCCTTTCCCCCGTTCGGACGGGATCGTGACGAGCTGGACGGACTTGGCCTCGGCTGCCTCGAGCGGCCAGAAGTTCCGCTTCGTGCGGTAGCGCTCCCCGTACCAGACCCACTGGATGCAGACGAGCTCGGCGCCGCGGTAGACGCCGAAGCCCAGTGCGTCGTCGCCGCCGTACCAGCCCTGCTTGCGGATCACCTCGTCGGCTGCGCTCGCGACGTCGTCGGAGGTCACCTCGCGGAACCAACAGCCGTCTGGGAGGATTGACCTGTCCGCGGATTCCTCAAGCGGGAGCATGAAGATCCGATAGCAGCTATAAGTGATGCCCGCGCGGCGGGCTACGGTCCTGAAGAGCTTCTTGAGCAAGGCGAGCGGGGTCGGTCAGCCGGCTTGGCCCGTAATTGTTCCGCAAGTCCGCGTCGGGCGGGTTGCGCGGCGGCGACGGGGAGGAAGGAGCTCCCCCAGCCCGGCACATCGCCTATGCGCCTTCTCCAGAAGGCGCCTGATCGAGAGCGTCCGAGGCGGTGGCCGTGCTGGCGCCGCGGCCGACTCTGGGGGCCGTCCGTGCGAGCAGCAGTCGCCCGGCCCGCCCGGAAGTTTCCCGAGAATGGTTCCACTTCGGCGTCGTCAGCGTCACGGTACCAGCCGCGCGTCGCCGACCGATCCCGAACCCCGCCAGCCCGACCGCGAACAACAGGAGCG
>JBOIFD010000009.1:0-18897 GCA_050741515.1 Burkholderiales bacterium
ACCTTGCTCACGTTCTCGAGCGTCGGCAGCTCATACATGGTGTCGAGCAGGACGGTTTCAAGGATCGAGCGCAGGCCGCGCGCGCCGGTCTTGCGGGCGAGCGCCCGCTTGGCCACCGCGCCGAGCGCGCCGACGCGGATCTCGAGCTCCACGCCTTCCATGTGGAACAGGCGCTGGTACTGCTTGATGAGGGCGTTCTTCGGCTCGGTGAGGATCTGGATCAGCGCGTGCTCGTCGAGCTCTTCCAGCGTCGCAAGCACCGGCAGGCGGCCGACGAACTCCGGGATCAGGCCGTACTTGATCAGGTCCTCGGGCTCGACGCTCTTCAGCAGGTCGTAGGTCGCCTTGGAGTTCTTCGGGCTCTTGACCTCCGCGCCGAAGCCGATGCCGGTCTTCTCGGTGCGGTTGCGCACGATCTTCTCCAGCCCGTCGAACGCCCCGCCGCAGATGAACAGGATGTTGGTGGTGTCGACCTGGACGAAGTCCTGGTTGGGGTGCTTGCGCCCGCCCTGCGGCGGGACCGAGGCGATGGTGCCCTCGATGAGCTTGAGCAGCGCCTGCTGCACGCCCTCGCCCGAAACATCCCGGGTGATCGAAGGGTTATCCGACTTCCTCGAGATCTTGTCGATCTCGTCGATGTAGACGATGCCGCGCTTCGCCTTGTCGACGTCGTAGTCGCAGTTCTGCAGCAGCTTCTGGATGATGTTCTCGACGTCCTCGCCGACGTACCCGGCCTCGGTGAGGGTGGTGGCGTCGGCGATCACGAACGGGACGTTGAGCAGCCGCGCGAGCGTCTGGGCGAGCAGCGTCTTCCCGGAGCCGGTCGGCCCGACCAGCAGGATGTTCGACTTCGCGAGCTCGACCTCGTCGTTCTTCGACAGGTGCTTGAGCCGCTTGTAGTGGTTGTAGACCGCGACCGACAGGATCTTCTTCGCCTGCTCCTGGCCGATCACGTACTCGTCCAGGATCGTGCAGATCTCCTTCGGCGTCGGCAGATCCGACTTGGTGGGTCGCCCGGCCTTGTCGGTCGCGCTCTCCTCGCGGATGATGTCGTTGCAGAGCTCGATGCACTCGTCGCAGATGAACACCGACGGGCCGGCGATGAGCTTCCGCACCTCGTGCTGGCTCTTGCCGCAGAACGAGCAGTAGAGAAGCTTCTCGCTCCCGCTCTTGTCGGACATCCCCGCCATGCGCCGCCTCTCAGCCCACCGTCGCTTCGCTGCGCGACGTCAAGATCCGATCGACCAGACCATACTGCATCGCGTCCTCAGCTGATAGGAAATTGTCCCGATCGGTGTCCCGTGCGATCCGCTCCACCGGCTGACCCGTGTGCTTTGCCATGATCTCGTTCAGCTTGGCGCGCAGATACAGGATCTCCTTGGCGTGGATCTCGACGTCGGACGCCTGGCCCTGGAAGCCGCCCATCGGCTGGTGGATCATCATCCGCGAGTTGGGCAGGCAGCAGCGCTTGCCCTTCGCGCCGGCGCAGAGCAGCAGCGCACCCATGCTCGCCGCCTGGCCGACGCAGAGCGTCGACACGTCGGGCTTGATGAACTGCATCGTGTCGTAGATCGCGAGCCCCGCCGACACCGAGCCCCCCGGGGAGTTGATGTAGAACGAGACGTCCTTGTCCGGGTTCTCGGACTCGAGGAACAGGAGCTGCGCGACGATGAGGTTCGCGGACACTTCGTTGACCGGGCCGACCAGAAACACGACCCGCTCCTTCAGCAGGCGCGAATAGATGTCGTAGGCCCGCTCGCCGCGTCCGCTCTGCTCGATCACCATCGGGATCAGGCCGAGCCCTTGCGGCTCCACCGCTCCCGCGTGCGTCTCGTAAACCCGTCGTGTCATCCGGCATTACCCATCAGCTGATCGAACGCGACCGGCTTGTCGGCTACCCGCGCGTGCTTGAGCACCCAGTCGATCACGTTCTCCTCGACCGTGAGCCCCTCGAACTCGGCGAGGCGCTCCGGTTGCGTGTAGAACCATTTTACCACCTCGGTCGGCTGCTCATAGCTTTCGGCGTGCTCCTCCACGAGGCGGCGCACCTGCTCCGGCTTCGCGCCCAGCTCGAACCGCTTGACCAGCTCGGCGACGATCAGCCCGAGCGCGACACGCCGCTTCGCCTGGCTCTCGAACAGCTGGGGATCGATCGGGACGTTCTCCATCTTCAGGCCCCGCGCCTGCAGATCCGCGCGGGCGCCCGCGACCAGCCGCTCGAGCTCGAGGTCCACCAGCGCTTTCGGCAGCTCGAGCCGGGTCGTGTCGACCAGCGCCTGCAACGCCTGCGCCTTCAGCTGGCTCCCGAGCCGCTTCTTCACCTCGCGCTCCACGTTCGCCCTGACCTCGGCGCGCATCTTGGCGAGGTCGCCGTCGGCCACCCCGAGCGATCGCGCGAACTCCGCGTCGACCTCCGGCAGCGTCGCCCCCTCGACCTTCTTCAGGCTGATCGCAAAGCTCGCGGTCTTGCCGGCGACGTCCTGCGACTGGTAGTCCGCGGGGAACGTGACGGCGATCGTGCGCTCGTCGCCCGCCGCGAGGCCCGTCACGCCGGCCTCGAACTCCGGCAGCATCCGCCCTTCGCCCAGGACGAACGCGGAGTCGGCGCCCTTCCCCCCCGGGAACTCGGCCCCGTCGATGGTCCCGGTGTAGTCGACGGTTACACGGTCGCCCGCCGCCGCCGGGCGCTCGACCGCGTCATACCGGGTGCGCTGCTTGCGCAGCACCGCGACGGTCTGGTCGACCTCCGGGTCGCCGACGGCGAGCGTCGGGCGCTCGATGGTCACCGCCGCCAGGTCGCCCAACCCGACCTCGGGATAGACCTCGAAGGTGGCGCTGAACCGGAGCTCGCCCTCGGGCGCGCCTTCCTTGCGCTCGATCCGCGGATAGCCGGCGATGCGCAGGTTCTGGTCGCGCACGGCGTCGGTGAACGCCTTCTGGACTGCATCGCCGGTCACCTCCGACCGCACCTGCGGACCGTATTGCTGCGCGACGATCTTGAGCGGGACCTTGCCCGGCCGGAAGCCGGGCAGCCGCACGTTGCGCGCGAGCTTCTTCAGTCGCTCGTCGACCTGGCGTTCGATGTCGGCGACCGGGACCGCCATCGTCAGGCGGCGCTCGAGCTGGCTCAGGTTCTCGATCGTGTTCGTGTTCGGCATGCCCGGTTGCTCTGGCGAAGCTGCGTGCTGGTGCGAAGGAAGGGACTCGAACCCCCATGCCTTGCGGCGCCAGAACCTAAATCTGGTGCGTCTACCAATTCCGCCACCTTCGCGCGCGGTGAGGATTCTACCGGACCGGTCCTATACTGTCAGCCGAAGCGAAGCGATCTCATTGAAAAGGCAGGCGAATGTCGGTTGGCCACTACGAGAACTTCCCGGTCGCGTCGCTGCTCCTGCCGCGGCGGCTCCGGCCGGCCGTCGCCGCCATCTACTGGTTCGCCCGTACGGCGGATGACTTCGCGGACGAAGGCGACCGCCCTCCGGCCGAACGTCTCGCCCAGCTGGACGCCTATCGCATCGAGCTCGCGCGGATCGCCGATGGCCTCGCGCCGCGCTCGCCGCGGTTCGTCGAGCTCGCTGCAGTCGTCCGCCGGCACGGCCTCGCGATCGCGCCGTTCCGCGACTTGCTCGATGCGTTCCGCCAGGATGTCCTGAAGCAGCGCTACCGGACGTTCGACGAAGTCCTCGACTACTGCCGCCGGTCCGCCAATCCGGTCGGCCGGCTGATGCTGCAGCTCTACGGCGCGGCGGCCCCCGGGGACCTGGCCCGGTCGGACGCGATCTGCACCGCGCTGCAGCTCGTCAACTTCTGGCAGGACGTCGCGCTCGACTGGCGGAAGGGGCGCATCTACCTGCCGCAGGACGAGATGGCGCGCTTCGGGGTGTCCGAGAACCACCTCGCGGAGGCGCGCGCCGACGACGCCTGGGGGCGCCTGCTGGCGTTTCAGACGTCGCGCACGCGCGCGCTGCTAGAATCCGGCGCGCCGCTCGCCCGCGCATTGCCCGGCCGCATCGGCTGGGAGCTGCGAATGGTCGTGCAGGGCGGGCTGCGGATCCTCGAGCGGATCGATCGCGTGCGCGGCGATGTCTTTCGGCGCCGGCCGGCGCTGCGCGCTCCGGACTGGCCGCTCATGCTCTGGCGCGCGGCCTTCTCCCAGGTCCATTGATGACCCCGGACGAGTACTGTCAGCAGAAAGCGGCGGCGAGCGGGTCCAGCTTCTACTACTCGTTCCTCTTCCTGCCGCCGCCGCGGCGCCGCGCGATCACCGCGCTGTATGCCTTTTGCCGTGAGATCGACGACGTCGTCGACGAGCCCTCCGATCCCGCGGTCGCGGCGGCCAAGCTCGCCTGGTGGCGGGCCGAGGTCGCCGCGCTCGCCGGCGGCGCACCGCATCACCCCGTGACCCGGGCGCTCGCGCCGCTCACCGCCGAGTTCGGGATCACGCCGGCGCGCCTGAACGAGATCCTCGACGGCATGGAGATGGATCTTCGCCAGGCGCGGTACGCCGACTTCGGCGCGCTCGAGCGTTACTGCTACCACGTCGCCGGCGTAGTGGGCTTGCTCGCGGCCGGAATCTTCGGATACTCCAACCGGCAGACGCTCCGTTACGCCGAGATGCTCGGGACCGCGTTCCAGCTGACCAACATCATCCGCGACGTCGGGGAGGATGCGCGCAAGAACCGCATCTACCTGCCGCTCGACGAGTTGCAGCGATTCGAGGTCGCGCCGGGCGACATCTTCGCCGGTCGCCATACGCGCGGGTTCGGACGGCTGATGGACTTCCAGGTCGAGCGCGCCCAAGGCTACTACGACCGCGCGCTCGCCCTGCTGCCCAAGGAAGATCGCCGGGCGCAGCGGCCCGGGCTGGTGATGGCGGCGATCTACCGCACGCTGCTCGGCGAGATTCGCCGCGACGGGTACCGCGTGCTCGCGCACCGCGTCGCGCTGACGCCGCTGCGCAAGCTCTGGATCGCCTGGCGCACCTGGGTCGCCGCGTAGCGGTCGCAAGGACCCGGACGGCCTGAATTGATCGAATTGGCCATTTTGGCTATACTGGGCCGGACCCGTTTCCCGAGAACCCTCATGCGCCCCCCCAGCCGGTCACCCGCTGCTCGCGAGCCCGCCGCCTCCTACACCGCCACCGAGGCGAAAAACCGGTTCGGACAGATCCTGCACGCCGTGGCCCACCGCGGCGCCGCGCTCGTGACCAACCGCAACCGGCCACGCGCGGTGATCCTCTCGTACGAGGACTACGTGCGACTCGTCGAGCAAGGTGCCCGCCGGCTTGATCTGCTGACGGCGGAGTTCGACGCGATGTTTGCGAGCCAGCAGACGACCGCAGCGGCGACGGGGATGAAACGGGCATTCGCCGCGACGCCGAAACGGATGGGCAGGGTCGCAGCGGCCGCCGCGCGCAAGGCGCGCTGAGCCGCTCGAGTGGGAGCGATCTACGTGCTCGCCGGCACGAACGGCGCCGGCAAGAGCAGCATCGGCGGCGCGCTCCTCCGCGCGGAAGGCGTGCAGTTCTACGACCCGGACGACGCGGCGCGCCGCCTCCGGGCCGCGAACCCCTCCTTGAGCGCCGGCGAAGCGAACGGTCTCGCGTGGCAGCAGGGCGTGACCCTGCTGCAGCGAGCCATTGCCCAGCAGGCCAACTTCGCGTTCGAGACGACGCTCGGAGGCGACACCATCACCCGGTTGCTCGAGGCCGCGATCGATGCCGGGCTGGAGGTGCACGTCTGGTATGCGGGCCTCGCGAGCGTCGCGCGCCACGTCCAGCGCGTCCGGGCGCGCGTCGCGCGGGGCGGACACGACATTCCCGAGGACGCCATCCGCCGTCGCTATGTCACGAGCCGCCTCAACCTGATCCGGCTCCTCCCGCGCCTTAGCAGCCTCCGTGTTTACGACAACAGCGCGGACGGCGACCCCGCCCGCGGCCTGAGGCCGCGGCCGGTGCTCGTCCTGCATCTCGAACGCGGCGGGATCGTCGGCCCGGCGGACCTGAGCGGAACCCCGGCCTGGGCCAAGCCGATCGTTGCGGCCGCCCTGAATGCGCGCCGCCCGTCCGCGTGAGGGACAGGAAACTCCTCCCGTGAGTCGCCGCGTAGCGATCATCGGCGCCGGCTGGACCGGGCTCGCGGCCGCCGTCGCCCTGGTCGGCGAGGGCGCTGCGGTCGAGGTGTTCGAGGCGTCGCGCCACCTCGGCGGGCGGGCTAGGCGCGTGATGGTCGAAGGGCTCGAGCTCGACAACGGCCAGCACATCCTCATCGGCGCTTACGCCGAGGCGCTGCGCCTCATGCGGGTCGTCGGCGTCGACGCGGAGCATGCGTTCCTGCGGCTGCCGCTCGAGCTGCGCTCGGCGTCGGGCTTTCGCCTGCGGGCGGCGCGCCTGCCGCCGCCGTTTCACCTGCTCGTCGGTCTGCTGCGCGCCGAGGGTGTCGGGCTCGGCGATCGGATCGCGACCGCCCGGCTGGTCGCGGCCCACCGGCGGCGAAGCTATCGCCTGCGGCAGGACGAGACGGTCCAGGCCTGGCTCGAGCGCCAACCGGAGATGGTCCGGACGGCGCTCTGGGAACCACTCTGCACGGCGGCGCTCAATACCCCCGTCGCGCGAGCCTCGGCGCAAGTCTTTCTCAACGTGCTGCGCGACACGATCGAAGGCGATCGCGGGGCGAGCGACCTGCTCTTGCCCCGTATCGACCTCACCGCGCTGTTCCCCGAACCGGCTGCTGGGTATGTCACATCCCGCGGTGGCGCCGTTCATCTCGGCGCCGCGATCCGCCGCATCGAGCGGGCGCCGCAGGGGTTCCGGGTCGACGGGCACGAGCACTTTACCCACGTCATCGTCGCTTGCGCGTCGCAGCACGCCGGAGGCTTGATCGCCGGATTCACCGGCCTCGGGTCGCTTGCGAATCGCCTCGAGCGGATCGACCACGAACCGATCTACACCTGCTATCTGCAGTACCCCGAGCCGATCGCCCTGCCCTTCCCGATGCTCGGCCTTCGGGGGGGGCTAGCGCAGTGGGCGTTCGACCGCGGGAGCCTGTCGGGCCATCGCGGGTTGATCGCATGCGTGCTGAGCGGCTCGGGCGCGCACGAGTCGCTCGCCCAGGAGGAACTCGCCGCTGCGCTTCACGTCGAGCTTTCGCATGCGCTCCCCGGGCTCCCCGCCCCGCGCTGGACCCGGGTCATCGCCGAGAGGCGCGCGACCTTCAGCTGCCGGGTCGGGCTCGACCGACCGCCCAACGCGACCCCGATCCCGAACCTGCTCCTGGCGGGCGACTACACCGCCAGCGAATACCCCGCCACCCTCGAGGCCGCGGTGCGCAGCGGCGTCGCGGCGGCGCGACTCGCCTCAGGCTAGCGCCGCGAGCGCGTCCGCCAGCCGCTCGACTGCGATCACTTCGAGGCCGTCGATCGGCTGCTTCGGCGCGTTCGCTTTGGGAATCAGCGCGCGCCGGAAGCCGAGCTTCGCCGCCTCGCGCAGCCGATCCTGGCCCCGCGGCGCGGGGCGCACCTCGCCGGCCAGTCCGACCTCCCCGAACACGACCAGCTTCGCCGGCAGCGGCTGCTCGCGGAAGCTCGAGAAGACTGCCAGCAGCACTGCGAGGTCCGCGGCCGGCTCCGTGATCCGCACCCCGCCCACCGCGTTCACGAACACGTCCTGGTCCGAACACGCGATCCCGGCGTGGCGGTGAAGCACCGCGAGCAGCATCGCGAGGCGGTTCTGATCGAGGCCTTGGGCGAGGCGCCGCGGCGCCAGCGCTTGCGTCCGATCGACGAGCGCCTGGATCTCCACCAGCAACGGCCGCGTGCTCTCGCTCGTGGCGAGGATGCACGATCCGGCTACCGGCTCGCGATGCTGCGAGAGGAAGATCGCCGACGGGTTGGCCACGCCGCGCAGGCCCTTCTCGGTCATCGCGAACACCCCGAGCTCGTTCACCGGGCCGAAGCGGTTCTTCACCGCGCGCACCAGCCGGAAGCTCGAGCTCGGATCGCCCTCGAAGTACAGCACAGTGTCGACGATGTGCTCCAGCACCCGGGGACCCGCCAGCGCGCCCTCTTTGGTCACGTGACCCACGAACACGAGCGCGATGCCGCGCTGCTTGGCGAGCCGCGTGAGCTGCGCCGCGCACTCCCGCACCTGCGCGACCGACCCCGGCGCGGACTGGAGCGCCTCGGTGTAGACCGTCTGGATCGAGTCGATCACCGCGATCTCCGGCTTCTCGGCCTCGAGCGTCGCCGCGATCCGCTCGAGCTGGGTCTCGGCGAGGAGCTGCACCTCCGCGGTGTCGACCTGCAGCCGCTGCGCCCGGAGCGCGACCTGCTCCGCCGACTCCTCACCGGTGACGTAGACGCTCTTGCGCGCGCCGCTCATCCACGCCAGCGCCTGCAGGAGCAGGGTCGATTTGCCGATACCCGGATCGCCGCCGATCAGCACGACCTGCCCGGTGACGAGCCCCCCGCCGAGCGCGCGGTCGAGCTCGCCGACGCCGGTCGGCATCCGCGGCGACGCCTTGGCGGAAATCCGCGACAGCGGCGTGAGCGCCGCCGCCTTCCCGGCTGGCCGGTGACCGCGCTGGCCCGGCGGGCCGGCGACCGTTTCGACGAGCGAGTTCCACCCCCCGCACTGCGGGCACTGGCCCTGCCACTTCGTCGTCTGCCCGCCGCAGTCGCTGCAGACGTAGATCGACTTCGGTCGCGCGCTCATGGGACTGCCCGCGCGCTCACGGTCACCCGCGCTCGATCCGGGTCACGCGCGGAGTGAGGCCGCAGAGCAGCTCGTAGCTCACCGTGCCCGCGGCGGCTGCGACCTCGTCGCACGACAGGCCCTCGCCCCACAGCGTGACCGGCGCCCCGACGCCGGCCTCCGGCAGCCCGGCGAGGTCGACCGTGAGCATGTCCATGGAGACGCGTCCAATCGTGTTGGTGCGCTGGCCGTTCACGAGCACCGGCGTGCCGGTCGGCGCATGGCGCGGATAGCCGTCGGCGTAGCCGCACGCGACGACGCCGATCGGCATGGGCCGATCGGCAACGAAGGCGCCGCCATAGCCCACGCGGTCGCCGGGCTCGAGCACCCGGACCCCGATCAGCTCGGAGGCGAGCGTCATCACCGGCCTCAAGCCCAGCGCCGCCGCCGGCACGTCGGCGAACGGGGAGCAGCCGTAGAGCATGATTCCCGCGCGCACCCAGTCGCCCTGCGTCTCCGGATAGCGAAGGATCGCGGCCGAGTTCGCGAGGCTGCGCGGCGCCTCGATGGGCGCGGTAGCGGCCTCGAATCGACGCAGTGCTTCGGCCACGCCGCGGGTCTCGTCCGCATCCGCGAAGTGGGTCATCAGCGTGATGCCGGCCACCACCGGCGAGCGGGCGAGCCGCTCGAAGACCTGCCGGTACTCGCCCGGCGCGAAGCCCAGCCGGTTCATTCCGGAGTTCATCTTCAGGTACACCGCCACGCGCGCCGGCAAGCCCGCCGCTTCGAGCATCGCGATCTGCTCGGCGTCGTGGACGACGATCGTCAGTCCGTGCTCCGCGACCGCGTGCAGATCGTCTCCCGCGAACACCCCCTCGAGCAGGAGGATCGGTTTCGTGACCCCGCTTTCGCGCAGCCGGACGGCATCCGCGAGATCGAGCAGCGCAAAGCCGTCCGCGGCCTCGAGAGCGCGGACCGCGCGCTCCAGGCCGTGGCCGTACGCATCCGCCTTGACCACGGCCCAGACGCGCGCGTGCGGCGCGCGGGCGCGCGCGACCGCGAGGTTCTCGCGGAACGCGGCAATGTCGAACACGGCGCGGATCGGGCGAGGCACGGAGTCACCAGCACGCAGCGCTACGCGACGACCTCTCTCAGCCGGGCCTTGGCGAAGTCGACGAACGTGTTCACCAGCCGCGAGCGGAACTTCTCCCGCGGATAGACCAGCGACAGCGAGCGCATCAGCCGCGGCGCGAGCGGAATGGCGACCAGCTCGCCGAGCCGCTGCTCTTTCGCCACCGTCGCTTTCGAGACGATCGCGAACCCGAGCCCGGTGCCGACCACGCCCTTCAGCGCCTCCGGGCTGCCGAGCTCCATGACGACGTCGAGCTCGCCCGGCGCGATCGCCGCCTTGCGGAAGTAGAGGTCGGTGAACTCGCGGGTGCCGGAGCCCGTCTCCCGGCTGATGTAGGGATAGGGGACGAGCTGCTTCGGGGTCACGCTCTTCAGCTTCGCGAGCGGGTGCCTGGCGGTCACGATCGCCTGCAGCTCGTCCTCGCAGCACACCTCGGTCTGCAGCGCCGGCAGGTGCGACGGCGCCTCGATCAGCCCGAGGTCGAGCGTGTGCTCCGCGACCCGGTTCTCGATCGTCTCCGAATTCGCCACCGTGAGCTTGGGCTGCACGTCGGGATGCAGCGATTTGAACTCGCCGAGGACGCGCGGCAGCAGGAACTCCGCGATCGTGGTGCTCGCCCCGATCAGGAGCGGCCCGGAGAGCCGCCCGGTCATCTCGCGCACCCGCGTCTCGAGCTCGGCGGACAGCGCGAGGATCCGCTCGGCGTACTCGAGCACGACATCGCCCGCCGGGGTGAGCGCGATCTTCCCGTGACCGCGCTCGAACAGGCGGGTGTTGAGGTGCTCCTCGAGCTGCTTGATCTGGAAGGTCACCGCAGGCTGGGTCATGAACAGGGTCTCGGCCGCCTTGGTGAAACTCATCTGCTTGGCGACGGCGTGGAACACCTGGAGCCGGCGATCCGCCATGGGGTGGCCCTGTTGAGCGATTCGGGAGTGGTCGCGACCGCGGCCGTCACCATGGCCTTGGCCGGAGCCTTAGTGCTATCCTGCGCGCCGCTATTCAACCATAAAACCCGCCATGAACCAAACTTATGGCGCCGCGACCCACGCCGGGCGGAGCGGGACCGCGATCAACACTCCCATCCAGCAGGCCGCTTCCTCCCCGGCGCCGGACCGACGCTCCCGGGCGCCGGGTGCGCGCTAGCCGCAGTCGCCAGCCATGAAGCGCGGCTTCTACACCATCATGGCGGCGCAGTTCTTCTCGTCGCTCGCCGACAACGCGCTGCTCATCGCCGCGATCCAGCTCCTCGCCGACCTCGCGGGCCCGGCCTGGCTGGTGCCGATGCTCAAGTTCTTCTTCACCGTCTCCTATGTCGTGCTCGCGGCGTTCGTCGGGGCGTTCGCCGATTCGATGCCGAAGGGGCGGGTGATGTTCATCACCAACGCCGTCAAGGTCGCCGGCTGCCTGATGATGCTGTTCTACGTCGCCCTCACGCCGCCCGGCGCCCCCGAGTATCTCGCCATCCTCGCCGCCTACGCGATCGTCGGCCTCGGCGCCGCCGCATACTCCCCGGCCAAGTACGGCATCCTCACCGAGCTGCTCCCGCCCGAGCAGCTGGTCGCGGCGAACGGCTGGATCGAGGGGCTCACCGTCGGCTCGATCATCCTCGGCACGCTCCTCGGCGGAGCCCTCGTCAGCGAAACGCTGTCGCGCAGCCTCCTCGGGCTGGACATCCCGCGGATCGACACCGGCATCGACACGCCGGGCGAGGCAGCGATCGCCATCATCCTGTTGGGCTACGTCATCGCGGCGATCTTCAACCTCTATATCCCGGACACCGGCGTCGACCACCACCTCCCCCGCAGCAACCCCGTCTACCTGATCCACGACTTCTACCACTGCTGCCGCCTGCTCTGGAAGGACAAGCTCGGCCAGATCTCGCTCGCCACCACCACGCTGTTCTGGGGCGCCGGCGCGACGCTCCAGTTCATCGTCCTCGAGTGGGCGCGAGTCGCCCTCGGCTACCCGTTGTCGAAGGCGACTGCGCTGCAGGGAATCACGGCCGTGGGCATCGGCGTCGGCGCGGTGGCGGCCGCGAAATTCATCCCCCTGAAGAAGGCAGTCGACGTGCTCCCGGTCGGGATCGCGATGGGACTGCTCGTCATCGTGATGAACTTCGTGCGGGAGGTGTGGATCGCGATCCCTCTCATGATCGCGATCGGCGCGCTGGCGGGGTTCTTCGTCGTGCCGATGAACGCCCTGCTCCAGCACCGCGGCCACATCCTGATGGGCGCCGGACACTCGATCGCGGTCCAGAACTTCAACGAGAACCTGTCGATCCTCACGATGCTCGCCCTTTACGCCACCATGCTCCGGGGCGACCTGTCGATCTACATCATCATCGTGCTCTTCGGCCTGTTCGTCAGCGGCTCGATGGTGCTGGTGCGCCGCCGCCACCTCCGCAACCAGCGCGACGGCGACTCGCTCCAGCTGATCGGGATGGCGAAGCCGCCGGTCCGTCCTGATCGCGGCTGAAGCGGTCGCGCCGGCCGCGCCGACGGTGGCGGTGCTGGAGCGCTCGCAGCGGCTGGAACTGCGGATTGCCGCGGCCGAACGGTCGGGCGGCTGAGCGGCTAGACGACGACGGGCCGGTTCGCCAGCTCGTCCGGATTCTCGCCGCGCGGCGGATAGTGGGTCGCGAGCAGATCGCTGATCGCTTGCACCCCGACGATCGCGCCGTGCTCGAAGCGGCCGGCGGCGAACTCGCGCTGCATCGCGCCGCAGATCGCCTCCCACGCCGCCGCGCCGACCCTATGGTGAATGCCGCGGTCGGCGACGATCTCGACCCGCTTGTCGGCGAGGAGGAGGTAGATCAGGACGCCGCAGTTCTGCTCCGTGTCCCAGACCCGCAGCCGGCCGAAGACGTCGATCGCGCGCTCGTGGGCGGAGACCCCGCGGGCGAAGTCGGTCAGCGGCAGCGCGGCTTCGACGGCGAAGCGCAGCTCGCCCTCGTGGCGGCGTTCCTGCTCGACGATGGCGCGCTCGATCGCCTCCATGGCGCGGCGCGGAAACGCGCGGCGCACCGACCAGCTGTCCATGAGGAGATGGCGAAGGAAGCGCATCGGTTCACCACCTGCCGGAGGCGCCACCGCCGCCGAACCCGCCACCACCTCCGGACCAGCCGCCGCCGCTGCCGCCTCCCGACCAGCCGCCGCCTCCCGACCAGCCGCCGCCTCCGGACCAGCCGCCGCCGCCGATCCAGGGACCGCGGCCCGAGCCGCCGCGCTGCCCGCCGGCGACCCCGCGGCCGACCGCGCCGATCAGCAGCGTGAAGACGAACGCCAGCAGCCCCGCGACCACGCCGGGCGCCGTCGAGCCGACGATGAACTTCACGAGCCAGCCGGCGACGCCGCCGGTGGCGGCCGAGCCCGCGAAGCGCCCCAGCACCTTCGTCAGGATGCTGCCCGCCACGACGATCACCACGAGCAGGGTCACGAGCAGCGATTCGAGATCCGGACGCGGACCCGCGCCGGGCGGGGGCCAGCTCGGCGCCGGGAGCTGTTCGCCCTCGACCAGCCGCATCAATGCCTTCGTCCCGGCATCCAGTCCGCCGTAGTAGTCGTCCGCCTGGAAGCGCGGCGCGATCACCTCGCGGATGACGCGTGATGCGATCGCGTCCGGCACCGCGCCCTCGAGGCCGTACCCGACCTCGATGCGGAGCTTCCGGTCGCCCTTGGCGACGACGACGATGAGACCGTCGTCGACGTTCTTGCGGCCCACCTTCCACTGATCGGCGACCCGGATCGCGTACTGCTCGATCGCCTCGGGCTGCGTCGTCGGCACGATGAGCACCGCGATCTGGCTGCCCTTGCGGGCCTCGAACGCGGCGAGCTGCCGCTCGAGGTCAGCCGCCTGTTGCGCGGTCAGCGTGCCGGTGAGATCGTTGACCCGCGTCGTGAGCGGCGGGATCGGGACGAGGCCCTGGGCCTGCGCGGCAAGCGCTAGCGCAATCCCGCAAACAAATGCGGCGCGGCGCGAGCGGGCGGTGGACATTCCGGCGGGATCGCGCTACTTCTTCTCTCCGGGCTTGCCGAAATCGACCTTGGGCGCGGTCTGGATCGCGCGCTCGTTCTCGACCGTGAAGTTGGCCTTCGTCTTGTACCCGAGCACCATGGCCGTGAGGTTCACCGGGAACTCGCGGACCAGCACGTTGTAGTCCTGGACCGCCTTGATGTAGCGGTTGCGCGCCACCCCGATGCGGTTCTCCGTTCCCTCGAGCTGCGCCTGGAGCTCGAGGAAGTTCTTGTCGGACTTGAGCTCCGGGTAGCGCTCGACGACCACCAGCAGGCGCGACAGCGCGCCCGAAAGGTCGCCCTGGGCCTGCTGGAACCGCTGCAGCGCCGCCGGGTCGTTCAGCATCTCGGGCGTCACCTTGACCTGCCCGACGCGGGAGCGTGCCTCGGTGACCTGCGTCAGCACATCCTTCTCCTGCTGGGCGAACCCCTTCACCGTTTCCACCAGGTTCGGAATCAGGTCGGCGCGGCGCTGATACTGGTTCACCACCTCCGACCAGGCCGCGGTCACGCCTTCGTCCTTGCGCTGGATTTCGTTGTAACCGCAGCCGGAGACGGCCAACGCGGCGATCGCGGCGATTGCAGCCCATGGCTTCTTCATCGGGGTTCCCCTTCTGCTGGTTGAGCGAGCGAGTTCGGCGGCGCGGCGCGCAGCTCCTGCATGGTCGCGCGGGCGAAACACAGGTCCTCCCACGCCTTCGACTTGTCCGGCAGGCTCCGCAACAGGTAGGCCGGATGGTAGCTGACGATCGTCGGCACGCCCTGATAGCGAAAGATCCGGCCGCGCAGGCTGGCGATGCTCGCCTCCGTATTGAGCAGTGTCTGCGCCGCCGCCCGCCCCATCGCCAGGATCAGCCGCGGCCGGATCAGCTCGATCTGCCGGACGAGATGCGGCGTGCACTGCACGACTTCGTAAGGCTCCGGGTTCCGGTTTCCGGGCGGGCGGCATTTGAGGACGTTCGCTATATAAACGTCCTCGCCCCGCTTGAGCCCGATCGCCGCCAGCATGCTGTCGAGGAGCCGCCCGGCCTGGCCGACGAACGGCTCGCCGCGCGCGTCTTCCTCGGCGCCCGGCGCTTCGCCGACGATCAGCCAGGCCGCGCGCTCGTCGCCGACGCCGAAGACGGTGTGGGTGCGCGTGCGGCACAGCGCGCACGCCTCGCAGGCAGCCACCGTCGCCTTGAGCTCGGCCCAGTCCATCCGCGCGATGCGCGCCGCACGATCGTCGAGGTCGAGGGAAGCCGGCGCGACCTCCAGTCGGGCGGGTCGGTCGGCGGCGACGTCGTCGAGAGGCGGTCGGCGGTCGCCCGCGACCCGCGGATCCTCCGCGCGTCGCGCCCGTCCGCGCAGCCGCCACCGCGGCCCCAGCTCGAGCTCCGCGAGAATCCGCTCGCGCCGCATGCTCACAGCGCGAGGCTCAGCAGGAGCGCGTCCTCCCGGCCCTTCCGGGCCGGGTAGTAGCCCTTGCGGACGCCGACCTGCCGGAACCCGCGCCGCGCGTAGAGCGCTCGCGCCGAGAGGTTCGACGGGCGCACCTCGAGGAAGAGCATGTCCGCGCCGTACGCGCGCGCGGCCTGCAGCAGCTGCTCGAGGAGCCGCGTCCCGTAGCCGCGCCGCTGGCAGGGCTCGGCGATGCTGAGGTTCAGCAGGTGGGCCTCGGCGGCGCCGAGCGTCATCACGGCGTAGCCGATCAGCCCGCCGTCCGAGTGAACGCCCCAGCAGCTGTAGCCGGCCGCCAGGGAATCGCCGAAGTTGCCGAGCGTCCACGGGAATTCATAGAGCTCGCGCTCGATCGCCGCGACCGTTTCCAGGTCGCGCTCGGCGAGCGGCTGGATCCAGGGCTCGGAACGGAGAACGGCGCTCATCGCTCGCGCGTCTTCAGCGCGACGCGGTCGCGCAGGTAGAGCGGCGCCGCCGCCGCCGGTTCGCTGCCTTCGCCCGCTGCGAATCGCGGCGCCGCGAGGCGCACCACCGCCGCCGCCGAGGGGAAGACTTCGGGAAGAACCGCCGTGAGGCGCGCGCCGTAGCGCGCGGCGAGCGGCGCGCGATGCGCGATGAAGCCGCCGCCGCAGCCGACCCAGCCATCACCCTCGGGAAGGGGAACCTCGCCGGGGCGGTGCAATCCGGGTGGAATCACTTCGTGCCGGCCGTCCTGCTCGTAGGCGGCATGATACACCTCGTGCATGCGCGCATCGAGACAGGCGACGACGCGCGGCGCGCCGGTGCTCGCGGCGATCGCGGCAAGCGTGCCGACGCCCAGCACCGGCAGGCGACGCGCCACTGCAATCCCCTGCGCGACGCCGCAGGCGATCCGCAGCCCGGTGAACGACCCAGGGCCGGCGCCGAAGGCGATGCCGTGGAGATCGCCGACGCCGATCCCCGCCCGGGCGAGCAGCCCGTCGATCTCGGGCAGCACGAGCTCGGCGTGCCGGTGTCCGGCGCGAAGCGAACGCTCGTGCATCGCGCCGTCCACGCTGACGGCGAGCGACAGCCATTCGGTCGCGGTTTCGATCCCGAGGACGTTCATCGTGGGCCGATTCTAGCGGTGCCGAACGCGCTACACTTCCGCGCCGTGCGTCCGGCTCGCGGCATCGGCCGGCGGGGGAACGACCAGGGAGATCCGAATGAACGTGTCCGCACAGGGTCTGCGCGTCTTGGTGACCGCGGGTGCCGCCGGAATCGGCCGTTCGATCGCGGCGACCTTCGTCGAGCACGGCGCGCGCGTTCACATCTGCGACGTCGACCAGACCGCGCTCGCGGAGGCGAAGCGCGCTCTGCCGGCGGTGACGCAAAGCGTCGCCGACGTCGCGGATCTCGCCGACGTCGAGCGGCTCTTCGCCGACGTCAGGCGCGAGCTGGGCGGCCTCGACGTTCTGGTCAACAACGCCGGGATCGCCGGCCCGACGGCCAAGGTCGAGGACATCAAGCCGGAGGACTGGGACCGCTGCATCGCCGTCGACCTGAACGGGATGTTCTACTGCACGCGGCTCGCGATGCCGCTGATCAAGGCCGCTGGCGGCGGGAGCATCATCAACCTGTCATCGGCCGCCGGCCGCCTCGGTTTCGCGCTGCGATCCCCGTACTCGGCGGCGAAGTGGGCGGTCGTCGGCTTCACGAAGAGCCTCGCGATCGAGGCCGGCCCCGACCAGGTGCGCGTCAACTGCATCCAGCCGGGCGCGGTCGAGGGCGACCGCATCAATCGCGTGATCGACGCCAAGGCGCGGGCCCACGGCGTGACGTTCGACGAGATGAAGGCGCGCCTGCTCGAGCCGGTCAGTCTCAAGACGTTTGTGAGCGCGCAGGATATCGCGAACATGGCGCTGTTTCTCGCGACGCCGGCCGGCCGGCACATCACCGGCCAGGCGCTCGCGGTGTGCGGCGACGTCCAGCGCCTGGTGTGAGGAGGGAGCATGGCCGCCGCGCAACGCAAGGTCATCATCACCTGTGCCGTCACCGGCGCGATCCACACCCCGACCATGTCGCCGCATCTGCCGGTGACGCCGGAGGAGATCGCCGACGGGGCGATCGGCGCCGCCACCGCCGGCGCGGCGATCGTCCACCTGCACGCGCGGGTCGCGACCGACGGCCGCCCGACCCAGGATCCGGCGGTCTTCAAGCAGTTCCTGCCGCAGATCAAGGCCGCGTCCGACGTCGTGATCAACCTCACCACCGGCGGCGCGCCGACGATGACCGTCGAAGAGCGGCTGCAGCCGGCGCTCCGGCTCGAGCCCGAGGTCGCCTCGCTCAACATGGGGTCGATGAACTTCGGCCTCTACGAGATGGTCCCGCGGTACAAGGACTGGAAGCACGACTGGGAGCTGCCGTATCTCGCCGGCAGCGACGAGCGGATCTTCAAGAACACGTTCCGCGACATCGCCCACATCCTCGAGTCCTGCAGCGGGAACGCCACCCGCTTCGAGATCGAGTGCTACGACATCGGCCACCTGTACACCGCGGCGCACTTCCTCGACCGCGGCCTGGTGAAGCCGCCGCTCTTCATCCAGTCGGTGTTCGGCATCCGCGGCGGCATCGGCCCGCACCCCGAGGACGTGCTGCACATGAAGCGCACCGCCGACCGCCTGTTCGGCGCCGACTACCTCTGGTCGGTGCTCGGCGCCGGGCGCAACCAGATGTACGTCGCGACGCTGTCGGCGGTCCTGGGCGGCAACGTCCGCGTCGGCCTCGAGGACAGCCTGTGGATCGGCAAGGGCGCGCTCGCGAGATCCAACGCGGAGCAGGTCGCCAAGGTCCGCCGGATCCTGGAGGAGCTCGGCCTCGAGATCGCGACGCCCGACGAGGCGCGCGCGATGCTGAAGCTCAAGGGCAAGACCAACGTGAACTTCTAGCTTGAACGTCGCCGAGCACGTCGAGCGCGCCGCGCACCGGCTCCCGACCCACCCCGCCATCCTGTTCGAGGGCAAGCAGGTCTCCTACGAGACGCTCGACTACTGCGCCAGCGCGCTCGCCGACGCGCTCGCCCGGCACGGCGTGCGCCACGGCGACCGCGTCGCGCTCTACCTCCCCAACATTCCGGCGTTCGCGCTCGCCTATCTCGCTGGGCTCAAGGCGGGCGCGATCGTCGTCTCCATCAACGCCATCTTCAAGTGGGAGGAAGTGCGCTACATCGTGAACGACGCCCGGCCGAAGGTCGTGTTCACGACTGCCGAGCTGCTGCCCAACCTGCCCCGCCCCGAGTGTCCGTCGGTCGAGCACACGGTCCTGTGCGAGGGCGGCCAGCCGGACGAGATCGCGCTCGAGGACTGGCTCGCGCGCGGCGACCCGTCGACCCGCGCGGCGAACATGGATCCCGACGACCCGGCGGTGCTGCTGTACTCCTCGGGAACGACCGGCTTCCCGAAGGGCGTGACCCTCACGCACGCGAACGTCGGCTCCAACACCCGGACCACCGCGAGCCTGTGCCGGTACCACTCGTCCGACCGTCTCGCGGCCTTCCTGCCGCTGTTCCACGTGTTCGGCCAGAACTTCATCATGAACGCGGGCTTCGAGGCGGGCGCCACGCTCGCGCTGTTCCGGCGCTTCGTTCCGGAGGTGGTGCTGCCGGC
>JBOIFD010000010.1:0-5471 GCA_050741515.1 Burkholderiales bacterium
ATTGCTCGCGCCGAAGGGAGGGAGGAAAAAATACCCAGGGAGCTGGGGGCCAGGGGACTGGGGACCGGCGCGAGGAGGCGGCGCCGCGTCGTGGAAGGAGGCGACCACGCTAGAGGAACCCCGGGGGAAGGGTTCGCTCGCCCCAGCCACCGGCCCGCAGCTTCCTGCGGGGCTACGCACCACCCCGCCTGCTACGCAGGCACCTCCTCGCGAGGAGGAGGGGAAACGGCGACCGGCCTAGCCGCCGAAGCTTGCGACGAGGAGGACGACGCCGCCGACGAGGAGGCTGGCTGCGAGGCCGGCCGCCGATGCCTTGAGCAGCAGGCCCGAGAAGTCGGCGAACATGGCCCAGCCGCCCAGGCCGCGCGCCGAAGAGTTGGTTTTGGTTTCCATGAGCACGTTTCGCTGGTTGGTCCGGCCCGCCACCGGGCCGCGACGGTTGCGATTACGCGCTGCGGCTGTGGCCCGGGTGGGCGCGGGAAAGGGAAGCGTGCCGGAGGATTCTGGCAACAATATGGCGGCGCGCGTCGGGATGAGAAGTTTCACGCAGCTCGCGCGGCGCCGCGCGGCCGGTTCGCCGCAACCACCCGATTCGCCTGACGCCGGCCCCGGGCGCCGAGGCGGCGTTCAGTGGGTCCAGCCGGCGAGCGCTTCGGCCCGCGCGATCAACCGCTTGGCCGTGAGGTAGGTCGGCACCTCGACCAGGCTCCCCTCGTGCTCGACGCGGTCGCGGCCCTCGGCCCGCGCCGCCTCGAACGCGGCGACGAGCCGCTGCGCGCGCTCGACGCTCTCCTCGCTGGGGGTCAGGACGTCGTTGACCGCAGCGACGTGCGCCGGCGAGACCACGCTCTTCGCGTGGTAGCCGAGCCGGCGCGCGTAGAGGGTGTCGGCACGGACCCCTTCCAGGTCGCTGAACGTGTAGGGCGCATCGATCGCGACGACCCCCGCGGCGACGCACTCGACCAGGAATCGGCTCCGAACGTACGCGAGCTCGATGCCCTCGGGCGTGCGCTCCGCCCCGAGGTCGGCCGCCATGTCCTCGGCGGCGACGAGGCACGCGGTCACGCGCTTCGCCGCGCGCAGGATCGCCTGCGCGGCGACGAGGCCGCCGGCAGTCTCCACGTTGGGGACGATCTCGGTGCTGCCGGTCGGGATCACGAGGCGCCGCTCGTGATCGGCGATCGCACGCTCGAGCTCGACGATCTGCTCCGGCGCGGTGGTCTTCGGCAGCAGCACGACGTCGGGCTTGGCCTGGATCACCACCGCGAGGTCGTTGCGCCCCTCGGCGGCGAGCGGGTTCACCCGCACGCCGGCGACGATCCCGCGCTTGCGGGCCTTCTCGAGCAGGGCGAGGATCATCTCGCGGCCGCGCGGGCGCAGCGGCGGCGGCGTGAAATCCTCGAGATCGGGCACGATCACGTCCGGGTTCGCCTCCAGCGCCGCGGCCTGCGCCGCCGCGTCGGCGCCGGCGACGAAGAGCCAGGTGCGGCGGAGGCTCGGCGGGCGGCGTTTCGGGGCGTGCGAGTGGCCGTGCGAGTGACCGTGCGAGTGTGCCATGCGCGGAACTCCGGTGGAGCAGTATCGCTATCATAGTCCGATCACGCGGGGGCGGAGATGAAATCCACGCGCGACTTCGCCGACTACGCGGTCGAGCTGCTCGGCACGGTCGGTCACGTCGCGGCACGCCGGATGTTCGGCGGTTACGGCCTGTACTGCGACGGCGTGATGTTCGCGCTCATCGCCGACGACGTGCTCTATTTCAAGGCCGACGACGCGACCCGCCCGGCGTTCGAGCGGGCGAACTCCGAGCCGTTTGTCTACGCCGCACGGGGTCGGCGGACGACCATGGCGTACTGGCGCGCGCCCGACGAGGCGATGGAATCGCGCGAGGTCGCGGCACCGTGGGCGCGAATCGCTCTTGCGGCCGCGCTCCGGGCACGCTACGCGAAGCGCAAGCCGCGGACGCGAGTGCAGTCCGCGCGCCCCAAGCGCCGCCCCCGCGAGTGAGGAGAATGTCGCGCCGCCGGGTGTCAGCGAGCGCACACCAGCGCGACCCGTAGCCGCGGGAACGGGGAGTCCTCCTCTTTTCGCGCCATCGGGCCGGCTGAGACCGCCGCGCCCGCTGCTAGGATCGCCCGCACCGTTCCAGGGAGAGACAACCATGAACACGCTCGCACGCGCGGCGTGGCTGCGGCTCGCCGCGGCCGCGGCCGCGCTTCTCGTCGCCGCCGCGGTCCAAGCGCAAGGCCAGGCCGACGCCGAAATCGAAGCCGCCTTCGAGGCTGCAAAGCCGGCGGCGGTGCCGGGACCGTCGGACGTCAAGCTCACCGACCAGGCGACGCTGAAGCTGCCGGAGGGTTTCGTCTACGTGCCGCCGGCCGAGGGCAAGCGCATCATGACCGCGATGGGCAACCGGGTGGGCGCAGGGCTTCTCGGCCTGGTCTTCCCGGCCGACGACCCCGAGGCGAACTGGTTCGTGGTGATGAGCTACGTCGACTCCGGCTACATCCGCGACGACGACGCGAAGGACTGGAACGCCGACGAGCTGCTCGCGAACCTGAAAGCCGGCACCGACGAGGCAAACCGCGACCGCCAGGCCCGCGGCATCCCCGAGATGGAGGTGCTCGGCTGGGTCGAGGCGCCGCGGTACGACGCGGCGACCCACCGGCTGGTGTGGTCGGCCGCGACCAAGGACAAGAGCGAGGCCGGCGCGTCGCCGCGCGGCGTGAACTACAACACCTACGCGCTCGGGCGCCAGGGCTACATCAGCCTGAACCTCGTCACCGACTATGCGTCGATCGCGAAGGAGAAGCCGATCGCGCAGCGCCTGCTCGGCGCGCTCGAGTTCAACACCGGCCGGCGCTACGCGGACTTCGACTCGTCGACCGACCGGGTCGCGGAGTACGGACTGGCCGCGCTGGTCGGCGGCTTCGCGGCGAAGAAGCTCGGCCTCTTCGCCACGCTCGCCGTGCTGCTCGCCAAGTTCTGGAAGGTCGTCGCCATTGCCGGCGTCGGCCTGGTTGCGGGGCTCGGCAAGATCCTCGCGCGCAAGAAAGCCAACGAGAACGCCTGAGTCCGCCCCCGGGATCGACCTCCGGGGCTGGGGTGGCGGACACCCGGCCACGCCCGTGGTGAAGACCCTCCTCGCGCTCGCGCTCTCGGCCGGCAAGCTCGGCAAGTTCGCGACCACCGGCCTCACGATGGTGATCTCGGTGTTCGCCTATGCGTTCGTGTTCGGCGTGTGGTACGCGGTGGGCTTCGTGCTCCTCATCCTGGTCCACGAGCTCGGGCACTACGTCGCCGCGAGGCAGCGCGGCCTGGACGTCGGCGCGCCGACGTTCATCCCGTTCGTCGGCGCGTGGATCCAGCTCAAGGACCTGCCGCACGACGCGGAGACCGAGGCCTACGTCGGCATCGCCGGCCCGGTCGCCGGCACCGCCGCGGCGGTCGCGTGCTACTTCCTCGCGCGGCATTACGACAGCCAGCTGCTGCTCGCCCTGGCGTACGCCGGGTTCTTCCTCAACCTCTTCAACCTGATCCCGGTCTCGCCGCTCGACGGCGGGCGCATCACGGCGATCCTGTCGCCGCGCGTCTGGCTCCTCGGGGTGCCGATCCTCGCCGGGCTCTTCCTCTGGCGGCCGAGCCCGATGCTCGTCCTGATCGGGATCCTCGCAGCGCCGCAACTCTGGCGCGCGATCAAGTTCGACCCGCAGGCGCCGGAGAACCGGGCCTACTACACGGTGGCCGCCGAGCAGCGGCTGAGCTACGGGCTCTTGTATCTCGGGCTCGCCGCGTACCTCGCGGTCATGACCTACGAGGTGCACGAAATGCTCGGCGGCGTCCGGCCCGCCGGGGCCCGTTAGACCGCCCGGCTCACCCGCAGGAAGTACGCGGTGACGAGCGTCGCCGCGAGCGCCATCCCGATCACCCCGGCGAGCCAGAAGCCGCTCGCCGCCAGCGGCGCCGGCACGCCGATCCCGGCGATGCCGATCGCGTAGCCGCCCCCCAGACCCACGCCCCACAGCGCGACCCCGAAGACGAGCATCGGCACGAAGGCGTGCCGATAGCCCCGGAGCACGCTCACCACGACGATCTGCACCGCGTCGAAGACGTGATACACGGCGACGAACGCGAGCAGCGTCGCGGCGAGATCGCGGACCGCGACGTCGCTCGTGTACAGGCGGACGAGCGGTTGCGCTGCGAGGAGGAGCGCCGCCCCCACCGCGAGGCCGCAGCCGAGACCAATGGCGAGCGCCGTCATCCCGATCGCGCGGGCGCGGCCGGGCGTGCGCGCACCGAGCGCCTGTCCGACGAGCACCGCGGCGGCGTTGCCGATCGCGAGCGGCAGCATGAACGCCAGCGCCGCGAGGTTCGCCGCGATCTGGTGGGCGCCCGAGTAGAGCGCGCCGAACCGGGCGATGAACAGCGCCATGAACGTGAACGCCGTCACGTCGACGAAGAACGTCGCCCCGATCGGCACGCCGAGCGAGACGAGCTGCCATTGCGCCCGCCAGCGGGGCCACGACCAGCGTGCGAACACGCGATAGCGTGCGTAGTCGCGCTCGACCCGGCACCACGTCCAGGCCGCCGCGCAGGTGAGCCACGCGATCGTCGAGGTCGCGGCGGCGCAGCCGGCGCTCCCGAGCTCCGGCAGCCCGAGCTGGCCGTACATGAACACCCAGTTGAGCGGGATCTTCAGGGCGAGGGCAGCGAGGTTCAGCGCCATCACGACCCGCGGCCGCGAAATCGCGGTCGAGAAGCCCTGGAAGACACGAAAGAGCAGTGCTGCCGGCACGCCCCACGCGATCGCGTTCAGGTAGGCGCGCGTCTTCGCCGCCACGTCCGGCGCGAGCTGGCTCAGGTCGAGCAGCGGTCCGGGATGCGTGAGCGCCGCAACCGACACCGCGGCCAGTCCGAGCGCGAGCCACGCGCTCTGCCGCACCTCCTCGCCGATCTCGGCGTGGCGCCCCGCCCCCTGCAGCTGCGCCACGGTCGGGGTAATCGCGAACAGCACGCCCATGAGCGTGACGAACAGCGTCACGTACACGCTCGTGCCGATGCCGACCGCGGCCAGGTCGAGGGTGCCGTAACGGCCCGCCATCACGGTGTCGATCACGCCGTTCGCGATGATGGCGATCTGGGAGATCCAGATGGGCCACGCGAGGCGGGCGATGTCGGCTGCGATCGGGCGGTGCATGACGGGCGGCGGCGACCACCCCGCGGCTCGGGGTGCGGCGGGAGCGCGATTCTACTGGGGCCCGCGGGCGGTGCGAACGGCTGCAATGAGCGCGTGCGAGGCTCGGCGCTTCAGATCCGACCAGAGGTGAACGGCATGGACCACGCGAGCACCGAGGAGTTGCCCATCGCCCGCACCGCCTTCGGCCCCCCGGCGACCGATCGGGAATGGCCGTTTCCGCCCGGGCCCGCGGGTCGCGCCGCGATCGCGGCGCTCGAGCCGGCCGCGCAAGCCC
>JBOIFD010000011.1:0-5049 GCA_050741515.1 Burkholderiales bacterium
CGCTCGCTCACGAGGAACCCCAGGTCGTCGGGGTTCTGCACGATGAGCCGGCTGCCGGGCCGATCCAGCAGGGTGCGAAAGACCGCCTCGACGGCCGGCCGCAGGAGCCGCGCCCTGCGGTCATGAGAGCTGAACACGTAGCCGAGACCGGCGAGCGCGTTGACGACCGACGGCACGCCGGCGAGCCGTGCGGCGAGCGAGCCGTAGATCACCGGCTTCAGGGCCACGTGGTGGACGATGTCCGGCTTCGCGGCGCGATAGGTGCGGACGATCTCCGCGAGCGAGCGGAGCTCCCGATACGGGTTCACGCTGCGACGCGACAGGCCGATCGGGATCGGCTCGACGCCGGCGCGGCGGATCTCGTCGGCGTGCTCCCGCAGGCGCGTCGCGACGCTCACGTCGAAGCCGGCTTCGCGCGCCGCCGCCGCGAGCGGCAGCCGATGCGAGCAGAAATACCAGTCCTCGGTGACGAGATAGAGCAGCCGCGGACGGCTCATTGGACTATCCTCGCGCCCCGCGCGCTCGGGATTCGCCCCTGGGGCGGCCCCGCGGGCTCATGCGTCGCTCGCGCCCCCCGCGTCGAGCCACGCCTGGAACATCAGCACCGTCCACAGCGCGTGCTGCCAGTTCCAGGCGCCGGACAGGTGCTGCTGCCACAGGCGGCGCACCGGCGCGGGATCGAACCAGCCGTCGCGCTCGAGGCGCCCGGCGTCGAGCAGCTGCTCGGCCCACTCGCGCAGCGGTCCGCGCAGCCAGTGCTCGAGCGGGATGCCGAACCCCATCTTGTTCCGCTCGAACAGCCCGTCCGGCACGTACTGCGAGAGCACCCGGCGCAGCAGCCACTTGCCGCGGCCCTCGCGCACTTTCATCCCGAACGGCAGCCGCCACGCGAACTCGACGACGCGGTGGTCGAGGAGCGGCACGCGCGTCTCGAGACTCACGCCCATCGCCGCGCGATCGACCTTCACCAGGATGTCGTCGGGGAGATAGCTGACGGCGTCGAGATACATCATGCGCTGCGCGACCTCGGGCGCGTCGACCGTGCCGAAGCGCGTCGCAGTATCGCAAACCGGGCCCGGCGCGCCGCGCACCACGCCGGGCTCGCGCCACAACGCGACGAGGTTCTCGTAGAGCGCCTCCCGGTCGGAAGTCCCGACCAGCCGTGCGAGCTTGTGCACCTTGTCGCCGAAGGCGGGCTGTTTGAACTTCGCGGGCAGCACCGGACCGAGCGCGCGAAACAGGCTGTCCCACGCCGCCGGCGACAGCAGCGTGATCGCGCCCGCAAGGAGCGCTCGCCCGCCGGCCGGCATCCAGCCGATGCGTCGCCACAGCTCGGTTCCCCAGAAGTAGCGGTTGTAGCCGCCGAACAGCTCGTCGCCGCCGTCGCCGGACAGGCTCACCGTCACGCGCCGCCGCGCGAGCCTCGCGACGAGGTGGGTAGGGATCTGCGACGAGTCGGCGAACGGCTCGTCGTACAGCCGCGGCAGGAGCGGGACGACGTCCAGCGCCTCGCGCGGGGTGACGTAGAGCTCGGTGTGCTCCGTGCCGAGGTGCCGCGCGATCGCGCTGGCATGGCTCGCTTCGTCGTAGCCGTCCTCGTGGAAGCCGATGGTGAACGTCTTCACCGGCCGGCTGCTCTGGGCCTGCATCAGCGCGACCACGGTCGAGGAATCGATGCCGCCCGATAGAAACGCCCCGAGCGGCACGTCCGCGACCATCTGTCCCGCGACCGCGTCGCGAAGCAAGGCGTCGAGCGCTTGCGTCGCCTCTTCGTCGCCGCCCTCGAACGGCTCGGCGAGCCCCGCTCGCGCCGATTGCTCGACCGACCAGTAGGCGCGCGGCGCAAGGTCCGCCCTGCGCGCGAGGGCGTCCGACGAGAGCGCAAGATGCGTGGCCGGCGGGAGCTTGCGCACGCCGCGATAGATCGACCAGGGCGTCGGGACGTAGCCGTAGCGCAGATAGAGCGCGAGCGCTTCGCGGTCGACCTCGGCCCGGAAGCCCGGATGCGCGCGCAGCGCCTTCACCTCCGAGCCGAACACGAACGCGCCGCCTGCCCAGCCGTAGTAGAGCGGCTTCTCGCCGAGCCGGTCGCGGGCGAGATGCAGCGTGCGCTCGCGCGAGTCCCAGAGCGCAAAGGCGAACATGCCGACGAGCCGGTCGAGCGTGCGCTCGACGCCCCATGCGGTGAAAGCGGCGAGCATCACCTCGGTGTCGGAGTGCCCGCGCCACGTCGGGGCGTGACCTTCCTCCTCGAGCGAGGCGCGCAGCGTCCGGTAGTCGTAGATCTCGCCGTTGAAGACGATCACGTAGCGGCCGTCGGCCGACGCCATCGGCTGGTGGCCCTGCGGCGTGAGATCCAGGATCGCCAGGCGGCGAAAGCCGAGCGCGACGCCGGCGCGCTCGTCGACCCAGACGCCGTCGGTGTCCGGACCGCGGTGGACGAGCGTGTCCGCCATCGTGCGAGCCCGCGCGGCAAGCGCGTCGCGCGGTGCCGCTCCCGGCTCCCAGCAGCCGGCTATGCCGCACACGGCTGTTTTCCCGAACTCCTTTGAGTCGGGATGTAGGCCGTGCTCGGGAAATGGACTGCTTCCGATAGCGACGGCGAGACAGTACGGAGACCCTTCACGATACTGCCTCCCGGCGGCAGGACTTTGGACAGGGCGAGATGCGGCGCGACGAACCGTTCCGCATCACCGGCGCGCGCCGCTCGTGCGCGCGTCCGGGTAGGTGCAGCGGTCAGGGGGCAGCGGCTATCGGTACGCGTCACGGCGGTGGCGGACAGCAATGACGTCGACCAGATGGTCTCGGTCAGAGATGCGATACACCACACGCCACTCACCCACCCGGATACGCCAGAGATCGCTGGCGCCTTCCAGCTTCACGACTCCAGATGGGCGGGGATTGGCCACTAGCGCTTCAATCGCTTTGAGGATGCGCCGGGCAGCTTGGGGGTCAAGATTCTGCAGTTCTTTACGCGCCGATCGCGCAAAGACGACTGCGTAGTCAGCCACGCGCCTTACGCTTGGCGCCGGCCTCGACAAGGCGCTTTACGGTTGCGAGGGACTCACGACGCTCGCCGCGTCGGTTGTGAGCGAGATAAGCGTCGTACAGGTCTTCCCAAAGCCGCTTGTGCTTCTTCAGGTCGATTAGAACCGCTTTCCGACGGCCTTTTGTGTCGTGCAAAAACTCGATTCCGGGCATGTTCATCGGCAATTCCTCGTTCGCTGGGCGAGAGTATAGCGCCACGCACTTTTCTGCCCTCCAAGCTACGATCAACCGCTCCCGGGTTGCGGTCTCGCCCATGTCGGTTCCACCAGCCTGCAAAGGTATGCCCGACGGGAAACCGGCAGAAGTGCCCGCTGACGAGGAAGAGGCTGAAGCCCGACCACGGCTAGCGCGTCTTGGGCGGCGGCGGGAGCTCGATCTTCGCCGGGTACTCGCTCTGCGGCCGCTGTCCGTCGGGCCCGTGAAACTCGATGTGGCCCGCGGTGCTGACGATCCAGACTTCCCTTGCGCCCGCCGCGAGGTAGGCCGCGATCTTCTCGTCGATCTCCGACTTGCGGTTCGAGCGCGAAACGATCTCGACGCAGATCTCCGGCGCTTGCGTGAACGGGGTGCTGTCGCCCTGCACCTGGAGAAGCTCGTTCGATGCCCACGCGACGTCCGGGACCCGGACCCCGATGCTCGTGAGCACCGAGCATTCGGTGATCACCTCGCCCGCGGGAAGCGCGTTCCCCAGCGCGCGCGCAAGGCGCGCCTGGACCTTGCCGTGCCAGTTGCTTGCCGGGCTCATCTGGATCTTCCCCTCGGCAGTGAGCTCGATCTTGTAGGGCAGGTCCTGCAGGCTCGGATCGTTGACGAGCTCGGTCCACTGCGCGATCAACTGCTCCCGGGTTGCGGTCTCGCCCATGTCGGTCTCTGGACAATGCCCACCAGCCTGCAAAGGTATGCCCAACGGGTCAGCCGCGCAAGCCAGGCCCGCCGATCAGCGCTGCAGCGTCTGCCACAGGTCACGCCACGCGTCGCGCTCGGCGTCGGTCAGCGGGCCGAAGCGTCGCGTCGCGTCGAACTCGGCTGCGGGGAGCAGGGCGGCAATGACGTCCACGCCGGCTTTTAAATGACAGCCCCCCTGCTGGGCGGCGACTTGGCGGAGGAACCGGCGGAGCATTCGATTCCTTAGGCCAACCTGAGGGCCTGTTGATAGGCAGCGATCCGCCGGCGAACGCCGACCCTCTTATCGAGGGCCTCGGCGACATCCGGGTGCAGGCGACGAAGCAGCTCGTCCGCATCGGCAGGGGCCTTGAAAGTCAGAAATTCCTTCTGCGGCGACAGGTAGACGACCACCTTCTTTCCTCGCTCGAGGAGATTCAAGATGTTGTTGACCGTGCCCTGACTCTCCCCGTCCCAGAGCATGAGCCCGTAGTCTGCTTCCTCGCTCATCGCCAAGTCCTTCGCCGCGTAGAAGAGAAAATCCCGTTGTGGCCGGTCGACTCTCACTGCGTGCGTCGGCCACTTCCCGAGGTTGTTGCGGCAAACCGTTCCGGAATGGAACACGACGACGTTCGGGTACCCCTTGTCCGCAAGGAATTTCTGAATCGCCTTGTCGGCGCCGCTGGCGTCGCCGACCAAGACTTGAAATCCGCCAGCAACGATCTTCGCTGCACGCTCTTTGATCTGCGGACTCAATCGCGCGAGCCGCCGCGATCCACCAAGAAACACCTTCTTCATCGGTTGCTCCGAGTTCGCGTAAACGTCAGGGCGAAGATCTTTCCAGCTTTTCCGTCGCTGCGAAGCGCGCCAGCGACCGCTTCGAGGGTCGCACCCGAGCGATACAGGTCATCGATGAGCAGGACGGCGCGAGCTGCCGTCTTGGCGGTCTGGACAGAATAGGCATCCTTCAGCTTGTCCAGGCGCTCCCGATAATCATAGGCGGACTGACCGTGTGCAGACCAAGGGCAAACCCCTCGTCCCGGGGGCCGGCAATCGGTATTGGGTCGATCGCGACCATCGAGCGTGTCGGCGTGGATGCTGCGAGTCACGGTGCCGTCT
>JBOIFD010000012.1:0-5013 GCA_050741515.1 Burkholderiales bacterium
AGACAGGGCGATGGTCAGGTCGGGGTCGCCCTCGCCGGCGGCCTCGAGCATCCCATCGTTCGCGACGGCGAACGCCAGATCGGGGAGCGCCGGGGCGGTCACGCGGACTCGCTTGCCGGCGAACGGCGCGAGCTTGTCGCGCGCCCATTGTTCCTCGGCGAGGAGGTGGTTGACGAACGCGATGACCGGGAAGCTGACCACGAGTGCCACGAAGGATAGCACCCGGCCCGCGCGCTCGCGCGCCGCCGCGACCTCGCTCGCGTGCCTCTTCCGCGCGGTCCACCCGGCGCACGCCGACGGCGCCCCGAACCCCAGGCCCACGGCTTGACCGTTGGCCCTGGGGCCGGTGTCGACGGCGCTCGCGCCGGGGCGGTATCCTGACCCCGTCGGAGGGATCGCGGTGAATGATCGGGCGAAGGCCGCACGCGGCGCGCGCAGCGCCGCGCCGGTCACGGCACTGCTGCAGCCGGTGTGCGACCGACTGCCGGTCGGTTTCGCGCTGTTCGACGCCGACCTCGAGCTCGCGGCCTGGAACCCGCGCTTCGCCGCGCTGGGCGGCTATCCCCGCAAGCTCGTCAAGGCCGGCACGTCGCTCGAGGCCTTCGTTCGTTTCGACGCCGAGCGCGGGGGGCACGACCCGGGCGCGATCGGTCCGCTCACGCGCCAGCGGCTTGCGGCGCTGAAGCGCGGCCCGCGCACCGAGCGCGAGGAGGCGCTGCCCGACGGTCGAATCCTGCACATCGCCTCGGAGCTCGTGCCTGGCGTGGGCGTCCTGCTCACCTACGAGGACGTCACCGAGAACCGCAGCAACGAAGAGCGCCTGCGGGAGAGCGCGGCGCGCTACGAGCTCGCGCTGCGCGGGATCAGCGAGGGCTTCTATGACTGGGATATTGCGAAGGGCACGATTCACTACTCCGAGCGCGTTCGCAACGCACTGGGCTTCTCCCCGGGCGAGCTGAAGACGCCCGGGGACTGGCGGGGACGCATCCATCCCGACGACCTCGCGCGGTACGACGCGACCCATGTCGCCCATTTCAAGGGCGAAACCGAGCGCTTCGAGTGCGACTACCGCTACCGCGGACGCGACGGCACCTGGCGCTGGGCGCGCCAGCACGGCGTCGCGCTGCGCGACGCCCGCGGACGCGCCTATCGGATGGTCGGGTCGACCGGGGACATCACCGAGCTGAAGCGCGTCGAGGAGGCACTGCGCGCGAGCGAGGAGCGCCACGCGTTTGCGATGCGCGCCGCGGTCGAGGGGATCTACGAGTGGAACGTCGAGACCGGTGCGCTCTTCCTCTCCGACCAGGCGAAGGCGTTCTTCGCGTTTCCGGCGGAGAAGCTCGGCCCCGAGGACTGGAACGCCCGCGTCCATCCCGAGGATCTCGAGGCGTATCGACGTGCGACCGTCGACCACTTCAGGGGACGTACGCCCCATCTCGAGCTGGAGTACCGCATCCGCGATGCCGCCGGCGGCTATCGCTGGGTGCTCGACCGCGGCGTCGCCGTGCGCAGCGCCAAGGGGCGGGTGACGAGGCTCATCGGTGCGCTGAGCGACGTGACGCGACGGAAGCTCGCGGAGATCGAGCTGCGGCGCGCCCGCGACGAAGCCACGGCTGCGCTCGCCCAGCAGACCGCGCTTCGTGAAGTGCTGGAGGCGATCAGCCGTTCCGCGTTCGATCTGGATGCGGTGCTGCGGACGCTGATCGAGCACGCGACCCGGCTCGTCCGAGCCGAAAAGGGGTTCATCTTCCGGCTCGAGGGCGACGTGTACCGGCTCGCAGCGGATTTCAGCGCGTCTGCCGAGTTCCGCGACTTCATCGACCGCAACCCGATCCGGCCCGGTCGCAGCACCCTGGTCGGCCGCACGGCGCTCGAAGGCCGCACGGTCCACATCGAGGACGCCGCGACCGACCCGGTGTACCGCTGGCCCGAATCGCTGCAGCGCGGGGGTTTCCGCACCATGCTCGGCGTGCCGATGATCCGCGAGGGCACGGTCGTGGGCGTGATCGCGCTGTGGAAGGAGCGGGTCGAGCCGTTCACCGCGGCGCAGATCGATCTCGTAACGACGTTTTCGAACCAGGCGCTGATCGCGATCGAGAACGTCCGGCTTTTCCAGGAGCTGCAGGCGAAGAACCGCGAGCTGACCGGGTCGCTCGAGCGGCAGACGGCGACTGCGGAGATCCTGAAGGTCATCAGCAGCTCGCCGACCGACACGCAGCCGGTGTTCGACGCGATCATCACCAGCGCAAGCCGGCTGGCCGGCGGATGCTCGGTAAACGTCTCGCGCGTCGTGGGGGACGAGCTGCATCTTGCCGCATATACCTCCGTCGGCCCGGCCAAGGACGAGATCCTCCGAGGTGCGTTTCCGGTACGGCTGAGCGAAGTCCGCCCGATCGCCGAAGCGGTCAGGAGGAGATCTCCGTTCGTCGTCAGCGATCACGAGACCGACCCGCTTGGCAGCGCGAAGTCGCGCGACGTGATGCGGGCGCGAGGCTTCCGCAGCACCCTGTATGTGCCGATCGTGCACGGCGATGTAGTGCTCGGCGTGATGCACGTCAGCAAGGTCGAGCCCGGACCGTTCCTCCCGCAGTCGGTCGAGTTGCTGAGCACCTTCGCCGACCAGGCGGCGATCGCGATCGAGAACGTCCGTCTGTTTAACGAGACGAAGGAGGCTCTGGACCAGCAGCGGGCTTCCGCCGAGGTCTTGAGCGCGATCAGCAGCTCGATCGCCGACGCGAGGCCCGTGTTCGACAAGATCCTCGAGCGCTGCCAAGGCCTGTTCGGCGGGCGGCTGGTCGGGATCAACCTCGTCGGGGAGGACGGGCTGCTCGGTCTCGCTGCCTATCATGGCCCGGGCCGGGAGGAGCTCGAGCGCGTCTTCCCCCTCGCGGTCGACCGGGACTCGGGGTCGGGAAGATCCATCGTGGACCGCTGCGTGATCCACTACCCCGACGCGCAGCACGGCGCGGACGTGCCGGGCGCGACCCGGCGCGGGTGCACGGCGACCGGCATCAAGTCGGTGATCTTTGCCCCGATGGTGTGGGAGGAGCGGGGGATCGGCGCGATCTTCCTTGGCCGCGAGCACCTCGGCTCGTTCTCCGAGAAGGAGATCGCTCTGCTCAGGACCTTCGCCGATCAGGCGGTCATCGCGATCCAGAACGCGCGGCTGTTCCACGAGATCCAGGAGAAGAGCCACCAGCTCGAGATCGCCGACCAGCACAAGTCGGCGTTCCTCGCCAACATGTCGCACGAGCTCCGCACGCCCCTCAACGCGGTGATCGGCTTCTCCGAGATGCTCGCGGCACGCTACTTCGGCGAGCTGACGGCGAAGCAGGAGGAGTACGTGAACGACATCCACTCCTCGGGCCGGCACCTGCTGTCGCTCATCAACGATATCCTCGATCTCTCCAAGATCGAGGCCGGCCGCATGGAGCTCGAGCTCGCCGAGTTCGACCTGCGCGGCGCGCTCGATAATGCCCTGACGCTGGTGCGCGAGCGCGCCCAGCGCGGCGGCGTCGCGCTCCGGCTCGACACCGACCCGCGGCTGCACAGCTTCCGCGGCGACGAGCGCAAGCTCAAGCAGGTCGTGCTCAACCTGCTCTCCAACGCCGTCAAGTTCACTCCCCGCGGCGGGTCGGTGAGCGTCACCGCGAAGCTGCTGAACGGCAGCGCGGAGATCGCCGTCAGCGACACCGGCGTCGGCATCGCGCCCGCGGACCAGGAGGCGATCTTCGAGGCGTTCCGGCAGGTGGGCACCGACGCCACCCGCAAGCGCGAGGGCACCGGCCTCGGCCTCGCCCTCACGCGCCGCTTCGTGGAGCTGCACGGCGGCACGATCCGGGTCGAGAGCGAGCCCCGGAAGGGCTCGACCTTCACCGTCAGGCTCCCCACCCGTCATGGCGAATGAGCTGATCCTCATCGTCGAGGACAACGAGCAGAACCGCAGGCTCGCGCGCGACCTCCTGCAAGTGCACGGCTACCGTACGATCGAGGCGCTCACCGCGGAGAACGGGCTCACGCTCGCCGCCGAGCGCTCGCCGGATCTCGTACTGATGGACATCCACCTGCCCGGGATGAGCGGGATCGACGCGCTCGCGAAGCTCCGGGCAGCGCCGGCGACCCGCGCCATCCCGGTCCTGGCATTCACCGCGTCGGTGATGCCCAAGGACCGGAGCGTGATCATGGCGGCCGGCTTTGACGCGTTCGTGAGCAAACCGGTCAACCTGGAGACGTTCCTCGCGACGGTCGCCACGGCGCTCGCGCAGCGCCGCGCGAGAGGTGCGTCGTGACTGCGGCGCGGATCCTCGTCGTCGACGACACGCCGACGAACGTCAAGCTGCTCGCCGATCTGCTGTCGGTCAACGGCTTCGACGTCATCACCGCCGGCTCGGGCAGCGAGGGCCTCGAGCGCGCCGGCGCCGAGCCGCCGGACCTCGTGCTGCTCGACGTGATGATGCCGGACGTCGACGGCTTCGCCGTGTGCGAGCGGCTGAAGGCGAACCCGGCGACCCGCGACGTGCCGGTGATCTTCCTGACCGCGCTCACCGAGACGCTCGACAAGGTGCGCGCGTTCGCGGCCGGCGGCGTCGACTATCTGAGCAAGCCGTTCGAACCGCGGGAGCTGCTGGCGCGGGTCGGCACGCACCTCGCGCTGCGCCGGGCGCACCGCGAGCTCGAGGCGCAGAACGCGCGGCTGCGCGAGGAGATCGAGGCGCACCGCCGGTCGCGCGCCATCATCACCTGCCTCGAGGACGAGATCCGGACCGGCAACGACTTCCGGGAGATCGTTGGGCACTCGCCCGCCCTCAAGCGGATGCTCGACCAGCTCGCGCTGGTCGCAGAGACCCACAGCACCGTGCTCATCCTGGGCGAGACGGGGACCGGCAAGGAGCTGGTCGCCGGCGCCATCCAAGACGGCGCGATCGGCGGCGACGACGGCTACCCGGCGCCCAAGCAGGCCCTGAACGCCGCCGCCATCCCCGCCGAGCTCGTCGAGAGCGAGCTCTTCGGCCA
>JBOIFD010000013.1:0-9592 GCA_050741515.1 Burkholderiales bacterium
AAGGGACCACGCGGCGCCCGTCGAGCCGTCCGCGCAGCCGCAGATGCTTCGTCTCCGGGGCCACCGAGGTGAGATCGATGACGAGCAGGTCGTCGGGGGGCGCGTAGAGCGGGTGCACGTAGGGCGGATTCCGCCCGCGGCTGCCCCGCAGCCGCGGCTCGTAGTAGCCGGTGACCATCCCTTCCTCGGTCCCGTCGGGGTTCGCGACGCGATAGGGGACGAAGGCGGCCTCGAAGTACGCCCGGATCGCCTCCGCGTCGGGCGCGACGAGCGGCTCGGCGAACTCGCACGCGGCGCGCCAGTGCTCGCGGAATCGCAGCGCGCGGCAGCTCGCCAGGAATGCAGTCCAGGCACCCGCGAGATCGTCGTCGCGCCAGCCCGGCAGGTCGGCGAAGCTCGCGGGCGCGAGCGCGGGAGCCTTCGGCGGCTCGGGCGGTCCCGGGCACACCGGCATCGCCCCGCCGGGGCACGCCGTCACTGAGGTCGGCGGCGTCGGCCGGGTCGCGCAGGCGGCGAGGACGCCGCAGAAGATCACTGCGGCCGCGGCCGCGGGGACGCGCGTTAGGATGCGGCGAATGGGCGGGTTCTGGATCATCCTGGTCGAGATTGCGGTGGTGCTGGCGATCGCCGCGTTCATCGTCTGGTGGACGATGAAGAAGTGAGTCGCGGGATCAGTGCAGCGTGCGCGGGATCGAGAGCGTGAACTCGGGGATCGGCGCGTCGAACCGGGTGCCGTCCTCGGCCACCATCTGGTAGGTGCCGCGCATCGTGCCGACCGGCGTCGCGATCGCGGCGCCGCTCGTGTACTGGAAGCTCTCGCCGGGCGCGAGCAGCGGCTGCTCGCCGACGACGCCGAGGCCGCGCACTTCCTGTATCTGGCTGTTGGCGTCGGTGATGACCCAGTGGCGGCTGATGAGCTGCGCGGGGACGGTGCCGGTGTTGCGGAGCGTGATGGTGTAGGCGAACACGAACCGGCCCGCCGGCTCGTCCGACTGGTCGGCGAGGTACTGCGCCTGCGGCGAGACGCTGACCTCGTATCGCTTGTCCTGCGCCATCCGGCTATTGCACCGCAGAACCGCCGGTGCCGCAACCCGGCCGGCTAGCGCGGCGGGCCGATCTTCCAGTCCTCCGCCACGGGCGGGGGCAAGCCGAAGCGCTCGCTGTGCTGCCGCGAGAGCGCGAGCAGCGCCTCGACGACCTCCGGCGGGAAGCCGTGGCGGTTGCCGCGATCGTCGATCAGCAGCCGGTCGAGATAGCGGTCGAGCTCCGGCCTGCCCCAGAGGTCGCGGACGGTCTCCGCGATCCGCGGGAACTTGGCCTCGAGCGGCGGCCACGGGTCGAAGGTCGGCGGGCCCCGGTCGGGCAGGCGGGTGCGGCGCCGCTCGATCTCCTCGTCGGAGAAGAGCCGCGGGAAAGGCTGGTCGGGCTTGTAGCTTGCCATGGTCCACCTCGTGCACGACTGCCGATGCCGCTAGCATACCTTTACCCGCACGCCGCGCGAACTGCCCCACCACGGCGGGGTCATCACCTCGAGGATCTGTTCGCGCGCGTGCACCCGGACCCCGGCCGCCGTCCATTCTCGCATCGGTGTCGGCGGAAGCGCCGCTTGATGCTTCCGAACGAAAGCCTGCGCGTAGCGGGTCCAGGCAGAGGTGCCGAACTCGCCCATGGACGCGTGGATGAACGCCAGGTCGCAGCAGACGGCGAGCCGTGCCCCGGCCAAATACGCCCGGAAGGTGAAGTCGAGATCGTAAAGGTGAAACCCGTCGAACGTCGTCTCATCGAACCGTAGCGACGAGGCGAGCTCGCGCTTGACGCACAGGAACACGCCATCCATCGCCTGAATGCCGCCGACGCATGGCTGCGGTGTGCCCCAGATGCACACGTCCCATCCGCCGGCGCGCCGATTCGCCTGAGCGATCTGCCCGACAAGGTACGGGGGACCGGCATTGACCCACTTCGGACCGATGAGCTTGGTCGTACCGGCCAAGCCCAGCAGATCATGATCGCCCAGGTAGCGCAGCAACCGATCGCCGAGATCGTCGCACAACGGCTCCACGTCATCATGTGAGAACACGAGCGTGTCGCCGCGCGCCTGGTCGATGCCGCGGTTGTACCCCTCGGCCAGCGATCTTGCATCGGCAATCCTGACGAATTCGTGCGGCTGAGGACCGAACGCGCGCCGATAGTGGGCCAGGACGCCTTCGTAACGTGAGTTGTCGATGCTGCAGATAATGACGGAGATCACCGTGACGATTCTAGCGGCTTGCTGGGCGATGATGAGCTCACATGGAACCTTCGAAATGCAGCCTTGGGCCTGAACTACACGTCGCAGACACTTCCGGGTCGCCCTGGAGCATGATCAGGCTGGCAGAGTGGTCGAGCACAAAAGGTCTGCGGGACTGCTCCCTCATAGCTCGTGTTCGCTCCGCGCATCAAGGCAGACCAGCACTTGGCACAGGCCATTTGCAGACGTTTTGAGACGAGATGTTGGGCAGCCGCTTGTTCTTGGCCAATTTCTAGCGCCCGGCCGTTCTAGCGCCCGGCCGCTACGGCAGCTTTGACAAAACCAGCCTCTTCCAAGAGCTTATCGCGCAGTATTCGAAACAGATCGAGATAATATCCGTCCGCGGTGGCCATGAACGCCACCTTTAGGGCGTCCAGTTGAATGATCTCCCGCATCTTGTAGCGAAAGTCCGGACCCACCGGCATCTCGAAGGGAGGGAAATTTCTGATTGCCAGTCCTTGCGTAGTGGCCAGCAGCAAGGAAATCACGCGTTCCATCACGAAAATCTTCATGTGAACATTGCTGCGGTCCCGTCTGTAGGAGACTTCCGTGTTTAGCAGCGATTGCAGCGGCGATGGCGGGGCTTCCGTGATCTCGAATAAGCGCTGAAGCGCGTCAAGCCAACTGCTTCGTCAGGAGGAACTCTCTTATCGGCCAGTATTCGTACCAATCCCGCCGCTGGTGGCGCGAGTTATCGAGAGGCTCGAAGTCGGGATCGAGCGCTGCCCGCGTCTCCTCGTTGTAGAAGATCTGAAAGGCTCGGATCGCGTGCGCCATGCGCGCCTATTATACGTAGGACCCTTTCAGGGTCCGAAGCAATCGCGTTCTCGGCCGCGCGCAGGTCAAATGAGAGATGGCAACCAGTCCAACGTGACCGGCTCCGAACCGCCCAGGGAATTCCTCGCTAGAATCTAACGGCGTCCTCTTGCCCCCCTCTCGCGCCCTATGCCCGCCCGCCGATACTTCATCGCCCCCTCGATCCTCTCGGCCGACTTCGCGCGGCTCGGCGACGAGGTGCGCGCGGTCGTCGACGCGGGCGCGGACTTCGTGCACTTCGACGTGATGGACAACCATTACGTGCCCAACCTGACGGTCGGTCCGCTCGTCTGCGAGGCGATCCGGCCGCTCACGCGGGCGACGATCGACGTTCACCTGATGGTCAAGCCGGTCGACCGCATCGTGCCGGACTTCGCCAAGGCCGGCGCGGGCATCATCAGCTTCCATCCCGAGGCGAGCGAGCACGTCGACCGCACCATCGCGCTCATCCGCGACTGCGGCTGCCGGCCCGGGCTCGTCTTCAATCCCGCGACGCCGCTCGACTGGCTCGACCACACCCTCCAGGCGCTCGACCTCGTGCTCATCATGTCGGTGAACCCCGGCTTCGGCGGCCAGAAGTTCATCCCCGGCGCGCTCGACAAGGTGCGCGCGGCGCGCGCGCGCATCGACGCCGCGGGGCGCGAGTGCCTCCTCGAGGTCGACGGCGGCGTCAAGATCGACAACATCGCCGGGATCGCGCGCGCGGGCGCCGACACGTTCGTCGCCGGCTCGGCGATCTTCGGGACGAAGGACTACAAGGCGACCATCGCCGCGATGCGCGCGGCGCTCGCGGCCGTCGCCGCATGAACCGAAGCTTCCGCGCCGTCCTCCTCGACCTCGACGGCACGCTGCTCCATACCGCGCCGGACCTCGCGGCCGCGGCGAACCGCATGCTCGGCGAGCTCGGCCTCCCGCCCCGCGCACCCGAGGAGCTCGCGACCTTCATCGGCAAGGGCCTGCCGGCACTCGTCCGCCGGGCGCTCGCCGGGACGCTGGATGGCCTCGCCGAGCAGGCGCTCCTCGAGCGGGCGCTGCCGATCTTCGAGCGCTGCTACGCGGAGGAGTCGGGTCGGCGCGCGGAGCCGTTTCCCGGCGTCGTCGAAGGGCTCGAACGCATGCGGAGTTCGGGTCTCGCGCTCGGGTGCGTCACCAACAAGGCGGGCCGATTCGCGCAGGACCTCCTCGAGCGCACCGACCTCGCCCGGTTCCTGGACTGCGTGGTGAGCGGCGACACGGTGGCGCGCAAGAAGCCCGATCCGCTGCCGATCCTGCACGCGTGCGAGCGCCTCGGCACGGAAGCTCGTGCGACGCTCGTCATCGGCGACTCGCTCAACGACGTCCAGGCCGCGCGCGCGGCCGGCTGCCCGGTGTGGTGCGTGCCCTACGGCTACAACGAAGGTCGGCCGGTGAGCGAGCTCGCGTGCGACGCGGTCGTCGAGTCCCTGCTCGATGCAGCCCGGCTGATCGAAGGCGGAGGGCGGCGCTCCGCAGGCTGCTTCGGCGAGGCTGGCGGACGAAGACCCCGATGATCAGAACAGCTCGGCGGAAAGCGCGAGCGAGATGCCGGGCGCGCTCGACTCACGCTTGCCCTCGGTACCGAAGAACTCCACCTCGCCCGTGAGGCCGACCACGATGACCTCGCGGGCACCGCCGCGCAGGTAGGCGCCGACCTTCATCGCGATCTCTTCGCGGGTGTTGCTCGGGGAGAGCACCTCGACGCAGATGTCGGGGACACGCAGCAGCGGGGACTGGCCCTTGCACTCGTTCCAGCGCTCCGTGGCCATCCAGACAACGTCCGGCGCCCGGACGCCGCGGTCGGTCAGGACGGAGACCTCGGTGACTGCCTCTCCGCCCAACTGGCTCTTGAGCGCCCAGGCGACCGCCGAGCCGACACGTTGATGCCCCGTGGTCGGCTTCGGGCTCATGATGAGCTCCCCGAACTCGTTGAGCTCGAAGTAGTCGGGGCTCTCGGGGTCGGCGGCGAGCTCGTTCCAGCGCCGCACGAGCTCTTCGCGCCGGACGGCGGGGTCTGCGTGCATGAAGGCCTCGGTCGGGGAGCGTTGATCGCTCGGTAAAGTATAGGTGATGCATGGCGCGCGCTGTCGCACATGGCGACCGACAGTGTGCCGGGGGTACAGGCTCGCCAAGTGAGCTTCACCCGGCGGGTGTTGTGCGGAGCGAAGGCCCGGTGCTATAGTCCCCGCTGATTTCATTCCCTTTTCCGACCCGCACCTACCAAGAGCATGAGCTGCCCGCGCTTCGAAACCTGGGGGCTTTGGCGTAGCTGGCGCCGCTGGCGCCGCTAGTCAAACGCTTTCGCGCGCGTCCTTCGCGCGCACCCGCAGGTTCTCGAAGCAGTCGATACGGAGCGGTTCATGACCGAACTCGAATTCAAGCGGCTCGCCGCCGAAGGTTTCAACCGGGTGCCCCTGGTCCTGGAGACCTTCGCCGACCTCGATACGCCGCTCTCCGTCTACCTCAAGCTCGCCGGCAAGCCCTACTCGTACCTGCTCGAGTCGGTGCACGGGGGCGAGCGCTTCGGCCGCTACTCGTTCATCGGCTTGCCGGCGCAGACGCGCATCGTCGTGCGCGACCGCACGGTCCAGGTGCTCCACGGCGAGACGGTGACCGAGGAGGTCGAGTCGCCGGACCCGCTCGAGTTCGTTCGCGGCTATCTCAACCGCTATCGCGCGGCGCCGCTACCGGGCTTGCCGCGCTTCGCCGGCGGCCTCGTGGGCTTCTTCGCCTACGAGACCGTGCGCTACATCGAGCCCAAGCTCGACCCGAGGAGAAATGCGCGGGCGGAGAAGGCCGACCCGATCGGCACGCCCGACATCGTGCTGCTCCAGTCGGAGGAGATCGCGATCGTCGACAACCTCGCCGGCAAGCTCTACCTCGTCGTGTACGCGGACCCCCGCAACCCGCTCGCCTACGCGCACGGCAAGGATCGCCTGCGACAGCTCCTCGCGGCGCTGCGCGAGCCGCTCGCGATCCCGGCGCACGGGCCGACGGTCGCGCACGAGCCGCAGTCCGGCTTCGGCGAGGCGAGCTTCCTGCAGGCGGCCGCGAAGGCGAAGCGGTACATCGTCGACGGCGACGTCATGCAGGTGCAGATCGCACAGCGGCTGTCGCGCCGGTTCGCGGCCTCGCCGCTCGCGCTGTACCGGAGCTTGCGGACGCTGAACCCGTCGCCGTACATGTTCCTCTTCGATTTTCGGGACTTCCAGGTGGTCGGCGCGTCGCCCGAGATCCTGGTGCGGCTCGAGGGCGGCAAGGTGACGCTGCGGCCGATCGCCGGCACCCGGCGGCGCGGCGCGACGCCCGACGAGGATCGGGCGCTCGCCGAGGAACTGCTGGCCGATCCGAAGGAGCGCGCCGAGCACGTGATGCTCATCGACCTGGGACGCAACGACGTCGGCCGCATCGCCGAGATCGGCTCGGTGCGAGTGACCGAGCAGATGGTGATCGAGCGCTACTCGCACGTGATGCACATCGTGTCGAACGTCGAGGGCCGGCTCCAGCCCGGGCTCGATGCGATCGCCGTGCTGCGCGCGACGTTTCCCGCCGGGACGGTCACCGGCACGCCGAAGGTGCGCGCGATGGAGATCATCGACGAGCTCGAGCCGGTGAAGCGCGGCGTCTACTCGGGCGCCGTGGGGTACATCGGCTACCACGGCGGCATGGACCTCGCGATCGCGATCCGGACGGCGGTCGTCAAGGACGAGCGCCTTTACGTCCAGGCGGCCGCGGGAATCGTCGCCGACTCGGTGGCCGAGAGCGAGTGGAACGAGACGAACATCAAGGCGCGGGCGCTGCTGCGCGCGGCCGAGATGGCGACGGCGGGACTGGACTCGAGAGTCGAATGACCGCCGGCGAACCGAGCCAGCTGCGGCTCTCCCTATCCGCGCGGGGCGCGCAGCGCGCCCTCCCACCCGCAGCCGATCGCCACGCAGCGATAGCGCCGCCGGGGCAGGATCAGGCTGACGAACCGGTCGATCGGGCGGCGCGGGATCCGGATCAGCGGGCCGCGGCAGCGCGGGCAGCGGAGATCGCGTTCGATCGTCTTGCCATAGCCGGGTGGGCGATCATCCATGGTTGTCGTCGCGGGCCGATCGACGCCGCCACGAGTCTAGACCAAGGGCGGGGGTCAGGGGGCGCAGGCCGGGGACCGGGCGTTGGCGCAGGGGGTTTCGCATGCTGCTGATGATCGACAACTACGACTCGTTCACCTACAACCTCGTCCAGTACCTCGGCGAGCTAGGGGCCGACGTCAAGGTGGTCCGCAACGACGAGGTCACCGTCGAGCAGGTGGAGGCGATGCAGCCCGACCGGATCGTGATCTCGCCGGGCCCCCGCTCGCCGAACGAGGCCGGGATCTCGCTCGGCGTGATCGAGCGGTTCGGAGGCCGCGTGCCGGTTCTCGGGGTGTGCCTGGGCCATCAGGCGATCGGGCAGGCGTACGGCGGCAAGGTCGTGCATGCGAAGACGCTCATGCACGGCAAGACCTCGCCGATCCGGCATTCGGGCCGCGGCGTGTTCCGCGGCCTGCCGAGCCCCTTCACCGCCACCCGCTATCACTCGCTCGCGGTCGAGCGGGAGTCGCTGCCCGGCGCGCTCGAGGTCACCGCCTGGACCGAGGATGGCGAGATCATGGGGTTCGTCCATCGCGAGTTCCGCGTCGAAGGGGTGCAGTTCCACCCCGAGTCGATCCTGACCGAGCACGGGCGCGCGCTGCTCGGGAACTTCCTGACCTAGGAGGAGACCATGCCCATCACCGCACAAGAGGCGCTGCAACGGACCATCGAGCACCGCGAGATCTTCCACGACGAGATGCTCGAGCTCATGCGCCAGATCATGAGCGGGCAGATGTCGCCGGTCATGATCGCGGCGATCACCGTCGGCCTGCGCGTCAAGAAGGAGACGATCGGCGAGATCACTGCCGCGGCGCAGGTGATGCGCGAGCTGGCGGCGAAGGTGCACGTCAACGACCCGGACAACCTGGTCGACGTCGTCGGCACCGGCGGCGACGCGGCGCACACGTTCAACATCTCGACCGCGGCCACCTTCGTCTGCGCCGCCGCCGGCGCGCGCGTCGCCAAGCACGGCAACCGCGCCGTGTCGTCGAAATCGGGCAGCGCCGACGTCGTCGAGGCGCTCGGCGCCAGCATCAACCTCACGCCGGAGCAGGTCGGGCGCTGCATCAACGAGGTGGGCGTCGGCTTCATGTTCGCGCCGAACCACCACGCGGCGATGAAGCACGCCGCGCCGGTGCGCCGCGAGCTCGGCGTGCGCACGATCTTCAACATCCTCGGGCCGCTCACCAACCCGGCGATGGCGCCGACCCAGCTCATGGGCGTGTTCCACCCCGACCTCGTCGGCATCCAGATCCGCGTGCTGGAGCGGCTGGGCGCGCGGCACGCGATGACGGTCTACGGCATGGAGGGGATGGACGAGATCTCGATCAGCGGGCAGACGATGGTCGGCGAGCTCAAGGAAGGCCGGGTGAGCGAGTACATGATCCACCCGGAGCGCGTCGGCGTGCCGCTGCACGATCCGCACGCGCTGCGCGTGGCGAACGTCGAGGAATCGCGTACCCTGGTGCTCGCCGCGCTCGAGAACCAGCCCGGCGCGCCGCGCGACATCGTTGCGCTCAACGCCGGCGCGGCCATCTACGTGGCTGGCCGCGCGCCGACGTTCGAGGACGGCGTCGAGGCGGCCTTCGCGGCGATCAAGAGCGGCGCCGCGCGGGCGAAGCTGGACGAGTTCGTGAAGTGCACGCAGCGGGTCGCGAAGGGGTGAGGGGCGAGGTGGTGAGCGACATCCTCGCCCGCATCCTGGCCGTGAAGGCGGAGGAGCTCGCCGCGGCGCGAGCGGCCGTGCCCTTTCAGGCCGTGCGCCAGCGGGCGCTCGCCATGCCGCCGCCGCGCGATTTCGTCGGGGCGCTGCGCGCCAAGATCGCTGCCGGCCGACCGGCCGTGATCGCCGAGATCAAGCGCGCGAGCCCGAGCCGGGGCGTCCTGCGCGCGGACTTCGATCCGGCTGCCATCGCGAAGTCCTACGCGGCGCACGGCGCGGCCTGCCTGTCGGTGCTGACCGACCGGCAGTTCTTTCAGGGCGCGCCGGAGCATCTGCGCGCCGCGTGCGAGGCTTCCGGCCTGCCAGCGCTCCAGAAGGAGTTCGTCATCGACCCGTATCAGGTCCACGCGGCGCGCGCGCTCGGCGCCGATTGCATCCTGCTCATCGTCGCCGCCCTCGAGGATGCCCGGATGCGTGAGCTCGAGCACGCCGCCCGGGAGTTGGACCTGGCGGTGCTCGTCGAGATCCACGATGCGGCGGAGCTCGAGCGCGCGCTCGCCCTCGCGACACCGCTGATCGGCATCAACAACCGGGATCTGCGGACGTTCGAGACGCGGCTCGAGACGACCCTTGCGCTGCTGCCGCGCATCCCCGGGGACCGTCTGGTCGTCACCGAGAGCGGGATCCTCGCGC
>JBOIFD010000014.1:0-2934 GCA_050741515.1 Burkholderiales bacterium
TCCAAACTGAACTGGTCGATCCTGCCCTTTAGCAGCGCGTTCAGTCGAGGCTGGGTCAGGCCCAGTCGTCCGGCGGCCTCCGCCTGGGTGAGCCGGCTATCCTTCACAAACTCGCCGATCCGAATCATCAGCTCCGACCGCAGCGCGAGATTACGCGCCTCGTCCTCGGCAAAGCCGAGATCGCGGAACACGTTGCCGCTGCCGCGGCGCATCTTGAGTTTCTGAGTCACCGTCGTCTCCGTACCTCGCGGAGCTCGCGGAACCTCGTCGCCGCGAGCTCCAAGTCCTGCTTGGCCGTGCGTTGGGTCTTCTTCGCGAAGGCGTGGAGCACGTATACCGCCTCCTCGAACTTCGCCAGGTACACGACCCGGTACTGGCCCTGTGCGCGGACGCGGATCTCGCGTACGCCCAGGCCGACCGACGGCATCGGTTTCCAGTCGTCCGGATCGAGTCCGCGCTGCACCTTGTCGAGCTGATGGCCAGCCAAGCGCCGGGCGTCGGCCGGGAACTCCCGGATCCGCTCGAGGCTGTCGCCGCACCAGACGACCGGCTTCATCGCCGGGCGATTATCTCAGTTTAGAGATAAATAGGGCAATCGGCGCGGGTCTAGCCTGGCCACCGTTCGACGGTGATTGTGACCGGCTGTGGCCGGGATGGACAAGCGTTGCAAGTGGCTGATTAACAGGCTTCAAAGCTTAGATTCAACCGCCTACGAACCAGGGGGTCGGTTAATCGAGAAGCGTCACAAACTGGGCTACGGTCAGGACCCGGGTCTGGCGGTGCTTGCGGATCTTGAGCACGCCGCTCTTGTCTCCGGTGACGAGGTAAGCCGCCGACGCCGACTCCGCAGTGGCGAACAGGAAATCGTCGGCCGGGTCCGGCGACACTTTGGACCGACGCGAACGCTCGACGAGAGTCGCGAGCGCCCGGATCTGGTTGATCACCCGTCCGGCCTCCGAAACCGTGATCAGCGGGCGGATGGTCGGGTAGCGTGTGACGCGGCTGAGCTCGTCGACCTGGTCAACGCTCGTCAGCAACTCGAAGCGGCCGAGCTTCCACGCTTCGTAGATGCGCGCCGGACCACCCCCGGGGCTGATCAGCGCGGCGAGCAGAACGTTCGTGTCGAGGACGACACGCACGTGCTAGGAGCGGGGAGCGCGTCTCTTTCGGCCAATTTTGGCTCGCTTCGCGGCGCCTTCGGTGCGGCGCGATGGAGCGCGCTCCGCGCGAACGCGGGCGACAGCGTCGTCGATCAGCGCCTGCAGCTCGTTCGGCTCCATCCGCCCGAGGCGCTCGCGCACTCCGGCCGCGGTCCGGTCGAGCACCCGCCAGCGGACCGCCTCCTCGATGAACTTCGAAAGGTCGCCCTTGCGCAAACCGGACTGCGCGAGATAGGTCCTCAGGGCGACGTCGGTCTCCCTCGAGACGATGACCGTCCAGCGAGTCGACTCATCCATCTTCGGCACCTATGCGTATAAACGTCTAAGCGCTTACCGTACCTGATTCGAGGTGTACCGTCATCCGGCGTGAGCCCGAAGCGCGGCGGCCGACACTCGCCTCGCCGTCGGGTAATCTACGCGCCCATGTCCAAGATCTTCAGCGTCGAGTATCCGATCCTCTTCTCGCACTGCGACCCGGCGGGGATCGTCTACTTCCCGCGGTTGTTCGATCTCCTTCACCGGGCGATGGAAGACTGGTTCACGTTCGGGCTGCAGGAGCGGTTCGCCGACTTCATCATGAAGAAAGGTCTCGGGGTCCCGGCCGTCGGAACGCAGGTCGACTTCGTCGGCCCGGCGCGGTTCGGGGACCTGTTGCGGATCGAGCTGAGGGTGCTGACGCTGGGGCGCAGTTCCATCGTGCTCGGCATCGACGCGTTCGTCGGCAAGCAGCCGTGCTTCAAGGCCCGGCACACGGTTTGCTGCTTCTCGCAGCACACGCTCAAGGCGGTGCCGATCCCGGACGACCTGCGCGATCGGATGACAGCTTACGTCGCGGCGGACTCCGGCGCGGCGGCCAAAACCTGACGCTAACCCGGCTCCGCGACCGGGACGTTGCGGGCGAAGCCGCCGAACAGATCCAGCATTCGTTCGCGCCAGGCGTTCAGCGGATCTTCGGGCCCCAGCACCGCCAGCGGGCTCATCACCCGTGCCCACTGGAACACCGCGAACAGGATGTAGTCGGCGTACGCCGGCCGCCCACCCGACACGTAAGGCTGGCGCTTGATCGCCGACTGCATCGGATCGAGCGTGCGACCGAGCGCCCGCAGCGCCTGATCGCACCCGGCGCGCGTCTCCTCCAGCGTGGCCCCGAGAGCCTTCTCGATCGAGGCGCGGAAGTAGTCCGCGTCCGCGGGGTCGACGCGCTCGTGGATGTCGGCGGCGATCACCCGGAACATCGCCGGCACCACCGCCCGGTCGACCCAGGCGTTGAAGGCAAGCGACACGCCCTGCCCGATCTCGCCGCCAAAGAGCGGCGCCGCCTCCGCGTAGCGGTGCTCGAGGTACTCGGCAATCTTCCACGAGTCCCGCACGACGGCGTCGCCGTCGCGGATCACCGGGACGGTCCTGCCGCCGGAGAAGGCGATCGCCGCCTTGTCGGTCAGGCGCACCGGCTCGGTCTCGAATTCGAGCCCCTTGTGCCTGAGCGCCATGCGCGCGCGCCACGAGAACAGGCTGTAGCGCCGTCCGCCTTTGCCCTGCAGCTCCCACAGCGTGATCATTCGGCCCCCCAAAGACTGGCTGGTGATCCGGTAGATGTTTGACTCTACAATAGCGCCAGCACTGGAGACGCCGCCAACGTGCCATTCAAAGCTCGTGATCCGCAGGGTCGCCCGCTCTCCCGGACACCCGACGCCGCGGCGGTGAAGCGCCGCGCGCTCGCGCTCGGCGCCGATCTCGCCGGCGTCGCCTCCGCCGCCACGCTCAACGCCTTTCC
>JBOIFD010000015.1:0-10717 GCA_050741515.1 Burkholderiales bacterium
GATCAGCACCTGCTTAGCGATCGCTGTGGCGCGCCGTCGGGCGCCGGTATAGGATGCGCCGGCCCGCGGCCCGAGCGGCGGAATAGCCGGTCGGTTCCTGACGTTTGCTCGGGCGCGGGACTTGAGCGACACGCCGGGGCCACGCCGGCTCCCGTTCGGACGAGCGGCTTCCAGCGCGCGGTCGTTCTCGTCCCCAACAAAGGAGGAGTAGCAATGATGAAGCTCGACAGCGTCGCGTCCACCGTCGCAATCTGTGCCGCTCTCGCGTCATCAGGCGCCGCCCTCGCGCAATCGTATGGGCCGCCGATCACGCTCGACCAGGCGCGGAAAGCCTACGCCGCGGCGGAGGGCGAGGCCGTGCGTATGAACAAAGGAGCGGTCACGATCGCCATTCTGGATTCAGGGTGCAACCTGGTCCTGCTCCAGAAGGGCGACAACACCCAACTCGCGAGCCCGATGGTCGCGCAAGAGAAGGCGTGGGCCGCGTGCGCCTATCGTCGACCGACGAAGGTTCTGCAGGATGCGCTCGCGAAGGGTGGAGACGGGCTGCGTTACCTGCAGTTTCATCGCATGGTCGCGGCCGATGGTGCGCTCCCGATCGTCGTGGACGGCAAGATCATCGGCGCGATCGGCGTGTCCGGCCTGACCGGAGCTGAGGATGGCCAGATCGCCCGGGCGGGGGCCGCGGCGGTGAAATGATTCCGGAGCGCGAGCCGGGGCCCGGGACCGGGCCGGTCAAGGGCGGGCAGGCGCGCGCGCTCGCGGTCACCTCGGCGCAGCGCCAACCAGGAGGCTCCATGAGCACGCGCTTCAGCATCCTGGCCGCCGCCGCTGCGGCCCTCGCGATCGTCGCCGGGTGTGCGACGTCCGAGACGAAGACCGCCGTCCAGCGCATGTACGTGATCCCGTGCGGCGAGAACCGCACGACCGACGTGTCGCTGTGGTCGCCGGGGGTCAACGTCGGCAAGCCGATGGAGTTCAGCAACAACTGCTACCTGATCCGGCATGCCCAGGGCTGGATGCTCTGGGACACCGGCAACTCGGACGCGCTCGCCGCGCGCCCCGACGGCCTGACGGTGCTCGGCGGCCGGCTGAACATCCGCATGCCGAAGACGCTTGCCTCGCAGCTCAAGGAGCTCGGCGTCGATCCGGCGGACGTCAAGTTCCTCGCCATGTCGCACATGCACGGCGACCACTGCGGCAACGCCAACTACTTCAGCGCCGCCACGCTCTACATCCAGGAGGCGGAGTACAACGCCGCGTTCGGGCCCGAGCCGCAGAAGTTCGGCTTCATTCCGGCGAACTACGAGAAGCTGCGGTCGAGCAAAGTGGTCAAGCTGAACGGCGACCACGATGTGTTCGGCGACGGGTCGGTGGTCATCAAGTCGGCGCCGGGGCACACGCCGGGCCACCAGGTGCTCCTCGTGCGGCTGCCGAAGACCGGTGCGGTGCTGCTCTCGGGCGACATGGTCCACTTCCAGGAGAACTGGGCGAACCGGCGCGTGCCGGGAATGAACTTCAACGGCGACCAGAGCGCGAAGACGATGGCGACGATCGCGGCGTTCATGACCGCGAACAACGTGACGCTCTGGATCAACCACGACAAGGCGCAGACCGACCGCCTGCCGAAGGCGCCGGGCTACGTCGAGTGAGCGCGGCGCGGACGCCCGCGATCAGTACGCCTCGCGCCAGAGATCGAGCGCCTGCTGCACCGGCCGGTCGGAGAAGCTGAAGATCACCGCCTGCTCGTCGGCCTCGAGCCGATAGGGCATCCACGACGGGCAGACGAACACGTCCTTGGGGCCGAACGCGAGCGTCTGGCCGTCGACGAAGCAGCGGCCCTTGCCTTCGACGACCGCGTAGGCGGTGCCGTCGGTGGAGCGGTACTCCTTGCCCCGGTGGCCCTTCGGCAGCAGCTGCATGAAGGTGCCGAGGGTCGGCATCGCCCAGTCGCCGGTGACCGGGTTCGTGTACTGCAGCTTGTAGCCCCAGCACGGGTGCGCGTCCTGGCTGGAACGCATCGTCTCCAGCGCCTCGCGGGTGCGCTCGTAGGGGTACCAGAACAGCGGCGAGGTCCGCGAGCGCGGCTTGTGCTCGACCGGCTTCATCGTGTTGCCGAACAGCGCGAACGTCTCGCCTTCGCTCCGCGAGGTGATCTGGCTCTCCTCGGGGAACTTCTCCATGAACTGCGCGTCGAGCAGCTCGACGATCGGCACGTCGAGGCCGTCCAGCCAGACCATGGGCTCCTGGGACGGGTTGCCGTGATCGTGGAACGTCCACGACGGGGTGATGACGAAGTCCCCGACGTTCATCGTCACCTTCTCGCCGTCCACCGCGGTGTAGGCGCCGCCGCCGTGCAGGATGAAGCGCAGCGCCGACTGCGAGTGACGGTGCGCCGGCGCGAGCTCGCCCGGCAGGATGACCTGCAGGCCGGCGTAGAGGCTATGGGTGATCCGCGTTTGCCCGCGCAGGCCCGGGTTCTCGAGCACGAGCACCCGCCGCTCCGCCTCCTTTGCCGTGATGAGCCTGCCCGCCTCCTGGATCCAGGGCCACATCGTGTCCCACTTCCAGAGGTACGGCTTGCACGGCGTGTTGGGGGTCGGCGTGATGAGTCCGTGCAGCACTTCCCAGAGCGGCGTGCAGTTGGCCGTGTCGATCTTGCCGTAGAACGCTTTGCGCTCGGCGGCGACGTCAGTTGCGTTCAGGGGTTGCGGAACGGCGGACATCAGGGGCTCCGGGGGTAGAGGACATCGCCATTTTCCGCCTTGCCCCGGCGCCGAGCAACGGGGGATCTGCCCCTATAATGGAAGCCGCCATTGAGCCGAGAGCAGCGCATGGGCGAGCAGAGCGAACGCACCGGCCGGATCAAGGACGTCGGTCGCGGGTCCGGCGCCCTGGTGGTAGGCGTCGCCGCCGTCGACGCGTTCAACGAGTTCGTCCCCGAGGGCCACCGCCCGGCGGATCTGCTGCCGGGGGCGCGGAGCGTGGTCGTCGCGGGCAACCTCGGCCCGACGGCGGGCGCCTGGCGCTGTCCCGATCACCGCGTGATGGAGATCAACGGCTACGACTTTCGCGAGAACGTCGCCATTCACGTCATGTGCGACTTCATCGAGCGCGAATACGGCCACCAGGCGATCCAGGCGGCGTCGCTGCCCACCGCCGGCCACCAGCCGCCGATGTCGATGATGCTCGCTGCAGTGCTCGCCGGGCTCGGCACGCGCTCGCTCGCCGCCAACATCATCCTGCATCCCGAGTACGGCATGCTCTACTACGCGGCGCTGCTCACCACGCTGCCGCTCGATGCCGACCACGTGCTCGAAAAGGACGTGTGTCCGGCGCCGGCCTGCGTCCAGATGTACCGGAAGCTCGGCACCACGCCATGCCTCGCCTCCTGCCCGAAGGACGACGGGGGCTGCCTCGATGGCGAGATCGGGCCCGACGGCCGGATCGCCTATTCCTATTACGACCGGGAGCGCTGCACCGCGCGCTCGCAGAACTTCGGCACCAGCGGGCTGCAGAAGGGTCTGCTCGACATCGTCAACGAAGCGGACCCCGAACGGCGCCGCATGATGATCCATTCGGACTTCTTCACGCAGTCGGTGTCGTCGGCCTGCTTCTACAAGGAGAGCGTCGCCCAGTGCTTCGAATGCATGCGGGTCTGTCCGGTGGGCCGGGCATCCAAGCGGCTGTCGTGAGCGCGCGCGCATGACGACCGAGACCACGAAGGTTCGCAATCGCCGCGACGAGACGTTCGATCCGGCCGCGGCGAAGGATGAGCTGCGCAAGGAAGCGCTGCGTGGCGGCGCGCTCGTGTGCGGCGTCGCCGACGCCGCGGCCTTTACCGCCGCGCCCGAGGGCGAGCGGCCGGGCGACCTCCTGCCGCGGGCGCGCACCGTGGTGGTGCTGGGTGGCGCCACGCCGCGCGCGGGCGACTGGCGCAGCCCGCTCCACGAGCATCAGGAGACGATGGGCACCAGCGAGCGCATCAACTCGCTCGGCCTCAAGATCGCCAAGCTGATCGAGGACCGGCTCGGGTTCTACGCGCTGTTCGTGCCGCCGGGGGTGAACAAGGGCAACCGGCCGTTCCTGTCCGTCCAGTACGCCGCGGAGCTGGCCGGCTGCGGCTCGCCGAGCCTTGCCGGTCCGCTGCTCCACAAGCAGTACGGCATGATGTACTACGCGGCGATCGTCACCACGTTCCCGTTCCCGGTCGACGGGCCCTCGACCGAGCAGGTCTGCCCGGCGCCCAGCTGCGTGGACATGTGGGAGCGCGAGGGCACGACCCCCTGTCTGCGCGTGTGCCCGGCCGACAACGGGGGCTGCCTCGGGGGCGAGATCGTCGATGGCGGGTTCCGCAACCGGCGCTACGACGCGGCGCGCTGCACCGCCCGCGTCTACACGCACTGGATCCCGGGGTTCCAGAAGTCGCTCGAGGCGGTGCTCGAGGAAAAGGACCCCGAACGGCGGAAGATGATCCTGTACGGCAGCTTTTTCACGCGCACGCTGTGGGCGATGACCTACTCGGCGCAGAGCCAGGCGCAGTGCTACGAGTGCATCCGCGTCTGCCCGGTCGGAACCGAACGCGACAAGCGCTGAATTGCGGAGGCCCGAGAATGAGCGGATTCTTCTTCGTCGAACCGGAGCTCTACCGCCGCTACAAGGACCAGGTGCTCGAGCTCTCCAACTCGGTGCAGATCAACGTGCAGGAGCACCTGCCGCGCGAACACCGACGGCGCGGTCTTTCCGACCGGGAGATCGCCGAGCGGCTCGGCCTCGACGAGCAGGTGGTGCGCGAGATCCGCGTGGTCGCCGAGCGCGACCGCTACGGCATCGACGAGTGGCAGAAGGCGATCGAGTTCAAGGACCGCGCCTGCCGCGCCTACGCCAAGGACGGGGCGTCCTACGTGTTCGAGGGTCGCCGCCGCAAGCGCTGAGCAGCGCGTCTTCGCGGCGCGCCGGACAATCGGTAGCCCCGCTCACGCCGCCGCGCGCGTGCCCACGTAGGCCTCGATCACCCGCGGATCGGCGAGCACCTCCTGCGGCCGGCCCGCGGCCAGCGGCAGGCCGTAATTCAGGACCAGGATACGGTCGGCGAGGTCGGCGACCATCTGCATGTCGTGCTCGACCCAGACCATGGCGATCCCCAGCTCGTGCTTGATGCGCAGGATGTAGCGCGCGAGGTCCTCGCGCTCCTCGCGATTGAGGCCGGCGGAGGGCTCGTCGAGCAGCAGGGCGCGCGGCTGCATCGCGAGCGCGCGCGCGAACCCGACGATCTTCTGGACGCCGAAGGGCAGCGCGTCGACCGGCGCATGACGGTAGCGCTCCAACTCGACGAACTCGAGCACTTCCTCGACGGCCCGCCGGTGCTCGACCTCGGCCGCACGCACCCGGGGAAGAAACAGGCACTCGGAGAGGGGTCCGGTCGGGATGCGCGCATGGCGCGCGACCAGCAGGTTCTCGAGCACGCTCATATGGCGGAACAGCTCGCCGTGCTGGAACGTGCGCGCGACGCCAAGGCGAGCGATGCGGTGGGGCTTGTCGCGCGTGATATCGCGCTCGTCGAACGCGATGCGGCCGGTGCTCGCACGGTAGATGCCGCAGACGCAGTTCAGGACCGAGGTCTTGCCGGCGCCGTTCGGGCCGATGAGCGCGAACAGCTCGCCGGGCCGCGCCTCGAACGACACGCCGTCCAGCACCTGCAGCCCGCCGAAGGCGAGCGAGACGGCCTCGACGCGCAACGTGGGGCGCTCATCCATACCAGCGCCGGCTCCTCCGGTACTGCTTGACCTCGCGGTAGCTGCGGCGGCGCTCGCCGCCGCCGCCGAGGTAGAACTCGCGGATGTCCTCGTGGTTGCGCAGCCGCTCGGGCGTGCCGTCGAGGACGATGCTGCCGTTCTCGATCACGTAGCCGTAGTCGGCCATGTCGAGCGCGACCTGGGCGTTCTGCTCGACGAGCAGGATGGTGGTGCCCGTCTGCCCGCGGATCGCCTGCAGGCGGCGCATCAGCTCCTCGATCACGAGCGGCGCGAGGCCTTGCGAGAGCTCGTCGACGAGCAGCAGCTCCGGGTTGCAGGCGAGTGCCGAGCCGATCGCGAGCATCTGCCGCTCGCCACCCGAGAGGTAGCCGGCCTCGCGGCCGCGCACGCGTGCGAGCGCCGGGAAGAGCTCGTACACCGACTCCGTCAGGCGCCGGCGGTCGGCGCCGGCGCGCGGCACCACCGCCTCGAGGTTCTCGGCGACGGTGAGATTCTCGAACACCTTGCTGCGCTCGGGCACCAGCACGATGCCGAGCACGGTCACGCGGTCCGGCCGCAGGTTCTCGATGCGCTCCCCCCGGTACCGGACCGCGCCTGCGGTGACGCGCGCGTCGTCCAGGCCGATGAATCCGGAGATCGCCCGCAGCAGCGTGGTCTTGCCGGCGCCGTTGGTGCCGAGCACCGCCACGATCGAGCCTTTCGGCACCTCGATCGATACGCCTTGGACCGCGGTGATGACGCGGTGGTACGCGACCTCCAGCCGCTCCAGCTTGAGCAGCGGCGCGTTCATTTCGCTCCCGCGAGCGGTTTCTGCTTGAACGGCCAGAGCAGCAGCCAGTTCTGCGTCCGGCGCCAGATGCCGACCAGGCCCTGCGGCTCGAACACCAGGAACGCGATCATGAGCAGGCCGAACGCCGCATAGTTCACCGCGAAAACGACCGAGGCGAGCCGCTCGGCGAGTCCAAGTCCCTCCATCGCGCCTTCGATGGCGTACGGAAACAGCACCACGAACACGGTGCCGAGCAGTGCGCCGAGCACCGACCCCAGGCCGCCGATGATCACCATGGCGACGTACTGGATGGTGAGAAAGAGCGAGAACGCCTCCGCGGAGACGAAGCCGCGGTAGTGGGCGAGCAGGCAGCCGGCGACCGCGGTGATCGCGGACGAGACGACGAAGGCGGAGAGCTTGGCGCCGGGCACGCTGATGCCGAGCGCCTCGGCCACCGCCTCGCGGCCGTGGATCGCGCGCCACGCGCGTCCGGTCCGCGAACGCACCAGGTTGACGCCGACGAGCACCGCCGCCGCCGCGGCCGCGAGCAGCACGAAGTACCACGCCCGCGGGTCGTCCAGCACCCAGCCGCCGAGCTGCGGCGGGTCGATCACGATGCCGGTCGAAAAGCCCCGCTTGGTCTCGTATTCGTTGCCGGCATAGATAACGATGAAATGCAGCGCAAGCGTCGACACGGCGAGGTACAGGCCGCGCAGCCGCAGGCTCGGCAGTCCGAAGATCACGCCGAGCGTCGCGCCGACGGCCGCTGCGGCGGGTAGCGTCACCCAGAACTGCGCCCCGGTCTCCTTGAAGAGGATTCCGGCCGTGAACGCGCCGGCTGCGAGCAGCCCGGCGTGACCGAGCGAGATCTGTCCGGCGTAGCCGGTGAGCAGCATCAGCGCCACCGCGCCGACCGAGGCGAGCAGCACCTGGTTGGCGAGCTCGAGCCCGAACGGTCCGGCGACGAAGGGGTACGCGGCGAGCGCGGCGAGGAAGGCGGCGAGCCACGCTTTCCGGGTGCGCGTGTCGAGGAGCGCGAGGTCGCGCGCGTAGCGGGTGCGGAAATAGCCGCTCGCCCGGGGCTGGGTCAATGGCTTACCTTGTCGCTCGCGCCAAGGGTTCGCGTTTGGGGCGGCCCGGCGCGCTCAGGCCTACCTTGACGCTGCGCGCCAAGGGTTCGCGCTTGGGGCGGCCCGGCGCGCTCATACGCGATCGAGCTCCTCGCGGGTGCCGAACAGTCCCCAGGGCCGGATCGCCAGCATCGCGAGCAGCACGAAGAACGGCACCACGTCCGAGAGCAGCGGGTCGACGTAGTGGATGAGCAGCACCTCGGCGCCAGCGACCACCAGGGAACCGACGAGCGCCCCGACCAGGCTGTCCAGCCCGCCGACGAGCGCGGCGGGGAAAGCCTTCAGCCCGATCACCGCCAGCGTGCTCTCCAGACCGGCGTCGCAGGCGATCAGCATCCCCGCCATCCCGCCGGTGAAGGTCGCGAGGCCCCACGTGAGCGCGTAGATGCCGTGCAGACCGATGCCGCGCTGCGCGGCGAGCAGCGGGTTCTGGCCCGCCGCGCGCATGCGGATGCCCCAGCGCGACGCACGCAGGAACGCGAACAGCGCCGCGTAGACGCCGGCGGTCGCGACGACCAGCGCGAGTCCCGCGGACGAAATGCGCGCCGACGGGCCAACCGCGATCGACGCGTTGCTCCAGCCGAGCTCCTGCAGCGGGTACCGCGTCTGGGTCCCGAAGAACAGCACCATCGCTCCGCGCAGCAGGATGCCGAGCGCGATCGTCGCGAGCACCGCGGCGAGCACCGACTCCCCGGTCATGCGCCACATCAGCACGACGTACACGAGCACGCCGACCAGGATCGCGAGCGCGGCGGAGGCGCCGATCGCTGCCAGCGGGTGACCGGAAAAGAGCGACGCGGTCGCGAACAGCCCGTACGCGCCGAGCATCATCAGCTCGCCGTGCGCGAGCGAGAGCACGCGGCTCACGCGGTAGATCAGCACGTAGCCGCAGCTGATCAGCGCGTAGATCGCCGCGAGGACGGCGATGTTGACGGCGAGCTGAATGGGGACCCCTCGGGCGAATTCACCGCCGCACGCCGCGCCTACGCGGGGCGTGACGCGGACGTGCCTGAAACGGGGGCTATTTCTTCACCTCGACGGTCTTCCAGTCCTGCACCTGGACGATGCGTTTGGCCGCGGGATCCCAGCGCCAGACGCGGTAGTACTGCCGGGTGCGGAAGTGGTTGTCCTTGGTCCACTCGATCGGGCCGCCGCGCAGGCCCTTGGTGTCGACCTTGAGGTCGTTCATCGCGGCGAGGACCTTGGCTTGCGTCGGCGGCCAGCCGGTCTTCTTCAGCGCCGCCTCCAGCACCATGCCGGAGATGAACCCCTCGATCAGGTACGACACCGGATACTTCAGGTTGGCGCGCGCGGCGACGGCGCGGATCTCGGCATGGACCGGAAGATTGTCCTCCATGAACGCGTTGGTGCCGAACACGTAGAAGCCGCCGTCCTGGATGCGCGCCAGCTCGTCCTCGGAGTTGAGATGCGCGAAGGTGAGGTAGCGGCCGTTCCAGCCGATGCGCCGCAGCGCCTCGAAGGTCCTCACCTGCGACACCCACGGCGACCACGAGAACACCCAGTTCGGATCCGCGTCCTTGAGCTTCGTGGCGAAGGGCGTGTAGTCCGGGGTCGGCGGCGGCGTGATCTGGGTGTCGACCGGCGTCATGCCGAGCGACTTGGCGACCTTCTCGGCGTGCGCGATGCCGGAACGCGCGATCGGGATCGCCATCGCGGCAAAGCCGATCCGCACCGGCGGCTTGGCGGTGGCCTTGATGAAGGCCATCGCCGCCTCGGAATCGAGATTGGCGCTGTATGCGGTCGAGCAGAACTGCAGCGGGTCGGCCGGCGGGAAGGTCGCCTCCGGGCAGACGCCCCCGGCGTAGTACAGCGGCACGCCGGCGCGCTTGGACTCCGCGACCATCGGCGCATAGGTCGAGGACAGGCTCGTATTGATGAGCACCAGCACCTTGTCCTGGGCGATCAGCTTCTTCGCGTTGGCCGCGGCCCTGGACGGCTCGGCCTGGTCGTCCTGCACGATCAGCCGCACCGGCTTGCCGTTGACGCCGCCTCTCGCGTTCAGGTGCTCGAGGTAGGCCTGCATCCCCTCGACGATCGGCGCGTAGTTGCCGGCAGTGGGTCCGGTCATCGCCGCGGAGACGCCGAGGACGTAGGCGTCCTGCGCGGCGCCTGGAACCGGCGCAAACAGTGCGGCAGCGGCGACGACCGCGGCCCGGGATAGGGTCTGCCTCATGGTTTCCTCCTCCTTGAAGATCTTCGAGTTTACCCTCCAGCGAGCACGTTGCCAGCGCCGGCGGCGACCAGCCGCTCCTCGCGGTCGTCGTACATGGACTCGACCAGGTCCCTGAAGCGCTCGAGCATGAGGGAGCGCTTCAGCTTGCGCGTCGGCGTCACCGGCTCGCCGTCCTCCTCGGGATCGAGCGCCTTGGGCAGGATGCGGAACGTCTTTACCTGCTCGACGCGGGCGAGGTCCGCGTTGGCGCGGGCGATCTCGCCGGCGATCAGCCGTTCGACTTCCGGATGCCGCGCCAGGCTCGTGAAGCCGGTGTAGGGGACGTTGCGGCTGCGCGCCCACTCGGAGACGGCATCGAAATCGATCTCGACGAGCGCGGTGACGTACTTCCGGGCGTGGCCGATCACCATCGCCTCGGCGACGTAGGGGCTCGCGCGCAGCAGATTCTCGATGAACGACGGCGAAAGGGTCTTGCCGCCGGAAGTCACGATGAAGTCGCGCGCGCGATCGACGATGCGTACCGTCCCGCGTTCCAGTTCGCCTACGTCGCCCGTGCGCAGCCAGCCCTGTGCCGTGAACAGCTCGCGGGTCGCTTCTGGCCTGTTCCAATAGCCGTCGATCATGTGCTGGCCGCGAATCAGGATCTCGTTGCCCGCGCCGAGCTCGAGCTCCCACCCGTCGACGACCGTGCCGACATCGCCGGGCCGGGGGAAGGGGCCCTTCTGGCCGGTGACGATCGCCCCGGCTTCCTCGGTCTGGCCGTAGATCTCGCAGAGGTTCACGCCCCAGATCTGCCACCGCCCCGCGGTCGCGGCCGGGAGCGGCGCGCCGCCGGAGAGCACGAGCTCGAGCTCGTCGAGGCCGAGCT
>JBOIFD010000016.1:0-4552 GCA_050741515.1 Burkholderiales bacterium
GCCCGGCGCCGGCCCGTTGCGCGTACTCCCAGCCGAGCGCGGCCATCGGCCGCGCGCGCTGGCCCGCGTCCAGCGCCTCGCGGCTCGCGGCGGTGCCGTCGAGCGCGCGCTTCATGATCCCCTGCAGGATTGCGGCGAGCCGGAACATGTTGTAGGCGAGGTAGAAGTCCCAGTGCTCGATCCGCGCCCGCCCGGTGCGCCGGCAATAGGCGGCGATGTACTCCGCCTCGCCGGGGATCCCCAGGCTGGCGAGGTCCAGGCCGGCGATGCCGCGGAACTGCTCGGGCGGAATGTGCCAGCTCATGCAGTGGTAGGAGAAGTCCGCGAGCGGGTGGCCGAGCGTGGAGAGCTCCCAGTCGAGGATCGCGAGGATGCGCGGCTCGGTCGGATGGAAGACGAGGTTGTCCAGGCGGTAGTCGCCGTGCACGACCGCGGTCTCGTCGCCCGCCGGGATCGCGCCGGGCAGCCACTCCAGCAGCCGGTCCATCTCGCGCATGTGCTCGGTCTCCGAGGCGCGGTACTGCTTCGTCCAGCGGTCGATCTGGCGCGCGAGGTAGCTGCCGGGCCGGCCGAAGTCCGCGAGACCCGCGTCCCGGTAGTCGACGCGATGCAGCTGGGCCAGCACGCGGTTCATCTCGTCGTAGATCGCGGCGCGCTCGCCCGGCGTCATCCCGGGCAGCGACTGCTCCCAGAGCACCCGGCCCGCGACGTAGTCCATCACGTAGAACGCGCGCCCGGTCACGCTCTCGTCCTCGGACAGGCAGAAGGTGCGCGGGACCGGAACGCCGGCCCGGGCGAGCGCGGTGATGACCCGATGCTCGCGATCGACGGCGTGCGCCGACGGCAGGAGCTTCGCCGCGGGCGCGGGCTTCGAGCGCAGGACGTACCGCGCGCGCGGGGTCGTGAGCAGGAAGGTCGGGTTCGATTGCCCGCCGCGGAACTGCGCGACGGCGAGCGGACCGGCGAAGCCGGCGATCCGCGCGGCGAGGAACGCTTCGAGCCGCGCGACGTCGAACTGATGCCGCTCCTGGACCGCGGTGGTGCCGCCGAACGCTTCGGTCATCGGCGCGCTGCGCACCGCCGTCGGGCGTTCAGGTCGCGGTGCGCAGCACGATATCGAAGCGCCCGGCAAGCGCGTTGCCGTCGGGCGCCTTGTCGAGGCGAACGACGACCGCCGCCCGCTGGCGCGGGTCGGAGATCGAGCCGAGCAGGCCGTCGCGCTCGTTCCCCGGCTCGCCCTCGATGTACATCTGCGTCACGAGCTCGGGGACCGCGCGGCCCGAGATCCGGAAGTGGATGTGCGGCGTGCGGCCCGGGTACGGCACCGGCTTGATGGTGCGGAAGCGGTAGTCGCCGCCGGCCGCGGTGACGAACTCGCCCCAGCCCTGGAAGTTCGGATCGAGCGGCGCGCCCGAGCGGTCGCCCGGGTGATGGTAGCGGCCGAACGCGTTGCACTGCCAGATCTCGACCCGCGCGCCGGCGACGGGCCGGCCCGACCCATCCATGACCGCGCCGGTGAGCAGCAGGAGCTCGCCCTTCGCGAGCCCGCTCCGGCCCTTCACCGCGACGAGATCGTTGTCGCCGTCGGCGGGAAACTCGCGCGGATAGAAGGGCCCCGTGGTCTGCCGCGGCGTCGCGACGCGAGCCTGAGCGAACGCGCGCCACGGGAGGCCCGCGAGCGCGGCGCCGGCGAGCGACGCGGCGAGGAGCTTCCTGCGAGCGGCCCGCGCCTTCGCGAGCCCATTGATGTCGCCGATCGCCGGCGTTGCCACGAGCCGTTTCATCTTGCACCCATTGCTCAATATGCCCGCTTGGTCTTGAAGTACTGCGTCCGGTCGATCGACTGCACCCGCACGTCGCGAACTTCGCCGTCCTGCAGGATCTTGATCGGCACCTCGACCCCGGCGGCGCCGAGCGACCACAGCTTGCGATACAGCTCGGCATGGGTCTTGACCGCCACGCCCGCGATCCCGATGACGACGTCGCCCTGCTTGAGGCCGGCCTGGTCGGCCGGGCTCTCGGGCGACACGCGCGTGACGAAGAGGCGTCCCTGCACGACCTCGGTGTTGAGCCCCAGCCACGGCCGGGGCGTCTCCTTCGTCCGCCCGTGCGCCTTCAGCTCGTCGAGGATCGGCTCGAGGAGCTCGGTCGGCACGAACATGTTGCCGGGGACTCGCGTCCGCGGCTCGACGGTGTCGCGCACCAGGAGCGAGCCGACGCCGACGAGCTTCAGCTCGCGGTTGACGAGCGCCGCGCCCGCCCAGGTGGCGTTCGGCGGCGCGGTGTAGATCGCGCTCTCGAGAAGATACTCCCAGCTCCCGGTGAACTGGCGCCGGGACATGACGAAGGCCGCGCTCGCGGTCTCGCGCCCGCCCGCGGGAATGATGATCACCGGCTCGCGGGCGGCGAGCGCCCGCGACTCCCCGAGCGCGAGCGGCGTCACCCCGAGGTCGCCCGGTACCCTCAGCAACCCCAAGCCGCTGGCGTGGTCGTAGCCGGCGAGCGTCGCCGGGAACGTCCGGTTGGCGCCGGTGGTGACCTCGATCGAGTCGGGCTCGATCACGAGGTACCCGATGGTGAGCACGTAGCCGGGCTCGATGACGATGCCGCTGCCCTCGCGCGTCGGCCCGAGCGTGGCGTTGGAGCGGGCGTCGGCGAGGGCGCGCATCCTGATCCGCACGACCGCGCCGAGCGTCGCCTCGATGCGCCGCTCGGTCTCGGCGTCCCCGGCGGCGCCTTCCTCCCTGGCGGCCGGCTGGTCCTGCGGCGCCTGCGCGGCGGCCGGCCACGCCCAGACGAGGCCCCACGACAGGGCGATCAACGCTAGCTCGCGCAGCTTCATCGGGCCCGCCTTCCGCTGGAAGACAGCTCTTGCGTCGGGTTGGTTCCATTGTGGTCCGAAGCCGCCCGGAAGGCCAGTCCGGCATCGCGGTTTCCGCACCGCGCGCCGGGCTGCTATGCTGTTCGCAGAAGCTGACGAGCGCTTAGCTCGTCGCCCCGGCGCAAGCCGGGGGCCAGGGACGACCGCACCGAACCATGCAGCTCCCCGCCTTCGCCGACGTCCTCGAGGCCCGGACGCGGATCGCGCCGCATCTCCCGCGCACGCCGCTCCATCGCTACCCCGCGCTCGACGAGCTGCTCGGGTTCGCGGCCCACGTCAAGCACGAGAACCATCAACCGGTCGGCGTCTTCAAGGTCCGCGGCGCGGTGAATCTCCTCGCGACCCTGAGCGCCGACGAGCGACGGCGCGGCGTCGTCACCGCGAGCACCGGCAACCATGGCCAGTCGATCGCGTGGAGCGCCCGCGCGTTCGGGGCGCGCGCGCTGATCTGCGTCCCCGCGGGCGCGAACCCCGGCAAGATCGCCGCGATCCGCGGCTTCGGCGCCGAGGTCGCCGAAAGCGGCGCGAAGTTCGAGGACGCAGTCGCCAACGCCCAGGCGATCGCGGCCCGCGACGGGATGCGCTACGTGCATTCCGCCAACGAGCGGCACCTGATCGCCGGCGTCGGTACCTGTGCGCTCGAGATGCTCGAGGACCAGCCGGAGCTCGAGGCCATCGTCGTTCCGGTGGGCCTCGGCAGCGGCGCCGCGGGCGCATGCCTCGTGGCGAAGACCGTGAATCCGCGCGTCCGGATCATCGCGGTGCAGGCGGCCGCGTCGCCGGCGGTGCACGACTCGTGGCGGAGCGGGCGCGTCGAGACCCGGCCGAACGAGACCTTCGCCGAGGGCCTGGCGACGGGCCGCGCCGCACAGTGGACGCTCGCCATGCTGCGCGAGCATCTCGACGAGTTCCACCTGGTCGGCGAGGACGAGATCCGCCGCGGCATGGCGTGGTGGATCGAGCGCTGCCACACGCTCGCCGAGTCGGCGGCGGGCGCGGTGCTCGCGGGCGCGCATCGCCTGCGCGAGACGCTGCGGGGGAGGCAGGTCGGGCTCGTCCTCAGCGGCGGGAACACTTCCATCGCCCACCTCCGGCAGGCGCTCGACGCGCTGTCGCCCCCCGGAGACAAGCCAGGTCGCTGAATCGCCGCCGGTTTCGCGCGCGCGTCGCGTTCGCGTCGGCCACGGGCGACGCTTCGTGCCGCGCGCCGTCGCCACGCGGCTTGCCCGCTTCTCCGCAACGCGTTGATGCGCGGGCCGAAACCGCTCGCGGGCACGATCCCTGCGACACGCGGTCGCGTCGGCATCGCCCGGCACGTTCCCTACTCTAGCGAAAGGAGTGACCCATGCTGAGCTCGAAATTCCTCGCGGCGTCGATGTTGGCTCTCGGCATCATGGCCGGCCCGGCGGTCGGCCAGGACTCGATGCGCGCCGACGCCGACGCGCAGTTCCAGCAACTCGACCGGAGCAACAAGGGCTATCTGTCGCGCGACGACGTGTCGAGCGCGCCCACGGTCGCACAGCGGTTCGCGAAGTTCGACGCCAACAAGGACGGCCGGCTCGACCGTAGCGAGTTCGCGGCGCTGCTCGCGAGCATCAAGTGACGCGCGTGTAGCGCGTCACCCCCGCGCAAGCGGGGCGCCGGTACTGCGGCATCACCCCGGCTCGCGCC
>JBOIFD010000017.1:0-8184 GCA_050741515.1 Burkholderiales bacterium
GCGCGTCGCCGCCCTCGCCGCGACGAGCACCCGCCCCGGCAGCGGCCACGGCGTCGCGCTCGCGCCGCTCGACCGCACGATCGACGCTGCCGGCTACCACTACAGGTACGTCGATGCCGCGATCGACCGCAAGGCGCGCACCGCCACGATCACGGTGTCGGCGCCCGAGTCGCCGCAGCCGGCCGAGATCGCCGCGATCCACCAGGCCGGCGCGAAGTGGTGGCCGCTCGCGATGGCGCGCGAGCTCGACGACGCGATCCTGCTGCTGCGCACGAACGACCTCGAGATCGGGACCTGGATCCTCAAGACGCGCGGCGCGATCGACGCGGTGCTCGCCGTCGACCAGACGCTGGAGACGCACCGCGGCCACTGGCTGGTGCAGGAGACGATCGGCCTGCTGCGGCGCACGTTCGCCCGGCTGGATGTCTCCTCGCGCACGCTCTTCGCCGTCGTCGACCAGGGCTCGTGCTTCGCCGGCACGCTCGCCGAGCTCGCGTTCGCCGCCGACCGCAGCTACATGCTCGCGCTCCCCGAGGGCGAGCCGGACTCGCCGCGCATCGCGCTGTCGGAGCTGAACTTCGGCGCCTATCCGATGGTGAACCATCTCACCCGCCTCGCGACGCGGTTCTGCGGCGAGGCGAAGCCGGTCGAGGTGGCCCGCCAGCGGCGCCGCGAGAAGCTGCCCGCCGAGGTCGCGCTCGGCCTCGGGCTGGTCACTTTCACGCCCGACGACCTCGATTGGGACGAGGAGGTCCGGATCGCGATCGAGGAGCGGACGAGCCTCTCGCCCGACGCCCTGACCGGCCTGGAGTCGAACCTGCGCTTCAGCGTCGCGGAGACGATGGAGACGCGCATCTTCGGCCGCCTGACGGCGTGGCAGAACTGGATCTTCAACCGGCCGAACGCGGTCGGCGAGCACGGCGCGCTGAAGGTGTTCGGGACCGGCGCCAAGGCGAAGTTCAACTGGGAGCGCGTCTAGATGACCGCCATCAACTACGCGGAACGCATTCCGAACAACGTCGACCTCGCGAACGACCGCACGCTGCAGCGCGCGCTCGAGCACTGGCAGCCGAAGTTCCTGGACTGGTGGCGCGAGCTCGGTCCGAGCGACTTCGCCGAAAAGGACGTCTATCTCCGCACCGCGGTCGGCGTCGATGCGCAGGGCTGGGCGAGCTACGGCCACGTGAAGATGCCCGACTACCGGTGGGGCATCTTCCTCGCCGACCGGATTCCCGACCGCACGATCGGCTTCGGCGACGGGTACGGCCAGCCCGCCTGGCAGCAGGTCCCGGGCGAGTTCCGGTCGCAGTTCCGCCGGCTGATCGTCACCCAGGGGGACACCGAGCCGGCCTCGGTCGAGCAGCAGCACCTCCTCGGGCACACCTGCCCGTCGCTCTACGATCTCCGGAACCTCTTCCAGGTGAACGTCGAGGAAGGCCGACACCTGTGGGCGATGGTGTACCTCCTGCACGCTTACTTCGGACGCGACGGGCGCGAGGAGGCCGAGGAGCTGCTCGCGCGGCATTCGGGCGACGCCGACAAGCCGCGGATCCTCGGCACCTTCAACGAGCCGATCTCGGACTGGCTCAGCTTCTTCTGCTTCACCTACTTCACCGACCGGGACGGCAAGTTCCAGCTGAAGTGCCTCGCCGAGTCGGGCTTCGACCCGCTCGCGCGCACCTGCCGCTTCATGCTGACCGAGGAAGCGCATCACATGTTCGTGGGCGAGACCGGCCTCGGCCGGGTCGTGAAGCGCACGCTCGAGGCGATGAAGGAGCTCGGCACCGACCGCCCCGAAGCCATACGCCGTGCCGGCGCCGTCGACCTGCCGCTCCTCCAGCGCTACCTCAACTTCTGGTTCTCGTCGTCGCTCGATCTGTTCGGCTCCGAGGTCTCCTCGAATGCCGCGACCACCTTCGCGAACGGCATCAAGGGCCGCCCCGACGAAGGCCAGTACCAGGACCACGTGTGCACCGACGCGACGATGATGATTGCGGTGCCCGACGGCGCCGGGGGCGTCAAGGAGGAGTCGGCGAGCCTGCGCAACGCGATGAACGAGGTCGTGCGCGAGGCCTACGCGAAGGACTGCGAGCTCGGCCTCCGGCGCTGGAACATGCAGATCCAGCGGGCGGGTTTCGACGTTCGCCTCGCGCTCCCTTCGCTGCGCTTCCGGCGCCAGATCGGCGCCTGGGCGAACATTCCGACCGATCCCCAGGGCCGGCCGATCGCGCGCGAGGCCTACGAGGCGGGCCTGCGCGAGTGGCTGCCGAGCGAGGCCGACCGCAGCTTCGTGCACGGCCTCATGCAGCGCGTCGTCGAACCGGGCAAGATGGCGGCCTGGATCGCGCCGCCCGACCGCGGCGTCAACAACCTGGCGGTCGACCACGAGTACGTACGCCTGGCCTGAACCCACGCCCAGCCGCCGCACCGTGAAGATCGCCCGCGTCAAGGCGACGCCGCTCGACGTCCCGGTGCGGATCCGGGTGCTCGGGCTCGACCGGCCGACCTCGCTCTCGGTCTGCCTCGTCGAGGTCGAAACCGATGCCGGGCTCGTCGGACACGGCTTCACCGCGATTACCGAGGAAGAGGTCGTGGCCGCAGCGATCAACGAGGTCGCGGGGCCGGCGATCGTCGGCGACGATCCGCTCGCGCACGAGCGCGTCTGGGAGAAGCTCTACTGGCTGCTCTCGCCGCGCGGGCAGACGGGTTACGCGAGCCACGCGATCGCGGCGATCGACGTGGCGCTGTGGGACCTCAAGGGCAAGCACTTCGGCGCGCCGGTGTGGCGGCTGCTCGGCGGCGCGCGCAACCGGGTGCCCGTCTACGCCACGTTCGGCTTCGGATTCTTCGACCGCGACCAGCTGGCCGAGGCGGCGAAGCTGTGGGTGGGCCAGGGACACACCCGGCTCAAGATGGTCGTCGGGCATCATGCCCTGCAGCGGCGCGACGAGCCGCGGCCGCTCGACCGGGTCATCGCCGAGGATGCGGCGCGGGTGCGCGCGGTACGCGAGGCGGTCGGTCCCGGCGTGCAGCTCTTCGTCGACGCGAACTGCAGTCTCGACGGGCTCCATGCCGGCAAGCTCGCGCGCCTGATCGAGCCGTACGACGTCGCGCTCTTCGAGGAGCCGGTCACCCAGAACGACGTCCGCCTGATGGTCGATCTGCGTCGCCAGACCCGCATCCCCATCGGCGCCGGCCAGAACGAGGGGCTCGCATTCCGCTTCCGCGACCTGCTGGTCGCGAACGCCGTCGACGTGATCCAGCCGAACGTCGTCATCAGCGGCGGGTTCACGCAGGTTGCGCGCATTGCGGGGATGGCCGCAGCGTTCAACGTGCCGGTCGCGAACGGCGGAGCGTGGACGCACCACAACATGCACCTTCACGCCGGGCTGGCGAACGGCACTCTCGTCGAGTACCACTACGTCGCCCTGCTCGTCTGCGAGCAGCTCTTCGACGGCCTCGCGGCCGCGCAGGACGGGTGGCTCGAGCTGACCGAGGCGCCCGGCCTCGGCTTCACGCCCCGGGCGGACGCGGTCCGCGAGCTCGCGCGGCGCCCGACGTCGCGGGGCAAGGGCAAGGCCTGACCATGCGCTTCGCCTTTCGCACCTTGCTCTGCCTGGTGGCCGGGTTCGCGGCTGCCTGGGGCGCTGAACCGCCCACGGCGGCGGCGACGGTGGATTCTCTCCGCGCCGGCGGCTATATCCTTTACTTCCGCCACGCGGCGACCGATTTCTCGCAGAACGACGCGAAGATGACGAGCTTCGAAGACTGCCCGACGCAGCGCAATCTCACCGAACGGGGACGGGCGGACGCACGTGCGATCGGCGCGGCGGTCCGCGCGCTCGGCATCCCGATCGGGAAGGTCCGTGCGAGCCCGTTCTGCCGCACGGTCGAGACCGCCAAGCTCGCATTCGGCCGCGCGGAGCCGACGTCCGCCGTGCGTGGGGGCCCAGCGCGGCCCGAGGACCCGGCGCGCTACGCGGCGCTGCGCGCGCTGCTCGGACAGGCGCCGGCGTCGGGCACGAACGACGTGATCGTCAGCCACGGCAATCCGTTCCACGCAGTCGTCGGACCACCGTATCTCGCGGAAGGCGAGGCGGCGGTGATCCAGCCGAGCGGCGGGGAGTTTCGCGTCGTCGCGCGCATCCGGGCGGACGAGTGGCCGGCCGCGCGCTGACCGGCGCCCTCCTCGCGGTCGCGCTCGCGGTCGCGGTCGCAGCCTGCGCTCCGGACGCCTGGCGCTCCGCTTTCGACGCCTCGCGTCCCGGCCCCGAATTCAGCAGCTGGGCGCGCCGCGTCAGCCAGGAGTGCCACCCGCTTCCGATCGGCAAGGAGATGCTCGACGGCCGCTTCGGTCAGGAGACCTTTTCCAACCTGACGTGGCGGCTCTACTCCGGGCGCATCAGCGTGCAGCAGTACACCAACTCGGTCAACAGCTTCTACCCCGGGGACAACCGTGCGGCGATCGAGTGCATCGTCGCCAGGCTGCCCCCGACCACCCCTGAAAGAGGCACCTGATGCCCCCTATCCGCTCCATCGCTCACGCCGTTCTGGTCGTCGCGGCCACCGGCATCGCGGCCTGCGCCCCGGACGCCTGGCGCTCCGACCCGGGCTTCAACGGTTGGACGAACCGCATCATCCAGGAGTGCTACCCGCGCTCGATCGGCGGCGCGCAGCTCACCCCCCTCTTCAACAACCCCTCGTTCCTCGACTCGGCGTCGCGGCTGTACTTCAGGAAGATCGACGTCCAGCAGTTCACCGGCTTCGTCAACGGTTTCTACCCGGGGGACAACAAGGCGGCGATCGACTGCATCGTCTCGAAGCTGCCGCCGACCGTGAGCCCCAAGTGACCGCCGCCCCGACCAACGGGCGTTACCAGGAGACGCCATGACCGAGAAGACCGACGACAAGCTCCGCAAGACCGACGAGGAGTGGCGCAAGCAGCTCACCGCCCTGGAGTACAAGGTGGCCCGCAAGCACGGCACCGAGCCCGCGTTCTCCGGCGCGTACTGGGACCACCACGACCCGGGCATGTATCGCTGCGTCGGCTGCGGCCAGCCGCTCTTCAGCTCGCAGGACAAGTTCGACTCGGGCACCGGCTGGCCGTCCTACTCGCAGCCCGCGCGGCCGGACGCCGTCGAGACCCAGGAGGACATGAGCTTCCTGATGCGCCGCACCGAGGTGCACTGCTCGCGCTGCGATTCGCACCTCGGCCACGTGTTCGACGACGGGCCCCAGCCGACCGGGCTGCGCTACTGCATCAACTCGGCGTCGCTGAAGTTCGAGCAGGACCAGGGCTGACGCCTTCGCGCCCGCCCCGGCGGACCCCGGGTCGGCCCCGTCCCGGGAGCCTTTTCCCACGGCAGGTCCTTGACTGCCATGGGATAATGCTGCCCGCATGAAGTTCCTGTTCGACCTCTTCCCGGTCCTCCTCTTCTTCGTCGCGTTCAAGCTGTACGACATCTACGTGGCGACGGCCGTCGCGATCGCGGCGACCTTCGTCCAGGTCGGCTGGCTCAAGCTCCGCGGCCGGAAGGTCGAGCCGATGCTGTGGGCGAGCCTCGCGATCATCGTGGTGTTCGGCGGCGCGACGCTCGCGCTCCAGAACGAGACCTTCATCAAGTGGAAGCCGACGGTCCTTTACTGGCTGTTCGCCGCAGTCCTCGCGGGCGGCGAGCTGCTCGCCGGCCGCAACCTGCTCCGCGCGCTGCTCGGCGCGCAACTCGAGCTTCCCGACGCCGCGTGGCGCAGGCTGAATCTGAGCTGGATCGGCTTCTTCGCGTTCATGGGCGCGGCGAACCTCGCCGTCGCCTACAACTTCTCCACCGACGCGTGGGTGAACTTCAAGCTGTTCGGCGGCATCGGCCTGATGCTGCTGTTCCTGCTCGCGCAAGGGCTCTTCCTCGCCAAGTACGTCCAGGAGAAGCCGTGACCGACGTGGCGCAGGCGATCCGCGACCGGCTCGCGGTCCTCGAGCCGGAGGCGATCGAGCTCGTCGACGAGAGCGCGCTGCACGCGGGCCATGAGGGCGCGAAGAGCGGCGGCGGACACTTTCGGCTCACGATCGTGTCGCCGCGCTTTCGCGGCCAGGACACGCGCGCCCGGCATCGGCTCGTGTACGACGCGCTCGGGCCGCTGATGCAGCGCGAGATCCATGCACTCAGCATCCGCGCCGTCGCGCCCGAAGAGCCGCCCGCCGCATGAACCGACTCCCCCACCCGAAAGGAATTCCGATGACTCGCCTCCGCCTGGGCCTCTGCGCCGCGTCGCTGCTCGGGCTCGCCCTGCCCTTCGCGCCCGCGTCGGCGCAGGAGAAGATCGCCACCGTGAACGGCGTGGCGATCCCCAAGTCCCGCATCGACCTCGTCCTCAAGGCGCAGGCGCAGCGCGGCATGCCCGACAGCCCGCAGGTGCGCGGCGAGCTCCGCGAGCGCCTGATCCTCCGCGAGCTCATCACCCAGGAGGCGACGCGCAAGGGACTCCCGAAGAACGCCGACGTCCAGGCGCAGCTCGACCTGGCCCGGCAGGAAGTGCTCTGGAACGCCTACGTCGCGGACTTCGTCCGGAGCCATCCGGTCCCCGACGCGCAGCTCAAGGCCGAGTACGAGAAGCAGAAGGCCGGCGCCAAGGAGTACAAGGCCCGCCACATCCTGGTCGAGAAGGAGGACGACGCGAAGGCGATCATCGTCGACCTGAAGAAGGGCCGGAAGTTCGAAGACCTCGCCAAGCAGTCGAAGGACCAGGGCTCCAAGGATCGCGGCGGGGACCTCGACTGGAACGCCCCCTCGAGCTACGTGCCGCAGTTCGCCAACGCGCTGGTCCGGCTCGAGAAGGGCAAGCACTCCGAGGTGCCGGTCCAGACCCAGTTCGGGTGGCACGTCCTCATGGTCGAGGACGTGCGCGCGGCGACCAAGTTCCCCTCGTTCGACGAGGCGAAGCCGAAGCTCACCGAGTGGCTCCAGCAGCAGGCGTTCACCAAGAACGTGAACGACCTGCGGGCGAAGGCGAAGGTCGAGTAGCTTCGCCGGCTCTAGCCGACCCACGCCCGCGCATTGCGGAACATCCGCAGCCACGGGCTCGCCTCTTCCCAGCCGTCCGGATGCCAGGAGCACTGGACGGTGCGGAACACGCGCTCGGGATGCGGCATGACGATCGTGAAGCGCCCGTCGGCCGTCGTGAGCCCGCTGATTCCGCCGGGCGAGCCGCTCGGATTGAGCGGATAACGCTCGGTCGCCTCGCCGCGGTTGTCGACGTAGCGCAGGCACACCACCGCGCGCGCGCGGGCCTCGGCGCCGGCGAAGCTCGCCCGCCCCTCGCCGTGCGCGGTGGCGATCGGGATCCGGCTCCCCGCCATCCCGGCGAAGAAGATCGACGGGCTCTCGGTCACCTCGACCAGCGCGAATCGGGCCTCGAACTGCTCGGAGCGGTTGCGCAGGAATAGCGGCCAGTCGCCGCCGCCGGGGACCAGCTCGCGCGCGGCCGCCAGCATCTGACAGCCGTTGCACACCCCGAGCGCGAACGTGTCCCGGCGCGCGAAGAACGACGCGAACGCGTCGCGCGCGCGGGCATTGAAGAGGATCGACTTCGCCCAGCCCTCGCCGGCGCCGAGGACGTCCCCGTAGGAAAAGCCGCCGCCCGCGACGACGCCCTTGAAGCCGTCCAGCCCGGTCCGGCCGGCGATGAGGTCGGTCATGTGGACGTCGACCGGCGCGAACCCCGCCCGGTCGAAGGCCGCCGCCATCTCGCTCTGGCCGTTCACTCCCTGCTCGCGCAGGATCGCGACCCGGGGCGCCGCGCCGCGCGCGATGAACGGCGCCGCCACGTCCGCGCGCGGGTCGAACGTGAGATGGGCGTGCAACCCGGGATCCGCGCCGTCCAGGATGCGGTCGAACTCCTCCTGCGCGCAGTCGGGGTGGTCGCGCAGCTGCTGCATGCGGTAGCTCACCTCCGACCACGCCCGCTGCAGGCTCGCGCGCGGCTCTGCGAACGCCGCCTTGGCGTTCCGGACGATCCGGATCTCGTCCCGGGCGTTCGGCGCCCCGATGGCGAGCGCGTAGAGGCCCGCATCGGTCAACCGCTTCATCACCCGCGACCGGTCGTCCGCGAGCACCTGGACGACCGCGCCGAGCTCCTCGGCGAAGAGTCCGGCGAGCGCCCGCTCGAGGTCGCGCCCCCGCATGAGCT
>JBOIFD010000018.1:0-7203 GCA_050741515.1 Burkholderiales bacterium
CGACACCATCTTCCGGAAGCGCACCGACACCCTCTGGGACGAGCTCTCCCGGCGCGCCCAGTCGGTCACCGCCCGGCGCTAGCCCCGGCGCCGCGGCTCGGCGTCACGCGGCCGCGCGCGTAGGCGCGTCCGTCTTCTCGAACGTCATCTCGCCGCGCCGGAAGTCGACCCGGATCGTGTCCTTGGGCGCGAACCGGCCCTCGAGAATCGCCTTGGCGAGCGGGTTCTCGATCGTCTGCTGGATCGCGCGCTTGAGCGGACGCGCGCCGTAGACCGGGTCGAAGCCTACCTTCGCGAGCTCGTCGAGCGCGGCGTCGGTCACCTCGAGCCGCATCTCGAACTTCGCCAGCCGCTCGGCGAGGTAGCGGAGCTGGATCCGCGCGATCTGCCTGACCTCCTTCTCGCCGAGCGCGTGGAACACCACGATCTCGTCGATCCGGTTGACGAACTCGGGACGGAACGCCGTCTTGACCTCGGCCATCACCGCCGCCTTGACGAGCGCCGGATCGTCCCCCGCCATCTGCTGGATCATGTGCGAGCCGAGATTCGACGTCATCACGATCACCGTGTTCTTGAAGTCGACCGTCCGGCCCTGCCCGTCGGTCATCCGGCCCTCGTCGAGCACCTGGAGGAGCGCGTTGAACACGTCCGGGTGGGCCTTCTCCACCTCGTCGAACAGGATGACCGAGTAGGGCTTGCGGCGCACCAGCTCGGTGAGCTGGCCGCCCTCGTCGTAGCCGACGTACCCCGGCGGCGCGCCGATCAGGCGCGCGACCGAGTGCTTCTCCATGTACTCCGACATGTCGATGCGAATGAGGTGATCCTCGGAGTCGAAGAGGAACGCCGCCAGCGCCTTGCAGAGCTCGGTCTTGCCGACCCCGGTCGGCCCGAGGAACAGGAACGATCCGTACGGCCGGTTCGGGTCCGCGAGGCCGGAGCGCGAGCGCCGGATCGCATCGGACACCAGCCGCACCGCCTCGTCCTGGCCGACGACGCGCTCGTGCAGCTTGTTCTCCATGAACAGCAGCTTCTCGCGCTCGCCCTGCATCATCTTCGCGACCGGGATGCCGGTCGCGCGCGACACGACCTCGGCGATCTCTTCCGCGCCGACCTGGGTGCGGAGCAGCTTGGGCTTGGCCGCACCCTTTTCGGCGGTGTCGGCTTTCTTCAGCTGCGCCTCGAGCTGCGGGATCGTCCCGTACTGGAGCTCGGAGACCTTCTGCCAGTCGCCCTTGCGCTTCGCCGCCTCCATCTCGAGCTTCAGCTTCTCCAGCGCCTCCTTGATGTGCTGCGATCCCTGCACCGCGAGCTTCTCGGCTTTCCAGACCTCCTCCAGGTCGGCGTACTCCTTCCCGAGCCGCCCGATCTCCTCCTCGATGAGCGCCAGCCGCTTCCGGGACGCCTCGTCCTTCTCCTTCTTCACCGCCTCGCGCTCGATCTTGAGCTGGATGATCCGCCGCTCGAGCCTGTCCATCGCCTCGGGCTTCGAGTCGATCTCCATCTTGATCCGGGCCGCGGCCTCGTCGATCAGGTCGATCGCCTTGTCGGGCAGGAAGCGGTCGGTGATGTAGCGGTGCGAGAGCTCCGCGGCGGCGACGATCGCCGGGTCGGTGATCTCGACGCCGTGGTGGAGCTCGTACTTCTCCTGCAGGCCGCGCAGGATCGCGATCGTGGCCTCGACCGACGGCTCCTCGACCAGCACCTTCTGGAAGCGGCGCTCGAGCGCGGCGTCCTTCTCGAGGTACTTGCGGTACTCGTTCAGGGTGGTCGCGCCGACGCAGTGCAGCTCGCCGCGCGCCAGCGCCGGCTTGAGCATGTTGCCGGCGTCGATCGCGCCCTCGGCCTTGCCCGCGCCGACCATGGTGTGGAGCTCGTCGATGAAGACGATGATGTCGCCGGCCTGCGCGATCTCCTTCAGCACCGCCTTCAGCCGCTCCTCGAACTCCCCGCGGTACTTCGCGCCGGCGAGCAGCGCCGCCAAGTCGAGCGACAGGACGCGGCGGTTCTTGAGCGTCTCGGGCACCTCGCCGTCGACGATGCGGCTCGCCAGCCCCTCGACGATCGCGGTCTTGCCGACCCCGGGCTCGCCGATGAGCACCGGGTTGTTCTTGGTCCGGCGCTGGAGGATCTGGATCACGCGCCGGATCTCGTCGTCGCGCCCGATGACCGGGTCGAGCTTGCCGGCGCGCGCGCGCTCGGTCAGGTCGAGGGTGTACTTCTTGAGCGCCTCGCGGGTCCCTTCCGCCTCGGGGTCGGCGACGGACTCGCCGCCGCGCAGCGAGTTGATCGCCTGCTCGATCGCCTTCCGGGTCCCGCCCGCCTCCTTGAGGAGCCGCCCGACCTCGCCCTTGTCCTCGGTCAGGGCGAGCACGAAGAGCTCCGAGGCGATGTACTGGTCGCCGCGCTTCTGCGCTTCCTTGTCGGCGACGTTGAGGAGGTTCGAGAGCTCGCGGGAGATCTGGACGTCGCCGCCGTGGCCCGCGACCTTCGGCAGGCCGTCGATGACGCGCTTCACGCCCTCCCGCAGTCTGGCGACGTTGGCTCCGGCCTTGGAGAGCAGGGATGCGGTGCCGCCGTCCTCCTGGTTGAGCAGCGCGGCGAGGACGTGCGCCGGTACGACGTACTGGTTGTCGGCGCCGACCGCAAGGCTCTGGGCGTCGGCCAACGCCTGCTGGAACTTGGTCGTCAACCGGTCGCTGCGCATGGGGCCTCCTCGGGGGTCGTTGAAGTCGTCGAGCAAATGCGGACAAATGCCGGATTTTTCAAGCCGCGCAGGGAGTTGACGCGCCGCACGCGGCCCCCGGGGAGGTATATTCGCAGACGCCCCCACGCATCCGCATGACCATGAAGTTCGAGCTCGAGTGGCGCATCGGCAAGTACCCGATTACGCAGGAAATCGGGCGCGGCGCCACGAGCCGGGTCTACCTCGGCCGCGACCCGTTCGCCGACCGCGAGGTCGCCATCAAGGTGTTCTTTTTCGAGGAGAGCGTCAGCGAGCAGACCGCGAAGCTCCTGCGCAAGGGCTTCCTCGCCGAGGCGGCGCTCGCCGGCCGGCTCAACCACCCCCACATCTGCGCGATCTACGACGCGGTCAGCGAGCCGGAGTACAGCTACATCGTGATGGAGTACGTCAAGGGCACGACGCTCGAGACCTACGCCGAGATCGACAGCCTCCTGCCGCTGTCGAAGCTGGTCGAGGTGATCTTCAAGTGCATCCGGGCGCTCGACTTCGCGTTCCAGCTCGGGGTCATCCACCGCGACATCAAGCCGGGGAACATCCTCTACGGCCCCGAGGGCGACATCAAGGTCAGCGACTTCGGCGCCTCGTTCCAGGAAGCGCTCGCCCAGGACACGACCCAGCTCACCGGCATCGGCTCGCCGGCCTACATGTCGCCGGAGCAGATCCGGCTCGAGGAAGTGACGCACCGCACCGACATCTACTCGCTCGGCGTCGTGATGTACAAGCTGCTCACCGGCCGGCTCCCGTTCAACGCGTCGAACCAGCTCTCGCTCACCTACGAGATCCTCAACGTCGTCCCGCCGCCGCCGTCGCAGCTCCGGCCGGAGCTGCCCGAGCTGCTCGACGAGATCTGCCTGAAGGCGATGCGGAAGAACCCGGCCGACCGCTATCCGACCTGGATCGACTTCGGCAAGGATCTGTCCAAGGCCTTCACCGCGCTGCGGCTCGCGGGCGAGACGATCTCCGACTCGGCGAAGTTCAACGAGCTGCGCACGCTGGTCTTCTTCGAGGACTTCGACGACGTGACGCTGTGGGAGGCGCTCCGGATCAGCACCTGGCGGACGATCCCGACGAAGACCGAGATCATCCGGGAAGGCGACTCGGGCGAGAGCTTCTACCTGATCGTCGAAGGCGCGGTCGATGTCTCGATCCAGGGCAAGTCGATCAACACCGTCCGCCGCGGCGGCTGCTTCGGCGAGCTCCTCTACTTCAGCGACCAGGTCGCACACCGGACCACGACGATCACCGCGACCACCGACCTCACCGTGGTCGAGATCAAGACCATCGCGCTCAAGGTCGCGAGCTCCGCCTGCCAGGTGAGCTTCCAGAAGGCCTTCATGCGGGTCCTGATCGACCGCCTGACGCAGACCAACGCGAAGCTCGCGGCGCGCTAGCGCCAGCCGCGCCGCTAGCGCCCGGCTTCGAGCTTCCTGCGCCCGGCTTTCGCCGGCGGCGGAACCCGCCTCGGCCCGAGCTCCCAGGTATCGCGGATCACGTCGAGCAGCGCCCGGATCACCGGGTCATCGGCGCGCTCCTGCGGGTAGATGAACCACAGCGTGGTCGTCGCCCTTCCCTTCCCCCACAGGCAGACTTCCCCGGCGGCTTCGTTGGCCAGCGCCACGTCCTCGCGCATCAGCGACAGGCCGACGCCGGAGACGACGAGCGAGCTGATCACTGACTCCTGGTCGGCCTCGACGACCTTGGTCGGCTCGACCCCGTGCGCGCGGAAGAGATCGCCGACCAGCCGGTTGTGGGAGCTGATGGAGGGCGTGAGGATCCACGGGAGCGCAGCGATCTCGGCCGAGGTCGCCTCCGCTACCCGGTCCCGCCACGCCGCGGGTCCGGCAACGAGGTACGTCACGGGCCGCAATTCGAGCCCGGCGACCGCCGGATGCGCGAGCGCCCCGTAGTAGAAGGCGGCGTCGAGCTGCCCGTCCCGGACCTTCTCGAACGCGGCGCCCGAGATCTCGTGGTGAAGCTCGAGTTGCAGCAGCGGATGCCGGTCCACGGTCGCGCTGAGGAACTCGCCCAGCCGGATGAACGCCGGGTCCGAGAGCGTCCCCACCGAGGCATGGCCGTCGACCTCGCCCTTGAGCGCCCGGGCTTCGTTCCGGAGGGCCTGCGCGGCGAACAGGACCTTCTCCGCCTCCGCGAGCAGCCGTTGGCCCGCGGCCGTCAGCACCATGCCGCTCGACGTGCGCTCGAACAGCGGGACCTCGAGCTCGTCCTCGAGCGCCTTGATCTGCGCGCTCAGGGCGGGTTGACTGATGTGCAGCTTCTCTGCCGCCCGCGTCAGATGTCTCACCTCGGCCACGACGGCGAAGCTGCGAAGTTGATAGAGCTCCATGGCGAACCGGAAGTATGTCCTAGCGGGGCCCTTTCGAGGGCCGATTTGGTGCGACGCAATGTGACCTTAGACACAGTATAGCTCGGGCCGATCGGAGGGATCTAAACATGCGATTGGCATTGCCGGATCCGCCCATATATTGTCTCCGTGCGCAGTGCAATATTTTTTCTGGATCAACGTTATAGGAAGGAGTTCTCAGTGAAGCTTCAACTTCCGCTCTACGAGGGCGATAGCATCATCCGGTACGGCCCGACCACGAGTCCGGACCCCGTCGCCGGCCCGCAGCAGAGCCATTCTACGCCGAAAATACCGCAACGCAGCAGCAGCATCGGGGCGGCCACGGACAGCGCGGTGGTCGACATCGCCGAGATCGAGGCCCGCGCCCGTGCGCTTCGGGCGGAGGCGATCGCCGAGCTGGCGGGGCGCGCGTGGACGTGGCTGGGCACCTACTTCGAGCGGGCGCGTCGCCGTCGCGAGGAGGAGTACCTCGCACGGTCCCAGAGCCTCGCCGAGCTCGAGCACCGGCTGCGGAAGCTCGAACGCCAAGGGCACTTGCTGCACGTCTGACCAGACGCTTCCGCCGGGCGAGCACGAATCCGCTCGGTCTTCTCGAGTCCCTACGCGCTGGGCTGCCTCCGGCGGGCGGCCTATCCTCCTCCTCCTCCGGCCGCTCCCGGGGCAGTCCAGCGCGGGCTGGGGCGACCCGCCCCGGTCGCCGGCGTTCCGCTCCGAGTCGCGGGGCGGCGATCACCATCGACGGCGGCTGGACGGCGCAGTAGCCCGCGAGGCGACCGCGGCGCGGGTTCGGGCACCGCGCGAGCCCGTGGTAGCTTTCGCGCGTGAACCTCGCGCACCTCCTCGCCCGGTCGGCGCGCGTCTTTCCCGGGCGACCGGCGCTCGCCCTGGGCGAGCGCACTCTGCAGGACTACGCTGCGCTCGCCCGCCGCTGCGGGGCGCTCGCTGCGAGCCTGCGGGCGACGCTCCGGCTCGAGCCCGGTGACCGGGTCGGCATCTTCGCCACGAACTCCCCCGAGTACGTCGAGCTCGTCTGGGCCGCGTGGTGGGCGGGCCTTGCGGTGGTGCCGATCAACGCCAAGCTCCACCCGAAGGAGGCCGAGTACATCCTGGATCACTCCGGCGCACGGATCTGCTTCGTCACCCCCGATCTCGCCGGCGCGATCGTCCCACTCGCCGGGGCGGTGGCCGGGCTCGAGCGCGTGCTGGTCACCGGCACGGACGAGCATCGGCGCCTCGGCTCCGCCGACGCATCGCCGGATGTGGCGCCCATGGCGCCCGACGACCTCGCGTGGCTCTTCTACACCAGCGGCACCACCGGCCGGCCGAAGGGCGTGATGATCACGCACCGCAACCTGCTCGCGATGACGCTCTGCTACTTCGCGGACGTGGACGAGGTCGGCCCCGGCGACTGCGTCGTGCACGCGGCGCCGCTATCCCACGGCTCCGGGCTCTACGGCCTGCCGCACGCGGCCCGCGCTGCGAAGCAGGTCATCCCCGAGAGCGGCGGCCTTGACGCCGCTGAGGCCTTCGACCTCGCGCGCACGCACCGCGGCGTCACGATGTTCGCTGCGCCCACGATGGTGAAGCGCCTCGTCGACCACGCGCGCCGGGCGAAGCCCCCGCTCGACGGCATCAAGACGATCGTCTACGGCGGCGGGCCGATGTATCTCGCCGACATCCAGGACGCGCTCGCGGTCATGGGGCAGCGCTTCGCGCAGATCTACGGCCAGGGCGAGAGCCCGATGACGATCACCGCGCTCGGGAAGCACCACCTCGCCGACACCGCTCATCCGCGCCACCTCCAACGGCTCGCCTCGGTCGGCGTCCCGCAGTCGGTGGTCGAGATCCGGATCGCCGACGCGGCCGACCGGCCGCTTCCGGCCAACGAACCGGGCGAGGTTCTCGTTCGCGGCGACGCCGTGATGAGGGGCTACTGGCGGGATCCCGAGGCGACGGCAACCGCCCTGCGCAACGGCTGGCTGCACACCGGCGACGTGGGCGCGCTGGACGACGACGGTTTTCTCACGCTGATGGACCGGTCGAAGGACCTCATCATCAGCGGCGGCTCGAACATCTACCCGCGCGAGATCGAGGAGGT
>JBOIFD010000019.1:0-4028 GCA_050741515.1 Burkholderiales bacterium
CGCGCGCGGCGGTGTCGCCCCCCACCACGCAGGCGGCGCGAGCGTGCAGCGCGAGCGCCTCGAGCAGCGGCACCGTGAAGCGCTCGGGCTTGTTGGTCACGACGCCCCAGGCGACGCCGCGCCCCTCGAGCGCGGCGAGCAGCTCGGCGATGCCCACGAACAGCCGCGTCTCGGCGCAGATCCGCTCCGCATACAGGTCCAGAAACCGCGCCTTGAGCCGGTCGTACCGGGAATCCTGCGGATCGATGCCGAACCCGACCTGCAGCATCCCGCGCGCCCCGCTCGAGGTGACCGGCCGCGCGCGCGCGAGCGGCACCGGTCCGTGGCCGTGCTCGGCGAGGAGGCGGTTGAGCGCGGCCGCCAGATCCGGCGCCGTGTCGGCGAGCGTCCCGTCGAGATCGAACAGGACCGCGCGGATCTTCATTGCGGCCCCCGCCTGGCGTAGACGATGTAGTTGACGTCCGGGTCGCGGCCGAGCGCGTAGATCTGCGTGAGCGGGTTGTACGTCATCCCGACCAGGCCTTCGACGTCGAGCCCGGCCGCGCGCGCCCAGCGCGAGAGCTCGGCGGGCTTGATGAACTTCGCGTAGTCGTGCGTGCCCTTCGGCAGCAGGCGAAGCACGTACTCGGCGCCGATCACCGCCAGGAGGTAGGACTTCGGATTGCGGTTGATCGTGGCGAAGAACACGTCGCCGCCGGCCCGGGCGAGGCGGGCGCACGCGCGCACGATGCTCGCCGGATCGGGAACGTGCTCGAGCACCTCCATGCAGGTGACGACGTCGTACCGCCCGGGCTCGCGCTCCGCAAGGCGCTCGGGCGAGACCAGCTCGTAGTCGATCGCGAGGCCGGATTCGAGCCGGTGGAGCTGCGCGACCCGCAGCGGCTTCTCGGCGAGATCGATGCCGGTCACGCGCGCGCCCGCGCGCGCCATCGCCTCGGCGAGGACGCCGCCGCCGCAGCCCACGTCGAGCACGCGCTTGCCGGCGAGCCGCGCCTTCCCGTCGATCCACGCGAGGCGCAGCGGGTTGATCTGGTGGAGCGGCCGGAACTCGCCCGCGGGATCCCACCAGCGGTGCGCGAGCTCGCTGAACTTGGCGAGCTCCTGCGGATCGACGTTGGTCGGCGCCTCACTCATGGTCCGGACGACGCCGGCCGGGGCCATAAAAACAAGAAAGCCCTGCCGCGGCAGGGCTCGCTTGCGGCCGGCCTCGGCCCGCTACTTGGACCGCGTTCCCACGACCTCGACCTCGGTGCGACGGTTCGGCTCGTTGCACGCGACGTACTCCTGGAACGTCTTGAAGTCCTTCCGCTGGCACTTCTTGACGAGTTGCGTGGGGCCCTTGCCCTCGGTGTAGATGCGGTTGGGGTCGATGGCCTTGCTCACCAGGTACGCCTTGATGGCTTCGGCCCGGCGAACGGACAGTTTCTGGTTGTACCCGAGATCACCGATCGGGTCGGTGTGGCCGATCGCGATGACGACCTCGAGCGCGGTCCCGCCCAGCTTGCCGGCGAGATCGTCGAGCCGGGCCTTGCCATCGGGCTTCAGCACCGCCTTGTCGAAGTCGAACAGCACGTCAGCCGAGAACGTGACCTTCTCGGTGACCGGCTTGGGCGCCGGCTTGGCGGCCGGCCTGACGGGCGCCGGTGCCGGCGCTGGCGGCGGAGGCGCGGCCATCGGCTTCGCCGCCGGCGGGAAGCACACGTCCCGCGGAACCAGGTCGGGGTCGCACTCGCAGTGGGCGAGGGCCGGGGTCCAGGTGCCCCTGCGCCAGCACAGGTTGTAGGGATCATTGACGATCTGGTTGCGTCCGTCGATGAGGTAACCCTCGGTGCTGCGCCCCTGCTGGGCGAGCGCCGAGGTTGCCGAAGCAAGGCCGAGCGCCAGCGCGGCCGTCGCGACCAGCCCGTGCCGTTTCAAGGTAAGCATCCGTTTTCCCCTTTCAGATATGAGGCCAGGGAGGACGTCGATCCCCTGGCCGGGCTAGCGCCAGCCCATGCGCCGCTTATGGTCCCAGGCGAGTGTGCCACAAGCCCGAGCGTTTTTCCAAGTCCTCCGGATCGACGCGGCGAAGCACCCGCTTCTAGCCCGGGGCCTCGCCCTCCGCCGGCAGGCGCGTCGCGTGCTCGCGGCCGCAGCTTGGGCGCCGCCGTCACCCGCGTCGAAGCGTCGAGCGGGAATGTGCGCAATCGGGCACGATGCCGGCCGAGATCAACGCGGACCGAGGCGAATGCGGGCTGTGGCATTCACGCTGTTGAAGCTGGTGGCGGCGCTGGTCGTCCTCGCCCTGCTGGGGCTGCTGGGGCTGCTGGGGATACGGGCGTGGGACGCGCAGCGCGCCGCACCGCTGGCGGTCTGGCACACGTATACGCCTGACGACCTGAAGGCCAAGGACCTCGCGAAGCTCGAGTGGAACGACTACCTCAAGGCCGAGCAGGCGCTGTTCGACGGGGTGCGGGCCGAGGTCACCGAGAAGCTGGAGCCGGAAGACCGGGTCCCTGCCAATCGCTACTTCGATGGCAGCCCGATCTACCCGGGACGCTTCGCGACCGACTGGAATCGCTCCTACGTCCTGGAGCCGGACGGTGCGCCCGTCGGCGCGGTCGTCTTGCTGCACGGCCTGACCGATTCGCCGTACAGCCTGCGCCACATCGCCCGGCGGTATCGGGAGCTCGGGTACGTGGCCGTCGCGATCCGGCTGCCGGCGCATGGCACCGTGCCGGGCGCCCTGGCCGACGTCGACTGGGAGGACTGGTCGGAAGCGACCCGTCTGGCGGTGAGAGAAGCTCGACGCCGCATCGGCCCTTCGCGGCCCCTGCATCTGGTCGGGTTCTCGAACGGCGGCGCGCTGGCGATGAAGTATGCGCTCGATGCGATCGACGACCGGCGGCTCACTCGCGCCGATCGCATCGTGCTGATCTCGCCGATGATCGGGGTCACCGCCCTGGCGCGGTTCGCCGGGGTATTCGGCTGGCCGGCGATCCTGCCGCGGTTTGCGAAAGCAGCGTGGCTCAGCGTGGTGCCGGAGTTCAACCCGTTCAAGTACAACTCGTTCCCGATCAACGGCGCGCGGCAGTCGTCGCTCCTGAGCCGCGAGCTGCAACGGCAGATCACGCGCGAAGCGCGCGCGAACCGCCTGGTCGAGCTGCCGCCCATTCTCACGTTCCAGTCGCTGGTGGACTTCACGGTCAGCACGCGGGCGATCGTGACCGCCTTGTACGCCAATCTCCCGGCGAACGGCAGCGAGCTCGTGCTGTTCGACCTGAACCGCAACGCCAAGCTCGGTCCGATGCTGCGTCCCACCTTCGAGACCGCGTTCGACCGTCTGCTGCCCGAGCCGCCGCGCCGGTTCCGGACGACGTTCGTCACCAATGCCGGCCCCGGCACCGGCGAGGTCGTCGCGCGCGTGGTGGAGGCCGGCGCGACCACCGAGCAATCGCGCCTGCTGGGATTGGCGTATCCGGCCGAGGTGTATTCGCTCTCGCACGTCGCCATTCCGTTTCCGATGTGGGATTCCCTGTACGGGATGCACCCCGGTCCGGAGGAGAACTTCGGCGTGCACCTGGGGGCAATCGCGGCGCGCGGCGAGGTCGGCGCGCTGATCGTCACCCTGGATTCGCTGATCCGCATGTCGTCCAACCCGTTCTTTCCCTACATGCTCGAGCGGATCGAGGAGGGGATCGGCAAGCGCGCCGGGAATGCGCCGAACGCCGCGGCAGATTCCGCTGCCCGACGTGACACAGCGTCCCGCGACAAGGCGCCGGCCGCACGCCCGGCGAAGTGATCCACCCGCGCAGCGCTGCACCGAGCCGCTATTTCTTGGCGCCCTTCGCGACGGGCGGCCGATGAGCGGGCTGCGGACTTCTTCTCCTGATCGACGCCCGCAGCGGAGGGCGACGTCAAACGCCGGGCCTCGTCTCTCGAGGGCGGGCGCAACCGATACGCCAACGAGGTGATATGCGTTTCCTCTTCCCTGCCATCCTTGCCCTCTGCGCCGTGCCGGTCGCCGACGCACAAACCGCCGACCAGAC
>JBOIFD010000020.1:0-11008 GCA_050741515.1 Burkholderiales bacterium
CGTCTACGGCGAGCGGGCGCTGGAGGAAGCGCGCCGCGCCGACGCGCTGCGGCGGCGCGGCCAGGCCGGGGGGCCGCTCGCCGGCCTGCCGGTGTCGGTGAAGGACCTGTTCGACGTGGCGGGCGAGCCGACGCTCGCCGGCTCGGTGATCCTGCGCGACGCGCCGCCCGCCGAGCGCGACGCCGAGGTCGTCACGCGCCTGCGAGCGGCCGGCGCGATCGTCGTCGGCAAGACCAACATGACCGAGTTCGCGTTCTCGGGGCTGGGGCTCAATCCCCACTACGGCACGCCGCGGTCGCCGTGGGATCGGGCGACCGGGAGGATCCCGGGCGGCTCGTCCTCCGGCGCCGCCGTCTCGGTCACCGACGGCATGGCGGCGGTCGCGCTCGGAACCGATACCGGCGGCTCGGTCCGCATCCCCGCGGCGTTCTGCGGCCTGGTCGGCTTCAAGCCGACGGCGCGCCGCGTGTCGTGCGCCGGCGCGTTCCCGCTTTCGACGACCCTCGACTCGGTCGGGCCGCTCGCGCCGGGCGTCGCCTGCTGCGCGCTCGTCGACGCCGTCCTGTCGGGCGAACCGACGCACCCGGTGCGCGAGCGGCCGGCGCGCGGCCTGCGCTTCGCGGTGCCGCGACGGTACGTGTGGACCGACGTGGAGGGCCACGTGGCCCGCGCGCTCGACCGCGCGCGCTCGCGGCTCGTCGCCGCCGGCGCCGAGCTCGTCGACGTCGATTGCGCCGAGCTCGACGAGCTCCCGGAGATCAACGCCAAAGGCGGCTTCGCCTCGTACGAGGCGTTCCAGCGGCACGCGCCGCTGATCGAGCGCGCGCGCGCCGGCTACGACCCGCGGGTGCTCGTGAGGATACTGCGCGGCGCAGAGAGCTCCGCGCAGGACGTCGTGACGTTGACCGCGCGGCGCGGCGATTTCCAGCGCCAGCTCGCGCGGTCGATGGATTCGTTCGATGCGCTGTGGCTCCCGACCGCGCCGATCGTCGCGCCGCCGATCGCGCGCCTCGCGGCGGGCGACGAGGCATACCAGCGCGCGAACTTCCTCGTGCTGCGCAACCCGAGCGTCGCGAATTTCTTCGACGGCTGCTCGATCAGCCTGCCCTGCCACGCACCGGGCGACCCGGCGGTCGGGCTGATGCTGATCGGCCGGGCGGGCGAGGACCAGCGGCTCCTCGAGGCCGCGCAGGCGATCGAGCCCATCGTGCGCCCGTGACGCGGGCGCCCAGGAGGTTTCCATGCTGAGGACCGGCAACGAGCACCTCGAGTCGCTGCGCGACGGGCGGGTCGTCTACATCGGGGACGAGCGGGTCGCGGACGTCACCGTGCACCCGGCGTTCCGCAACGCCGCCCGGACCGTCGCCGCGCTCTACGACATGAAGGCCGACCCGGCCAATCGCGACCTCATGACCTACGAGGAGGACGGCGGGCGGCACTCGATCTACTTCCTGCGGGCGAAGACCCGCGACGACCTGCAGCGGCGCATGCTCGGCCACCGCCGGATCGCCGACCAGACCTACGGGATGTTCGGCCGCTCGCCGGACCACGTCGCGAGCTTCGTGACCGGGATGGCGATGAAGCCGGACGCGCTCGCCCCGCCGTACGGGAACGGCGACAACCTGGTCGCCTACTACCGGCACATCCGCGACCAGGACCGCTACGTGGTCTACGCCGTGCTGCCGCCGCAGGCCGCGCGCAACCCGGAGTTCTACCAGCGCCAGAACCTGCCGATCCCGACGCTCAGCGTCGTGCGCGAAGAGGACGACGGCGTCGTGATCTCGGGGATGAAGATGCTCGCGACCGGGGCGGTGTTCGCCAACGACATCTGGATCGGCAACGTCCTGCCGCTCGCGCCGGACCAGCGGAAGCAGGCGATCACCTGCGCGATCCCGTGCAACGCGAAGGGGCTCACGCTGTGGTCGCGGAAGTCGTTCGAGCGCGAGGCGCGGAGCGAGTTCGACTCGCCGCTCGCCTACCGCTACGACGAGACCGACAGCATGGTGATGTGCGACGGCGTCAAGGTGCCGTGGGAGCGCGTGTTCGTGAACGACGACGCCATTCTCTCGCGCGAGATCTACATCAAGACGCCCAGCCACTGCTACGGCAACCACCAGTCGAACGTGCGCTTCTGGTCGAAGATGCGGCTGCTGCTCGGGCTGTGCAGCGAGATCGCGCACGCGACCGGCGCCGCCGAGGTGCCGGCGGTGCGCGAGGTGCTCGGGAAGATGTCGGCGGTCGAGGCCGCGATCGCCGGCATGGTGAACGGCCAGATCAACGCCTGCGAGAGCTGGCCGGCGGGCTGGGCGTGCTTCAACCGCCGCATGATGTACGCCGCGCTCGAGTGGGCGACCCAGAACCACTCCTCGTTCATCGAGGTGCTGCGCGAGCTGTGCGGCGGCGGGGTGTTCCAGATGCCGGCCGACATCTCCGTCATGCACGACAAGGAGCTCGCAAGCCAGTTCCAGGCGTACTTCCAGACGCCGCAGCTGGACGCGGTGCGGCGCATGAAGCTCTTCAAGCTCGCCTGGGACATGGTCGGCTCGGAGTTCGCCGGCCGGCACCTGCAGTACGAGAAGTTCTACGCCGGGGCCTCGTTCATCGTGCGCAATCACGCGTTCCGCGAGACGCCGTGGGACGAGTTCCACCGGATCGTCGACGACCTGATGGCCGGCTACGACGTGCCGGAGCCGCGCCCGTAGCCGGAAAAGGAGACCTGGAATGGCCGAGATCGTTCTCTACGACGCCGCCAACAGCCCGTGCGCGCGGCGGGTGCGGATGTGCCTGATCGAGAAGGGCGTGCCGTTCGAGATCCGCTGGCTGGGCCTGGGGCTGATGGATCAGAAGCAGCCCTGGTACCTCAAGCTCAATCCGAACGGCCTCGTGCCGACCCTGGTGCACGGCGAGCGCGTGCTCTACGAGTCGAACGTGATCAACGAGTACCTCGAGTCGGTCTTGCCCGAGCCGCGGCTGGTGCCGAAGGACCCGTACCTGCAGGCCCAGATGCGGATGTGGATGGCGTTCGAGCTCGAGTGGGCCAAGCCGTTCCGCGACTCGATCTACGAGACGCTGGGCAAGAAGCGGCTGCAGGACACCGGCATCACGCCCGAGAAGCTGAAGGAGGAGATCACGAAGCGGACGTCGAACGAGTACTACCTCAAGTTCGCGACCCGCGTGCTCACCGCGCCGAAAGACGCGGAGCTGCTCGCCGACCGCCACAAGGTGCTGCTCGAGAAGATGCAGCTGATGGAGGACCGGCTGTCGGACGGGCGGAAGTGGCTGCTCGGCGAGGCGTTCTCGCTCGCCGACATCGCGCTCGCGCCGCGCACCGAGATGTTCCCGATCATCGAGATCGCGGACCTCTACCAGCGCTTCCCGCGCATCGGCGCGTTCATGGAGCGGGTGCGGGCCCGGCCGAGCTGGCAAAAGTCGGCGATCCTGCCCGAGAAGGGCGAGGCGGCGCGCAAGATCGCGGCGTAGGGCGCCCCGCGGGCCGGTTAGCTCCGTCCGCGGGCTCCGCGGTAGCATTGAGCGGATCTCCCGGATAGGACACCGGAATGAGCGACCCCGCGCACGGCCTGACCCTGCAGCGCCTCCGCCAGGCCTTCGGCACGTTTGCGACCGGCATCGCCGTGATCGGCGCGCGCGCGGCCGACGGCACGCTCGTCGGCACGACGGTCAACTCGTTCAGCTCGGTGTCGCTTTCGCCCCCGCTCGTCATGTTCTGCCCGGCGCGATCGCTCGGCGCGTTCAGCGTCTACGACACCGCGCAACACTTCTCGGCGAGCGTGCTGCGGCGCGACGGCCGCGCGGTGTCCGAGCGGTTCGCGCGCACCGGGACGGGCAAGTGGCAGGGCGTGAAGCACCGGATCGGCGAAACCGGCGTGCCGCTGCTCGAAGGGGCGCTCGCGACGTTCGAGTGCGAGATCGAGGCGCGCCACGAGGCCGGCGACCATCTTCTCGTGCTGGGACGCGTGCTCAGGGTCGAGCTGCCCGAGGAGGCCGACCCCCTCGTGTTCTTCCGCAGCCACTACCGTGAGCTCGCGCCGCTCGGCGGCGCGGACTACGCGACGTTCCTTGAGTGGGGGCTCTAGCTCAGCTAGCGATCCGGTCTCCATACTTGCAGTGGGCAGTGCGAGGCAGCCCGGACAAAATCCTGGTCGGTCGTCAGCAGCGTCAGCTTGTGACGGATGCAGAGCTGCGCGAGCAGCGCGTCAATGGTGCCGATCTGCACACCCGCGCGACGGCAGCGATTGCGCAATTCCGCCGCGTCGATGTGGTCTTGCCGGTCCGGAGCGAGCACCGGCAGGGCCGTGAACCGCTCGATGATGTCCTTGCGCGCGCGCGGGCCGGCGAACCCCTGCAGCAATTCCTGCAAGATCAACCCCGTGGTCACGATGGTTTCGCCGCTTTCGAGGGCGTGGCGCAGCGCGCGTACCTCCGGGGCGGCGGAGGCCTGGTCACGACGGAAAGCGAGCGACCAGACGCTCGTATCGACGAACAGGGTCACCGACGGGAGCGCTCGGCCTTGTAGTCGAACGACCTATCCCATTCGAGCTTGCCCATCAAATCGACCAGGCGCTTCTGCCTGCGGCGGGCGATGAACTCTTCCAGCGCGCGGGTAACCGCCGCCTTCTTGGTCCGCTCGCCGCTCACTTCCACGGCGCGTTCGATCAGTTCGGGGTCCAGCGAAAGGTTGGTGGCCATGTGTGACTCCTTACACATAAGTCTACACACTGAGCGTTGCGCCGGCAAGACCCTGACACGCGGCGCGCTTTACGCCTCGCACGGAGCGAAGTCAGGCAGCCTGCCGTGGCCCGGATGGCCGCGTCTAGCTCGGGACGACGACGGGTCAGCGGTCCACGGCGTCGACGTCGACCTGGCCGGTGATCCGACGGCGGACGAGCGACCACGACATCCCGATGCCGAGCACGAGCCCGACCGCCGCGAGGGCGACCCAGCTCAGGACGCCCGGCTGCTTCGGGTCGAGGATTTTCTGCTCGACCAGCAGCCAGACGGCCGCACCCAGGATGAGCAGGAGGATGATCACGCCTAGAAAGCCGAGCGAGGAGACGGCGGCGCGCAGGTAGAACACCCAGCCCGCGAGCAACAGCGCGCCAGCGAGCCCCTTCAGGGCGGAGAAGGTCGAGAACTCGGTCAGCGCCCAGTGAAAGTAGGACACCCCGGTGGGGTTGTACGTCAGGCAGACCAGCGCCATCGCCACCGCCACCCGCCACAGGACGCCGGGCCAGGACACGCCTTCGTCAGCCATGACGCGAGCGTAGCAGAGGCCGCGCGCCGCGGCGTAGACTTCGGACTCTCGCCGCGGCGACGAAGGACCCTCACATGGACATCAAGACCATCGGCATCATCGGCGCCGGCACCATGGGCAACGGCATCGCGCAGGCGTTCGCGGTCGCCGGCTTCCCCGTGACGATGACCGACATCGGGCAGCCGCAGCTCGACCGCGGCCTGAAGACGATCGACGGCAGCCTCGAGCGGCTGGTGAAGAAGGAGCAGCTCGCCGCCGCCGACAAGGCCGCGGTGCTCGGCCGCATCCGGACCGCGACCGACGTCGCGGCGCTCAAGGATTGCGACCTGCTCGTCGAGGCGGCCACCGAGAACCTGGAGTTCAAGCTCAAGCTGTTCGGCGAGCTCGATGGACTGGCGAAGCCCGGCGCGCTCATCGCGTCCAACACCTCCTCGATCTCGATCACCCGGCTCGCCGCGGCGACGAAGCGCCCGGACAAGGTGATCGGGATGCACTTCTTCAACCCGGTCCCGGTCATGCAGCTGGTCGAGCTGATCCGCGGGCTGGCGACCTCCGACGAGACGTATGCCGCCGCCGAGGCCGTCGCGAAGAAGATCGGCAAGACGCCGGTCAGGGTCCGGAACTCGCCGGGGTTCGTCGTGAACCGCATGCTCTGCCCGATGCTGAACGAGGCGGTCTTCGCGCTCGGCGAGGGGCTCGCCACGGCGGCGGAGATCGACGCGGCCATGAAGCTCGGCTGCAACCACCCGATCGGGCCGCTCGCGCTCTGCGATCTCGTCGGGCTCGACGTCCAGCTCGCGGTGATGAACGTGCTGTTCGAGGGCTTCAAGGACCCGAAGTACCGCCCGGCCCCGCTGCTCGTCGAAATGGTCGAGGCGGGCTACCTCGGGCGGAAGACCGGGCGGGGATTCTTCACCTACGGCTGAACTGCGGGCTGAACTGCGGGCTGAACCGCGAGGAGGTGCCATGCGCGTCGCTCGAGGCCTCACTTTGGTGCTCGCCGGCATCGCCGCCGGCTTCGCGGGGACGGCGGCCGGCCAGGCCTACCCGAGTCGCACGGTCACGATCGTCGTGCCCTACACCCCCGGAACCGGCGCGGACATCCTCTCGCGGGTCCTGGGCCCGCGGCTCGCCGAGCGCTGGAAGGTCGGCGTCGTCACCGACAACCGCGCCGGCGCGACCGGCAACATCGGCACCGACTTCGTCGCCAAGAGCGCGCCGGACGGCTACACGCTGCTCTTCACGGCGACCTCGTTCGGAACCAATCCGGCGATCCACGCCAAGCTCCCGTTCGATCCGGTGAAGAGCTTCGCGCCGGTCGCGCTGGTCGCGACCAGCGGGCTGGCGGTGCTCGTCAATCCGCAGCTGCCGGCGCAGACCCTGCGCGAGTTCCTCGCCCTCGTCCGCCAGCATCCGGGGAAGTTCTACTACGCCTCGCCGGGCAACGGCGGCCCGCAGCATCTCGCGATGGAGCTGCTCAAGCAGGAGACGGGCATCGACCTGGTGCACGTGCCGTACAAGGGCATGGGCGGCGCGCTCAACGATCTCGTGGGCGGGCACGTGCAGGCCGGGATCGTGGCGCTGCAGACCGCGGCGCCGCATGCGCAGAGCGGGAAGCTCCGCATGCTCGCGGTGATGAGCGCGGCGCGCTCGCCGGCGTTCGCCGACGTGCCGACGCTGAAAGAGCTGGGTTTTCCGAGCCTCGAGGTCGAGACCTGGTACGGGCTGTTCGCGCCGGCCGGCACGCCGGCCGCGAGCGTGGGAACGGTCAACGCCGAGGTGAACGCGCTCCTCGGCCAGCCCGACCTCCGCGAGCTGCTCGCCAGGCAGGGCATGATCGCGGCCGGCGGTCCGCCCGGGCGGCTGGGGGATCTGGTGCAGCGGGAGCTCGCGCGCTGGTCGCGGGTGGTCGCGGCCGCCGGCATCAAGGCCGATTGAGCGCGACCATGAGCCCGAGCGAAGATCTCGCGTGCGCTTACCGGATCCTGGCCGAGCACGGGGTGATCGACGGCTACGGCCACGTGAGCGTGCGCTCCGAGCGCGATCCCGGGCGCTACCTCCTCGCCCGGTCGCTCGCCCCGGAGCTCGTGACCGAGGCCGACATCCTGGAGTACGACCTCGACAGCGCGGCCGTCGATCCCCGCGGGCGCGAGTCCGTGCGCGAGCGCTTCATCCACGGCGAGATCTACCGGGCGCGGCCCGAGGTGCAGGCGGTGGTCCACAACCATTCGCCGTCGGTGATCCCGTTCGGCGTGACGACGGCCGCGCTGCGGCCGATCTTCCACATGGCCGCGTTCGTGGGCGAGGGCGTGCCGACGTTCGAGATCCGGGACGCGCAGGAAGGCACCGATCTCCTGGTCAAGACGCCGGATCTCGGTCAGGCGCTCGCGCGGACGCTGGGGGCGCATCCGGCCGCGCTGATGCGCGGGCACGGCGCCGTCGTGGTGGGCGAGAACCTGCCGCGCGCCGTGGGGCGCAGCATCTATCTCGAGATCAACGCCCGCCTGCAGGCCCAGGCGATGGCGATCGCCGGAGCGGGCGGGAGGATCACTTACCTCGACGACCGCGAGGTCGCGGCCTCCATGCCCGTGCAGGACTACGGGCGGGCGTGGCACCTCTGGCGAGCGAAGGCGCTCGCCCGCCTCCGCGAGGCCCCCGGCCGAGAGGGCCCCAGCCGCTAGGTTACAATCCGCGCCTCGCGCGACCCCGAACTGCATAACCGGTGGCGCGCGTCCTCTACCCCTTTGCCCCCTTGCCGAGGGGGCGGCCCATCCGGGCCCGGGGGAGTCTGGCCACAGGAGGGTGAGATGGCGGAGCGGCTCGACACCTTTCCACGCCTGCTGCTGGAGCACGCGCGCGTCCGGCCGGCGAGCCCGGCGATCCGCGAGAAGGATCTCGGCATCTGGCAGAGCTTCACCTGGTCCGAGGTCGCCGCCGAGGTGCGCGCGCTCGCCTGCGGGCTCGCCGCGCAGGGCTTCCGGCGCGGGATGAACCTCGCGATCATCGGCGCGAACCGCCCGCGGATCTACTGGGCGGTCGCCGCGGCGCAGTGCCTCGGCGGGGTCCCCGTGCCGCTCTACCAGGACGCGGTCGCCGCGGAGCTGGTGTTCGTGTTCCAGAACGCCGAGATCGAGTACGCGGTCGCCGAGGACCAGGAGCAGGTCGACAAGCTGCTCGAGATCATGCCGCAGTGCCCGAAGCTCAAGCACGTCTACTTCGACGACCCGCGCGGCCTGCGGCACTACGCCCAGCCCGAGCTGATGAGCTACGGGAACCTGCAGGCGATCGGGCGGGACTTCGATGCCCGCAACCCCGGGTTCTTCCTCGAGGAGGTCGAGAAGGGCCGGGCCTCGGACATCGCCGCGATGTTCTTCACCTCGGGAACGACCGGCAGCGCGAAAGGCGTGATCCTCACTCACCAGAGCCTGATCACCGCCGGACGGACCGGCGCCGAGATGGAGGGCCTCACGCCCGCCGAGGAGGTGCTCGCCTACCTGCCGCCGGCGTGGATCGGGCAGAACATCTTCTCCTACACCCAACCGCTGGTGGTGGGCTTCTGCGTGTCCTGCCCCGAGTCGGCCGCGACGGTGATGACCGACATGCGCGAGATCGGCCCGACCTACTACTTCGCGCCGCCGGCGGTGCTGGAAGGGCTGCTCACCCAGGTCACCATCCGCATGGAGGACGCGGGGTGGCTGAAGCGCCGGCTGTACCACTACTTCATGGGCCTCGCGCGCCGCGTCGGCGCCAGGATCCTGGACGCAAAGGAGCCGGTCGGGGTCGTCGACCGCGCCCTCTACTCGCTCGGCGACCTGCTCGTGTACGGGCCGCTGCGCAACGTCCTCGGCATGAGCCGGGTGAAGCTCGCCTACACCGCCGGCGAGGCGATCGGCCCCGACCTCTTCGTGTTCTACCGCGCGATCGGGATCAACCTGAAGCAGCTCTACGGGTCCACCGAGACCTCGGTGTTCGTCTGCGTGCAGCCGAACGGGCAGGTGAAGGTCGACACCGTCGGCCCGCCGGTGAAGGGCGTCGAGGTCAAGGTGACCGACGCCGGCGAGATCCTGATCCGCTCGCCGGGGCTCTTCCAGGCGTACTACAAGAACCCCGAGGCGACCGCCGAGGTGAAGACGAACGACGGCTGGTTCCACACCGGGGATGCCGGGTATCTGGACCCGGACGGCCACCTGAAGATCATCGACCGCGCGAAGGACGTCGGGCGGCTGAAGGACGGCACGCTGTTCGCGCCGAAGTACCTCGAGAACAAGCTCAAGTTCTTCCCCTACATCCGCGAGGCGGTCGCGTTCGGGCACGAGCGCGACATGGTGTGCGCGTTCATCAACATCGACTTCGACGCGGTCGGCAACTGGGCCGAGCGGCGCAACCTCGCGTACTCCGGCTACACCGACCTCGCGGCGCAGGGCGCGGTCGGCGCGCTGGTCCGCGAGTGCGTCGAGAAGGTGAACGCCGACCTCGCCGCCGACCCGAAGCTCGCCGGCTCGCAGATCCACCGCTTCCTCGTCCTGCACAAGGAGCTCGACCCCGACGACGGCGAGATCACCCGGTCGCGGAAGGTGCGCCGGCGCTTCGTCGCCGAGCGGTACAAGGTCCCGATCGACGCGCTCTACGGCGGCAAGCGCGACTGCTACGTCGAGACGCAGGTGAAGTTCGAGGACGGCCGCACCGGCATGATCGCCGCGACGCTGCGGATCGCCGACGCCAAGACCTTCCCCGCTGCCGCCGTCCGCAAGGCCGCTTGAGCGCCTCCCTGCCGTCGAGCCGACGAGAGCCTGCGGTGCCGCAGACCCAGCGGAAGATCGGCGCGCCGGTCCTGGTGGTGGAGGGCGTCTCGCTCGCGTTCGGCGGGGTGAAGGCGCTGCAGGACGTGTCGTTCGACGTCCGCGAGCACGAGGTGCGCGCGATCATCGGTCCGAACGGCGCCGGCAAGAGCTCGATGCTGAACGTGATCAACGGCGTGTACCACCCGCAGCAGGGCCGGATCACCTTCAAGGGCGAGACCCGGTCCGACATGAACAGCCACGAGGCCGCGGCGATGGGCATCGCCCGCACCTTCCAGAACATCGCGCTGTTCAAGGGCATGACGGTGCTCGACAACATCATGACCGGCCGCAGCCTGAAGATGCGGACCAACTTCCTCCAGCAGGCGCTCTGGATCGGGCCGGCGAAGCGCGAGGAGCTCGCGCATCGCCGCAAGGTCGAGGAGGTCATCGACTTCCTCGAGATCCAGCACATTCGCCGGACCCCGGTGGGGCGGCTGCCGTACGGGCTGCAGAAGCGGGTCGAGCTCGCGCGCGCCCTGGCCGCCGAGCCGGAGCTGCTTCTGCTCGACGAGCCGATGGCCGGAATGAACGTCGAGGAAAAGGAGGACATGTGCCGCTTCATCCTCGACGTCAACGAGGAGTTCGGCACGACGATCGCGCTCATCGAGCACGACATGGGCGTCGTCATGGACATCTCCGACCGGGTCGCCGTGCTCGACTACGGCCGGAAGATCGCCGACGGCACCCCGGACCAGGTCCGCACGGACCAGACGGTGCTCGACGCGTACCTCGGGGTGGCCCATGCGTAGGACGGACGTGCGCGGCCGGCGCGGGGGCGGGTCCTGTCGCCGGGCCCCGCTCCCGGTGCTCGCATCGGCGCGCGGACACCCGCGCGCCGGCGAAGCGTCCAGCGCGCGACTCACCCGCGAGGTCCTAGACACCGGATGCTCCGCGC
>JBOIFD010000021.1:0-6811 GCA_050741515.1 Burkholderiales bacterium
GCACGCCGCTGTTCCGCTACCTGCGCGCGGGTCTGCCGGCGCGCATGCCGCTGCCGGCGGTCGACATCGTCGCGGACGCCTCGCCTGCCAGCCCGTTCCGCGCGCTGATGCTCGTGCCGTTCGCAGCCGACGGGGTCGACGAGGCGCTCGCGCTGTCGCTGGCGATCCAGCGGGCCGTCGCCGAGCTTCGCGGCCCGGGTCTCGCGGTGGACGAGCAGGCCCTCGAAGCCGTCTTCGCCGCCATCGAGCGCGCGGGCTTCGTCCCGGCCGAGGAAGTCGGCGTTGCGGTCGACGTCGGCGCGAGCCGCCTGTATCGCGACGGCCGCTACCGGTGCGGCGCCACCGACTACGACGCCGACGGCTGGAGCGAACGGCTGGTGCGGCTGGTGGACGAATATCCGGTCGCGTCGCTCGAGGACCCGCTCGCCCAGGCCGACGAGCTGGCGCGGTTCACGCCGCTCGTCGACGAGCGGGCGCGCGTCGTCGGCAACCACCTGTTCGCGAGCGACGCGCAACGGATCGCCGCCGCGGCGAGCGGCGGCCTCGCGTCGGGCGTGGTCCTCCGTCCCGAGGCCGCCGGCACACTGAGCGAGCTGCGGGGCGCGTTCGAGGCGGCGCGTCTCGCCGCCTGGCCCGTCTTCTTCACCGGCGACGCGGCGGTCGAGGACACGAGCCTCGTCCACGTGGCGACCGCCTGGCAGGCGAGCTACATCAAGCTCGGCGGCGTCGGCCGCGGCAGCCTCGCCCGCTGGAACGAGCTGATCCGCATCGAGGCCGAGCTCCGGCCCTCGCCTTCGTTCCTCCACATCGAGTCCGCCGCCCGGCTGGTGCACTAGCCCCCTTTGGAAGGGGGATCAGCCCGGCCTGTCGATGGCTGAATTCGTGCAGCGCTACGGGACGGCGGACCACTTGATTCTTGGCCATGCACCTGCTTCCCGCGGACCGTTATCCGACCAAATGGCAGAGCACGAAAACCTAAGACTTGCCTTGTGCGAATGGGAGAGCAGGCTTTCCCCGGAACACGTGATCTCCGCGGAGAGCTTGCTGGACCGGTACGCGAGGAGTAGTTCGGCGAGCTCGCGCCGGCCCGCGGCTGTGCTTAGCCCTGGGAGTACCGAGGACGTGGCCGCGATCGTGAAGATCGCGCGACGACACCGTGTCCCTCTGTACCCGATCAGTACCGGCCTTAACTGGGGATACGGCGACGCCTGCGCGGTATTCCCCGATCAAGTCGTCGTGGATCTAAGACGCATGAACCGCGTCTCACTCGTAGATCGCGAACTCGGGTATGCGGTAATCGAGCCCGGCGTGACTCAGGCACAGTTGGCTGAGGTCCTCGCACGGGAGAACGTTCCGTTCTGGGTGGACTGCACGGGAGCCAGCCCGCATGCAAGCCTGATCGGGAATATCCTGGAGCGTGGGTTCGGTCACTCGCCGTACGGAAACCGGTTGCTGACGGTCTCCGGGCTCGAGGTCGTCCTCGGAACGGGAGACATCGTCGGCACCGGCTTCGCGCACTACGCGGGCGCGAAGTCGACCTACGTCTTTCCCTACGGCGTGGGCCCGTATGTCGATGGGATTTTCACGCAATCCAACTACGGGATCGTGACGCGGCTGGGGCTGTGGTTGCTGCCGCAACCGGAGGCGTTCCGTCCTTTCCTTTGCTTCTTCGCGGAGCATGAAGACTTCCTGCGCTGCATCGAGCCCTTGCGGGAACTCCGCATGCAGCGCGTGTTGCAGAGCGTGGCGCACGCTGCGAACGACTTGCGGGCGATCTCGGGCGAAAGGGCGTTTCCCCGCGACCGCGTGCCCTTGGGCGCGCGCCTGCCGGAGGACCTCCGTCGCGAACTGCGCCGCGACTACGGCGTCGGTGCATGGACGCTCTCCGGTGCGCTTTACGGCTCCACCGAGCAGGTCCGATTGCAGGAGCGGCTCTTGCGGCGCGCGGTATCCAAGTCGGGCGCCCGCGTGATCGTGCTGAGCGAAACCAAGCTCAAGCTCCTCGAGTGGTTCGCCCCTGTAGCAGACCGTAGCAAGCTCCTCCACAGGCTATCGGCGAGGCTCCGCGCCGCCCGGTCGCTGGCGGAGCTTCTCAGCGGCCGGCCGACCCCGGGTTTCCTCAAGGGGAGCTACTGGCGCAGGCGCGAGGGGATGCCGAGCGGCTCCTCTGCACCGCTCGATCCAGCACGCGACGGCTGCGGGATCTTGTGGCTGACGCCGGTGCTGCCCTTTCGCGCTGGCGACGTGAGAGAAATGAGCGCGGGTATCGACGAGGTCTTCGCCCGTTTCGGGTTCGACTGCCCCACGACGCTGAGCATGATCAACGAGCGCGCGCTGATAGCGATCATCAGCATCGCGTTCGACGCGTCCGACCCTTCGGAGGCGCAGCGCGCAAAGGAATGCTACCGAGCGGCGCTCGCGCGCGCCTTCGAGCTAGGCTACCCCCCCTACCGGGTCGGGATCGACGCGATGGATCTGCTCGCACCGGCCCGGGAAGACCCGTTCTGGAACGCCACCGAGGCGCTCAAGCGCGCCCTGGACCCGGATGGGATCATCGCGCCCGGGCGTTATCAGCCGCTCGCGTTCCGAAGCCGAGCATGAGAGGGCGCGACCAAGGACGGAGCGCATCGGCGCCCCGGGTCAAACAGCAACACCGTTCCGCTATTTCGCCGCGGGGTGTTTCCGAGACGCTGATCGGGCAAGCTGACGGCCCGTTGCGAGACTCAGGTTAGCGTCGACGCCGGTCGGCAAGGCCCTTCGCTATAATCGGCGCGGCCCCCTTTGCGGCAGCAGCTGCCGCGCCTACTCGCGCAGCCTTCCCGTCGATGACCGCGCCGCCGGGCGCCCAGCACCATCTTCGCGGCATCCTGCTGATCATCGCCGCGGTCAGCACGTTCGCGCTGATGGACACCACCGCCAAGTACCTCGCGCGCACCTACCCCGTGCCCGGCATCGTGTGGGCGCGGTACGCCGCGCAGACGCTCTTCCTCGTCGTGGTGCTCGCACCGCAGCTCAGGCTCGGGCTGCTGCGCACGCGCCGACCCGCGCTCCAGCTCCTCCGCGGCGGCATCCTCGCCGCCTCGACGGTGTTCTTCTTCTCGGCGCTCGCGCTGATGCCGATGGCCGAAGCCGCTGCGATCACGTTCCTCTCGCCGCTCCTCCTGACGGCGGCGTCCGCGTGGCTCCTGAAGGAGCGCGTGCGGTGGAGCGCCTGGGTCGCGCTCCTCGCGGGGTTCATCGGCGTGCTGATCATCATCCGGCCCGGCGGCGGGGTCTTCACGCCGGCCGCGATCCTGCCCATCCTGACGGCCGTGTCGTTCGCCGCCTACCAGCTGCTGACCCGCAAGCTGGCCGGCGTGGATTCGACGCTGACCACGCTCTTCTACAGCGCCATCGTCGGGACGGTGCTGCTCGCCCCGGGCCTGCCGTTGTACTGGCGCTTCCCGGAGAGCGGGTTCGACGCCGCGCTGTTCGCGGTCCTCGGCGTCCTCGCCAGCGTCGGCCACTTCGTCCTGATCCGGGCGTTCGAGCACGCGCCGCCTTCGGTGCTCGCGCCGTTCGTCTACTCCCAGCTCGTCGCGGTGCTCGTGCTCGGGTACCTCGTCTTCGGGGACTTCCCGGACGGCTGGTCGCTCCTCGGCATGGCCATCATCGTGCTCGCGGGCGCGTGGATCGCCGCGCGGCAAGCGCGGTAGCGCCATGGAGATCAGCTTCAGCTCGGCGGTGTCTTGTCTCACCGCCGAGCCTCAGCGACGGCTCGCAGCCCCACCCACGAGCTTGAGCTGCCACGCGCGGGCGGCGAACACGGCGCCCGCCGTCGCGAGGATCGCCGAGCCGAGCACGAAGCGCGGCTTGTCGGGCCGTCCTTCCACCGAGGCGTAACGCAGTACCGAGCGCATCTCCGGCGAATAACCGTCCCACATCTCACGCGGGATCCGCCGCCGGTAGTCGCGGTCGGATGCCGCCGTTTCCTCGACCACGCGGCCGAAGAAGTTGCCGAGATTGAGGAGGGTCCGGTTCTTCACCGCGCCGCCCGTCCCCCGCCCCTCCTGGCGCATCCAGAGCGCGAGCCTCGCCATGCGGTTGGCGACCGAGCGGTGGGGAACGGGGATCGTCAGGCCGGTGATGCTGTAGCGGTCGAAGTTCTTGTACCAGATGGCCAGGCAAGGTCGCGGGCTCGGACCGGTGTTCGCAGTCCCCCGATGGACCATCCGCTGATCGCGAACCAGGATCGACCCCGCCTTGAGGAGCATGCGGCGCGACCTGTTACCTGCAGCGAGCGCCTTGATCTCGTCCGCGGAGAGATCCACCTGGTCGGTGTGGAAAGGACCGGGGCGGATGTGCGAGGCGGGCCAGACCTCCAGGGGCGCGTTGTCCTCGGTGAAGTCGACCAGGGGGACGTTCACCGTCAGACCGAAGCGTGGAAAGTCCTGATGGATGCTCTGAAAGCCCGATCCCGGGTAAGGCGTGTCCGAAGCGATCAGAAAAGCAACCGGCTCGGGGCCGAGCAGCGCCTTGATCACCGGCAACGCCACCGGGTTCGCGATCAACCGCTCGTGCAGGAGCACGGGGTGCGTCGGCAGATGCATGTTCCACCGATTCAGGTCGTGGTTCCCGCCCTCGGGGCGGAAGTCGATCTTGACGTTGGTGTTGGCCTTGTCGCGGCCATCGGTCGGTTTCACCGGGGCGAGCGCGAAGCGCTTCACCTTCGCGTCCATCGCCTGCATGAACTCGCGTCGGGCCTCCTCCACGAACTCGCGCGGCAGGGCGTTCTCGATCTCCACGAAGCCGTCGCGCTGAAATCGGGCGACGTACTCCTGGGTGCCGACCCGTCCGTCGGAGGCCACGGGCTCGAGCGTCGATGCCTGATTCATGATCGGTGCCCAGCGCCTTGTAGATTGTAGCGCCCGGGGGCGAGGATGCCCGCCGGGTCCAGGGTCTGTTTGATCCCGCCGAGCAACCGGTTGGCGGTGTCGCCGCCGGCGGCGCCGGCCGTCCAGGCCGGGATCCCGCCGCGATAGTGCTGATAGCCGTGCTGGGCGAGCGCGGCATGGAGCTTGCGGTGGAGCTCCTCGGCGCGATCCCGCTCGGCGGCGTTCTCCTGGTCGAAGAAGATGCCCAGCAGGAAGAACAGCGTCCGCTCGTTCATCATCGTGAAGCAGGCGGACATGTTGAAGTCGAACTGGGTGAACAGCGGCTGCACGAGGCCGAGGGCCTTCTGCGCATGGGCGCCCGTCATCGGCACGGCCGGGGCGAGCCACATCAGCCCACAGCGATCGCGGGCTGGGTCAAGATCGCCGGGTGCGGGCGTGATCCGGCTCTTGAAGTAGGCGGATCTGAGCACGGTCCAGGTCGGCTTGCCCTGGAGCAGGCCATACATGTCGGGCAACAGCGCCACGAGCTCGAAGCTCTTGGGGGTCACCAGCGACTTGATCGCCTTCGCCACGGCGGCCATGAACCCGCGGCCTTGCGAGCGCTCCCAGAGACCGACGAGCCTCGCCGCCCGCGCGACTTTGGCGGCGTCGAAGAAGCTGAGCTTCCCCGCGCCCTTCAGCACCCGCGCGATGGCGCGCTGAGAGGCTCGCGCCTGTCGCGCGGTTCCGTAGATACCGCCCACTGCCGTCCATCCCGGCAGGCCATAGTGCGCCTTCAGCTCGGCGAGGCGCTGCTCCGGGATCCGCGCGCCGCGCGCAAGCAGATCGGGCGGGTACTTCTGGACGAGCGATAGCGTCTGGAAGGCATTCGCCATGTGGACGTGGCATTGCACGATGCCTGCGAGCGCGAGTTGGCGAAGTCCATCGACCGCAGCCGGAAGATCCTGAGGCCGCTGGACGTCCAGCGTGAACAGCACGAGCTTCTCCGGCCTCGGACGCAGCCAGATGCCGCCCTTCACGACCACCCCGAAGTTGCCCTGGGTGAAGAGGCCTTCGAGCGCCGGGCCGGAGCCCCATTTGTGCGTGTTCCAGGTGGCGCAGGCTTCGCCCGCGCCGCCGGTGCGCACGAGCTCGCCCGAGGGCAGCACGACCTCGAGGCCGCAGAGATGGCCGAAATGGTCGCCGTAGGGCGTATACCCGTAGCCGCGCTCGATCGCATTGCCGAGCACGCTCCCGAGCGGCGTCGAGTCGGTGCAGTCGGCGATCAAGTCCGGATGGTGGGCGGAGAGATGTCCGTGAAGCTGCTGCTGCGTGACCCCGGGCTCGATCACTGCGTACGCGAGCTCGCCGTCCACCTCGAGGATGCGGTTCATCCGCTCGAGCACGAGGATGATCGCGCCCTCTTCGAGCGCGTTCTTCGTCCCGTATCCCCAGTTGTTGCCGCGGCTGAACGGCCAGACCGGCACACCGTGCCGCGCGGCGAGGCGCAGGATCGCGCTCACCTCTTGGGCCGAGCCGGGATAGACCACGGCGCGGCAGCGGCGGCTCCTGGGCTCCGTCGTCCGGGAATGCAGCTCGCGGCCGGAGTCGTCCGCAAGGACATGCCGCGGTGCGACGATCGCCTCCAGCTCCGCGACGAGATCCTGCTTGGTGGACGTGTCAGTGAGCATCTTCGGCCAGCATACCGGAGGCGGCAATGCGGCCCCGGCATCGTCGATGAACGGAGGAAAGATCAGTCCGCGCGCCGTCGATGTCCGGACACGCGAGCTGTCGAGGACTTCGTGGGCCAGCTCGCGCGAGTCAGCTGACTCGCGACCGCTAGACCCGTTCGAAGATCGCCGCGATCCCCTGCCCGCCGCCGATGCACATCGTCACGAGGCCGTAGCGCTTGCCGGTGCGGTGCAGCTCGTAGATCGCCTTGGTGGTCAGGATGGCGC
>JBOIFD010000022.1:0-9430 GCA_050741515.1 Burkholderiales bacterium
GGAACCCTCCGAGGTGCCGATGATAGGAAACTGTTACACGGTGCCCGACGCGCGGGGCCGAGGTTTGTACGCTCGCATGCTGGTCACCGTCAGCGACGATCTCGCAGTGGACGGACACAGGCGAGCGATCATTTCATGCCAACCCGACAATGTAGCTTCCATGCGCGGAATCGAGCGTGCCGGGTTCAAGCGCGCAAGACACATTACGAGCTTCATCGCGCTATCGAAACTGGTCCTCTGGCGCGTGACGCGCCCCTTTTGACACCAGCTAGCGGCGTTCAGCGATGCTTCGGCACGCCCCGATAACTCAGTTCCCAGTCGTTGACGATTGCCTTCAACTCGGCGGGGCGCCGTTGACCGAAGTGGCGGAGCGCGTAGGCCGCACGCCGTTCTACGCGTACGACAAACGCGTTCTCGCTGAACGCGTTGCCCTGCTTCACGCACATCTGCCTAAGCAGATCAGGCTGCATTACGCAATCAAAGCGAACCCGATGCGGGAGCTCGTGCGCTACATGGCGGGGCTCGTCGACGGGCTGGACGTCGCGTCGGCGGGTGAGCTTGCGGCGGCGCTGGCGGCGGGCACGGAGCCGGAGGAGATCAGCTTCGCCGGTCCCGGCAAGAAGCCGGAGGAGATCCGCGCGGCGATCGAGGCCGGCATCCTGCTGAACGTCGAGTCGCCCGCCGAGGTCGAGCGGGTCGCGGACGCGGCGAAGGCGCTCGGCCGTCCGGCGCGCCTGGCGGTGCGCGTGAACCCGGACTTCGAGCTCAAGTCGTCGGGGATGAAGATGGGCGGCGGGCCGAAGCAGTTCGGCGTCGACGCCGAGGACGTCCCGCGGCTCCTCGCCGAGATCGGCCGGCTCGGCCTCGGATTCGAGGGCTTCCACATATACAGCGGGTCGCAGAACCTCAAGGCCGAGGCGATCTGCGAGTCGCAGCGCAAGACCTTCGACCTCGCGGTGCGGCTGGCCGGGAGCGCGCCTCGGCCGGTGAAGGTGGTCAACATCGGCGGCGGGTTCGGCATCCCGTACTTCCCGGGCGAGCAGCCGCTGGATCTCGCGCCGATCGGCGAGAACCTGCTCGCCCTCGTGGCCGAGGCGCGGACGGCTCTGCCCGGCGCGAGGCTCGTCGTAGAGCTCGGGCGCTACCTGGTCGGCGAGGCGGGCGTTTACGTGTGCCAGGTGGTCGACCGCAAGGTGTCGCGGGGGCACGTGTTCCTGGTGACGGACGGTGGGCTGCATCAGCATCTCGCCGCCTCGGGCAACTTCGGCCAGGTCATCCGCAAGAACTATCCGGTCGTGATCGGCAACCGGGTCCGCGGCGGGCCTCGCGAAGTGGCCTCGGTGGTGGGGCCCTTGTGCACGCCGCTCGATCTACTCGCGGATCGAATGGAGCTCGCGGAAGCGCACCCCGGCGACCTGGTGGTGGTGTTCCAGTCTGGTGCTTACGGACTGACGGCCAGCCCCTTGGGTTTCCTCGGGCATCCGCCGCCAGCCGAGGTGCTGGTCTGAGGCCCAATTGTCAAACTCTGTTAAATCACCCGTCGATGCCTCTTACATCCGGCTGCGGCCCCGCCGGGGGCTGCCGAACAATGTCTCGTTCCGCCAAGGAGTTGGCACCGTCGCGGCGGGTGGTATTGGACTTGCTAAGGGGCTGGAGTAGAGTTTTTCCGTCTCGGACTCGGGGTATTCGGGCTGCATGGACAACAACCGCCGCAAGCTGATTCTAGGCTCCGCCGCCGTCCCGCTCGTCCTGACGGTCCGCCCGGCCGCGGCGACCGCGAAGAAGAGCATCGCGTGCATCGCCGACGGCAAGTACGACGACAAGAAGCCGTGGGAGATCCTGAAGAAGGACGACGACGGCTACATGCGGAAGTGGGTCGCGGTGTGCTGGCTGGAGGTCGAGGAGTACGACGACGCCAAGAAGAAGAACGTCTGGAAGCTGCAGACCTGGAACTCCCAGAACAAGAAGAAGTTCATCTGCGGCACCGATCAGTGCTACTGGCTGCTCGATAAGGACGACCCGTACCACGCCCAGGCGACGAAGACGAGCTTCAAGAAGGGCTACGGCGTCAAGGAGACCAAGTTCGAGGACAAGCAGGCGCTCGCGTACTACTCGTCCGACAGCTACCACGAAACCGGTTACGGCTGGGAGCCGAAGGGCGGCAAGCACTACAAGAAGTCCTGCTGGAGCTCCATCAAGCCGAAGGGCTACTGACCTGACTCTCGGCTGGCGATGCGCGATCCTGCGGGCAGCCGCTGGCGGCTCGTAGACCCCTCCGGAATCCGCATCCGTCGCTTCGGCGACGACGCGCTCGTCTTCAATCCGGTCACCTGGGAAACCCATCTGCTGAACGGCGTGGGCATGCGCGTGCTCGACGCGCTCTCGACCGGGGCGAAGGACGAGGCCGAGCTCGTGGCAGAGATCTTCACGACCGACGGCGGCAGCGAAGCGATCGCGGCGAAGCGGGACGAGATTGCGCGGTTCCTGGACGAGCTCGGCAAGCTCGAGCTCGCTGAGCCAAACGACGGCAGCCCGCGATGAGGGTCGCCGAGCTCGACGAGCGGGCGCTCGGTGACCGGCTCCGGACCGAGGGCCTCGCGCTCGATTTCGGCGCCGCGCGCGCCCGGCTCTTCACCGACGTGCCCGGGCTTTGCGCGAGCCTGCGCCGCGTGTACGCCCACTTCCCGGTGGAGCCGACGGGAGGACTCTTCGCGGTCACCGCGCAGGTGCGGCGGGCGCGCGGCGTGCGGCGATTCGTCCGGCCGCAGGTCGAGCTGGTGATCGACGGCTGCGTGCCGTTCGAGCCGTTTCCCGCCCGGAACCATCTGCCGCTCCTCGAGTGGGGCCTCAACTGGTACCTGGCGGAGCGATGCAACACCTATCTCCTGCTGCACGCGGGCGTAGTGGAGCGCGGCGGAGCCGCTGTGGTCCTTCCGGCGCAGCCCGGGTCCGGGAAGAGCACGCTCACCGCGGCGCTCGCGGCAAACGGCTTTCGCCTCCTCTCCGACGAGTTCGGCGCGGTGCGTCTCGACGACGGCCGGTGCGTGCCGATGCTGCGGCCGATCTCGCTCAAGAACGAGTCGATCGGCATCATCTCGCGGCTGCGCCCCGACGCGGCCATGGGGCCGACCTTCAAAGGGACGCGCCGGGGCGACGTCGCGCATCTGGGGCCGGACTCGGCGAGCGTGGAAAAGCGCCACGTCCCGGTGCCGGTCCGGCTCGTCGTGTTTCCCCGGTTCGAGGCGGGCGCGGCGACCGCGCTCGAGCCGATGGCACGCGCACAGGCGTTCGCGAAGCTCTCCGTCAACTCGTTCAACTACGAGATCCTCGGCCCCGCCGGCTTCGACGCCGTGGGCCGCGTGATCGCCGGCGCGGACTGCTACCGGCTGACCTACGGCGACCTCGCCGAGGCGGTGCCGGCGATCGGCGCGCTCCTTCGCGCCTGAACGCGCGCTCGAAGATCGCCGGCGCGGCCCTCGCCGTCCTCAGGGCCGGGGGAGGCGGTCGCATAGAATCGGGCATGCCTCCGACGCGCGCCGCGCTCCGCAGCAACGCCCGTCTCCTGGTGGAGGCGCTGGTCTCGCCGGCGCGCGCGGCGTCGCTGTCGCTCGACGACTGGGATCTCATCGTCCGGAGCGCGCGCGATGCCCGGCTGCTAGGCGTGCTGCGTGCGCGACTCGCGAGCGAGGGGCGGCTGGAAGCCTTGCCGCCCGACGTGCGCCCCCATCTCGACAGCGCGTGGGCGACGGCGACGCACCGTCGGCAGATGGTGCTGCAGGAGACGCGCGCCGTGGCGAAGGTGCTGGTGCCGCTCGGCGTCCCGATGATCCTGCTGAAGGGCGGGGCGTACATCGCCCAGGGGCTGCGCTGCGCGGAGGGCCGGGTGCTCGAGGACCTGGATCTCATGGTGCCGCGGGATCGGCTGGACGAGGCCGAGCGGGCGCTGCTCGGCGCGGGCTGGGCGTTCGAGAAGACGGACGCCTACGACCAGCACTACTACCGCGCCTGGTCGCACGCGTTGCCGCCGATGCGACTCGACGACCATCCGATCGAGCTCGACGTGCACCACACGATCTCGCCGCCGACCGGTCGCGTCCGACCGGACGCCGGAGCGCTCTTCGAGCGCTCGGTCGCGATCCCGGGGTCGCCGTTTCGCGTGCTGTCGCCCGCCGACCAGGTGCGGCACGCGGCAGCGCACCTGTTCCAGGCCTCCGATTGCGCCGAGCGGCTCCGGGATCTCGTGGACATCGACGCGCTCGTCCGGGAGCACTCGGTTGCTCCGGGCTTCTGGAGCGCGCTGCCGGCCCGGGCGGGCGAGGGCGGGTACGGGCGGTGCCTCTGGTATGCGATGCGTTACGGGGCTGCGTGGCTCGAAACGCCCGTGCCGCGGGAGGTGGCCGCGGAGCTCGACCGGCACCAGCCGCCAGGGGTTACGCGCGCCGTCATGGACAGGCTCATCGGAGCGGGTCTGCCTCCCCGGTCTCCGGAGCGGGAACCCGCGTTCCCGCTGCGGTGGACGTGGTGGCTCCTCTTCGCACGCTCGATGTGGCTGCGGATGCCGCCGTGGCTGCTCGCCTACCACTCGCTCGCAAAGGCCGTGCGCGGCGTGCGCAAGCCGCGCGCCGTCGAGGACGGATAGCGCAGCAGATCCCCGGCGGAGGAGAGTTCATCCTCCGCCGGATGGCTGTTACTGCTCAAAGAGGTGGCGGACTGCCGCGACTGGTGTGCCAGAAGGCTAGGACTTCAACGGCATCATCCGAAACGCGGTAATACAGGTCGTACCGGATTCGGGATAGCGTAATGCGACGCAAACCTTTGAGCCCTGGGCGGCGAGCTCGCGTGCCGATGCCTGGGTGGACCGACAACAGACCAAGAATGCGATCGAGGTCTTCGCGTATCGCACCCGGGGCGGACGGCCTGTTCTGTGCCCACCACGCTGCGGCCTCCTCGATTTGGGCGGAGGCGCTCTGGGAGAGCTTGATCTGGAGCGGGGAACTCACCCGAAGCGGCGTAGCCGCTCCCGAAGTTCCTCCCAGGAGACGACCTCCCCGCGGTCAGCCTCGGCGATGGCGGCGAGCAGCGCCTTCTCCTCCTCGGGCGAGACGTCAAAGGTCTCATCGTCTTCCCGGGCGACCACCGTCACGACGGAGCCTTCAGCCAAGGGCTCGCCCTCGAGCACGACCTTGCCACCAACGACTTTTCCGGTTGCGACCTTCATTTGCGAAATCCTACTCCAACTATCGCGACGACACTGGCCTAGCGACGCCGAACGAGTGCTTTTGGCACGTCACAGCCCGAGCCAGCGGGCGATGATGTTGCGCTGCATCTCGCTGGTGCCGGAGTAGAGCGTGCTCCCCACGGCGTCGCGCAGCGCGCGCTCCACCCCGTACTCGGTCATGAAGCCGTAGCCCCCGTGCACTTGCACCGTGCCGAGCGCGGTCTGGACCAGCGACTCGCTGACGAAGAGCTTCGCCATGGCCGCGTCGAGCGACGCGTTCCGGGTGTTCCCGAGCCGCCAGGCAGCGCGGTAGACGAGCAGCCGCGCCGCCTCGAGCTGCACCTTCATGTCGGCGATGCGGTGGCCGACGGCCTGGAACTTCCCGATGGCCTGGCCGAACTGGTTGCGCGTGCGGGCGTATGCGATCGACGTCTCCAGCAGCCGCTCCATCGCGCCGACGTGGCTCGCGAAGAGGCAGATCCGCTCCCAGTCCATGGACGCGGTGAAGACCGCCGATCCTGCGCCGACAGCTCCGAGCACTGCCTCTGCCGGCACGTACAGATCGGTGAACACGAGCTCGCCGATCGGCGACGTGCGCAGCCCCAGCTTGTCGAACTTCGTGCCGGCCGAGAAGCCCGGCGTGCCGCGCTCGACGATGAAGGCGGTCACGCCGCCGTGGTAGCCCTTCTTGGGGTCGGTCATCGCGAACACGACCACCACGTCGGCTACCGGGCCGTTGGAGATGAACGTCTTCGTGCCGTTGATGCGGAAGCCGCCGCCGTCGCGCTCGGCCTTGGTGCGCAGCGCGAACGCGTCGGAGCCCGAATTCGGCTCGGTCATCGCGTGCACCCCGACCAGCGTGCCGTTGCAGAGGCCCGGCAGGTAGCGCCGCTTCTGCTCTTCGTTCCCGTGCTGCCAGAGGGGCACCACGCAGGAGAGCAGGTGGGCGCACAGGGAGAACACGAGGCCGCCGTCGCTGCAACCGTAGCCGAGCGCTTCGAGGGCGATGGCGCACGTGAGGGGGTCGACGCCGCTGCCGCCGTACTCCTCGGGCACCGGCAGGCCCTGGATGCCGATCTCGCCGCATTTGCGCCACAGCTCCCGGGAGAAGGTCTGGTCGCGGTCGCGCTCGGCGGCGCCCGGGCTCAGGGCTTCCTGCGCGAACCGGACGATGTTGTCGCGCAGGAGCTTCTGCTCGTCGCTGAGCGCGAAGTCCATCAGGCCATTTCCTTCAGCCGCTGGTAGTCGGTCTTGTCGGTCGAGGTCTTCGGCAGCGCTTCCTGCCAGGAGAAGGCGTCCGGGATCATGTAGAGCGGCAGGCGCTCGGAGCAGAAGCGCTTCAGCTCGATGAGCGACGGGCGCTTGGGCTCCCGGCAGCTCAGGAACGCGGTGATCCTGACCCCCGCTTCCTCGTCGGGCCGGGCGATGACGGCCGCCTCCTTGATCGCAGGATGCTGGTACAGCGCGGCTTCGATCTCGCCGAGCTCGACCCGGTAGCCGCGCCGCTTGACCATGCGATCGCGCCGCCCGAGGTAGGTGTAGTTGCCGTCGGGGGCCTCAGTCACGACGTCGCCCGTCTTGTACCAACGGACGCCCGCGTCGTCGATCAGGAAGCCCTTCGCGGTCTGCTCCGGAAGCGCCCAGTAGCCCTGCATGACCCCCGGTCCGCTGACACACAGCTCGCCTTCCTCTCCGGCCGGCACTTCGCGTCCCTCGGGATTCACGACTTTGCACCGGAGGTGGGAGCAGGTCGTGCCGATCGGGCAGGGGGCGACGCGGTCCTCCGGGATCGGCAACGCGGCCTCGTAGAACGTGCAGACGTTCGTCTCGGTCGGGCCGTACAGGTTGAAGTACCGCGGCTTCGGCAGCTGCCTGGTCAGCGAGCGGAGATGCTTGATCGCGAACACCTCGCCGGCGAACAGCACGTGCCGGAGGCCGGAATAGTCGTGCCGGTCGAGCTTGCCGTACTGGGCGAGCAGCGCGAGGATCGACGGCGCCGAGTACCAGATCGAGATCCGCTCGGCGGCGATCAGCGCCGCGAGGCGCTCCGGGTCCTTGCCGATGTCCTCACCGACGAGGACCAGCGTGGCGCCGTGCTTGAGCGCGACGTGGATGTCGAGGATGGAGAGGTCGAAGTGGAACGGCGCGTGCGACGAGAACCGGTCGCCCGGCCGCGGGTCGAACACCTCGGAGCACCAGTCGACGAAGCTCACGCCGTTCTCGTGCGAGAGCATCACCCCCTTCGGCTTTCCCGTGGAGCCGGAGGTGTAGAGGATGTAGGCGAGGTCGCCCGGCGCGGGAATGACCGTTTCGGTCACCGGCGCCGGGCTCTGGGCGTCCGCGCCGTCAAGCGCGCGGCGGAGCGCCGTCCCGTCCTCCGTCGAGTCGAGCAGAAGCACCGCAGGAAGCTTGCCCAGGGGCTCGAATTCGCCCTGCAGCTTCAGGCCAAAGCGCGACTCCATGACGATCGCCTTGACCGCGCAGTTGTGCAGGATGTACGCGTTCCGCCCCGGGGGCGCGCCAGGGTCGACGGGGACATAGGCGGCACCGGTCTTCAGGATCCCGCAGATCGCGGCGACCGCGTCGATGGACTTGCGCAGGTAGATGCCGACCCGATCGCCGGGGCGGACGCCCAGCGCGACGAGCCGGTCGCGCAGGCGGTCGGACAGCGCGGCGAGGTCGCGATGGGTGATCGCTCCGTGACCCGGGTCGACGACCGCGGTCTGGTCCGGCCAGCGGCCGGCGGCCGCGATGAAGTGTTCGTGCAGGGTTTCAGGCTTTGGCATGGCTCGCCTGCGGATTCTTCGCCAGGATGAGCTTCGCGATGTCGGCGATCGTGTCGAGGTGCTCCGGGTCGACCTCGTGCGCCTCGAGGGTGATCCCGTAGCGCTCCTCGATGAAGAGCACCAGCTTGAGCGTGGCGATGGAATCGAGGACGCCGCCCGTGATCAGCGGCGTCGCGTCGGTGAGCTCGTCGGGGTTCTCGCCCGGCAGGAACTCGTTGAGGATGAATCCCTTGACTGTCTGCTTCACCGCGTCGGCCATCTCGAACTCTCCCGCTCCTGGGCACGTCAAGGCCGTGCCTTGGCTGCCCGTTGCTCGTTGCGCCTGAAAATCGCGTCCTGCTGCGCCTGCAGCGCGTCGTACAGCCGCGCGGCGATCAGCCGATGGCCGCGGGCGTTGGGATGCTCGTCCCATTCGGCCAGCCGGATGGCCTCGGCGTTCTCGCCCTTGTAGACGTCGGCGAGGTTGACGATCACGAAGCCGGCTTCCGCGGCGATCCGCAGCATCTCGGGCGTCTCTTCCTGCCAGGCCCCTTCGCGGACCTGCGGCAGGAAGATCCAGACGGCCACGATCCCCCGCTTCCGGCACTCCTCCTGGATGTGCCGGTAGACCCCGAGCAGGATCTCCGGCTGGAACGACGCCGCTCGCCGCAGGGCGGTGGCCTCGTCCATCCCGGGCTTCAGGTCCGCCTTCGCGACGATTTCCCAGAGGAACGGGTAGGGGATGCCGACCCGCTTCTCGACGACCTCGACCATGTACCGCGCGGCGCGGGACAGCTCGCGGCCCGTCGCGACGTAGAACACCGCGCTCGGCTCGAACGTCAACGCCCTCTCGAGCGCCACGAGCTGCTGTGGCGGCTGGTAGCCGGGCACGCCGAAGTTGAGGATCTCATACTTCGCAAACGGCGCGCCGGCCCGCTCGTGGTTCAAGCGGCTCTCCACCAGCGCCTCGAATGTCTCGCCGTCTCCGACGCCCCACCCCATGACGTTCGACGGGCCGAGCATGGCAATGCGATAGCCCCCGGCGGGCGGCAGCCGCTCGTAATCCTGGTCCCGCATGCCCCAGCGGTTGATGCTCACCGTGCCGTAGTTCGTCTCGGCGACGAAGGACGGAATGAGCCCGGTCTGCGCGAACCCGCCGATGTGCTGCTTCAGGGCGCCGCTCTCGATCTCGAACCAGTTCGCGGGCCGCTTCGCGTACACCTCCCAGAGCTGGGAGTTGAAGCGGTTGACCCCGAGCAGGTTCTCGTAATAGCCGCGCTCGAGCGCCGCGTTGTCCAGGCGGCTGAGCCGTCCCGAGCGCAGCGGCTGGATGAACGACGCCACGGTCGGCCCGAAGTGTGCGTAGATGCGCTCGATGCCGAGCGTGAGGAGGATCGCGAGCGAGAGCGTCGTCGCGAGGAAGGGCGGGAGCAGCGGGCGCCGGCGC
>JBOIFD010000023.1:0-6698 GCA_050741515.1 Burkholderiales bacterium
ACCGGCACGTCGCCGCACTGGCCGCAGTGGATCAGCGGGATGGGCGTTCCCCAGTAGCGTTGCCGCGAGATGCCCCAGTCGCGGAGCCGCCACTGCACCTGCTTCGCCCCGAGCCCGTTCGCCTCGAGGTCGGCGGCGATCGCGTCGACCGCCTGCTGGTAGTCGAGGCCGTCGTACTTTCCCGAGTTCACGAGCCGGCCGTAGTCGGCGTACCACGGCTGCCAGGCGTCCGTGAAGTAGGGTTTGCCGTCGACGTCGATCACCGGTTTGATCGGCAGTCCGTACTTCTTCGCGAACTCGAAGTCGCGCTCGTCGTGGCCGGGCACGCCCATCACCGCACCTTCGCCGTAGCCCATCAGCACGTAGTTGCCCACCCAGACCTCGACCGGCTCGCCGGTGAGCGGGTGGGTGCAGTGGAACCCGGTCGGGCGCCCGAGCTTTTCCATCGTCGCGAGATCGGCCTCCATGACCGAGCCGCGCTTGCACGCCTCAACAAACTCGGCGAGCTTCGGGTCATCACGCGCGAGGCGCGTCGCGAGCGGGTGCTCGGCGGCGATCGCGTTGAACGTCACGCCCATGATCGTGTCGGCCCGCGTCGTGAAGACGCGCAAGAGCTTCGGCTCGCCGTCGATCTCGTAGGGGAAGCCGAAGTTCACGCCTTCGCTCCGGCCGATCCAGTTCGCCTGCATCAGCTTCACGCGCTCGGGCCAGCCCGGCAGCTTCGCGAGGTCCGCGAGCAGCTCCTCCGCGTACTGCGTGATGCGCAGGTAGTACATCGGGATCTCGCGCTTCTCGACCGGCGCACCGGTGCGCCAGCCGCGCCCCTCGATGACCTGCTCGTTCGCGAGCACGGTCCGGTCGACCGGATCCCAGTTCACGACCCCGGTGTGCTTGTACGCGATGCCCTTCTCCAGCATCCGGAGGAACAGCCACTGGTTCCACCGGTAGTAGCCGGGCGTGCAGGTCGCGAGCTCGCGCTCCCAGTCGATCGCGAAGCCGAGCGACTGGAGCTGGCGCTTCATGTACGCGATGTTCTCGTAGGTCCACTTCGCCGGCGGGACGCCGTTCGCCATCGCCGCGTTCTCGGCCGGCAGCCCGAACGCGTCCCAGCCCATCGGCTGCAGCACGTTGTGGCCGCGCATGCGGTAGTAGCGCGTGAGGACGTCGCCGATCGTGTAGTTGCGCACGTGACCCATGTGCAGCTTCCCCGACGGATACGGGAACATGGAGAGGCAGTAGTACTTGGGCCGGCCCGGCGCCTCGCGCGCGCGGAACGCGTCGGTCGCGGCCCAGTGGACTTGTGCCTCCCGTTCGACCTTCGCCGGGTGGTAAAGCGGCTCCATTACGCGTATTCTCTTGTTACAAAGGGGAAAAGTATACCTGTGCATTCGTGCCGCCCGGCCTGCATCCGCGCCCGACGGGCCTCCGTAGAATCGCTCGACCCCTCCAGGGAGGAAGTCCAATGACGCGCTTCATGCTGCCCGCAGCGCTCGCGCTCGCCGCGTCGACGGCGCTCGCGCAGGACGCGCCCAAGCGTCCCGTCGCTCAAGCGGTGATCGAGGCGGTGCAGATGCCGGCCTGGATCGAGCGCAGCAAGGTTCGTGCGCCGCTCGCCGCGGGCACCGAGCTGCAGGCGAACGACAAGGTCGTCACCGGCGCCAACGCGCGCCTGCTCGTCAAGCTCGCCGACGGCAGCTCGATGAAGCTCGGCGAGCGGGCCCAGCTCACGATCGCCGACGTCCAGACCCGTCGCGACAACGTCTTCGTCGCCGCGCTGCGCGTGCTCGAGGGCGCGTTCCGGTTCACCACCGACGTGGCCGCGAAGGCGCGCCGGCGCGAGGTGAGCGTCACCGTCGCGACCGTCACCGCCGGCATCCGCGGCACCGATTTCTGGGGCCGCGCGGCGGCCGACCGCGACATCGTGTGCCTGATCGAAGGCCGGATCGAGCTGCAGCGCGCGGGCGATCCGGTGCTGGAGATGGCCGACCCGCTGACGTTCTTCGTCGCGCCGCGGGGGCAGCCGCCGCTGCCGGTGCAGCCGGTGAATCCCGACCAGCTCAAGCAGTGGGCGGCCGAGACCGAGGTCGAAGCCGGCCGCGGCGTCGCTCGGCGCGGCGGGAGCTGGCAGGTCGTCCTCGCCTCGAGCGAGTCGCAGATCGAGGCGCTCCGGGTGTACGAGCGCGTGCGCGAAGCCGGCTACGCGGCGGGGATCCAGCCGTTGCTGGTGCAGGGCAAGCGCATCTACGACGTCCGGATCACCAGCCTGCCGTCGCAGGCCGAAGGGCAGGCGCTCGCCGACGCGCTCGCCGGGAAATACGGCGTCGCCTCGCCGCGCGTGATCCAGTAGGTCCGGTCAGCGAACGCGCCGCGGCGTCCAGGCTCGCCGCCAGACATCGTTCGCGGCGAGCAGGTACGCCTCCGCCGCGTCGAACGCCGCGCTCCCGAGGCGGTGCTGGGACGCGAGGAGCTGAAGGGCCGGCCGTCGACGCGGCGGTTCGACCTCCATCACCCGGGCGGGCTCGAGGAGCGCTGCGCCTTCCACGCGCAGCAGCCTGAGCAGCGTCCGCATCGCGTAAGCCCAGTAGTCGCTCGCCGGCTCGCTCCCCGGTTGGCGGAACTCGGCCGAGTGAACGGCCTGCCGCCAGAGCTCCTCGGCGCGTTCGAGTGCGATCCCGCGGCTTCGCGCGAGCCACGGAAGAAGTTTCAGCTTAGGCATCGTCGGTCGCCTCGTAGGCTGGTTTCGGACCGCCGTCCGCGCGCGCCTCGTGAGCGCGTCCACCCGGCGTCACTGATGCATGGTGCTGTGCAATATTATACTGGTCAATGATGATCTAAACATATGAAATAACAATTGCACGTATTTGCTGTCATGCACAATTATCGAGCGCGTACCCGGCCCAGGCGCACGCTCGAAGGGCGCCGACGGACGGCTGATATACTGGTCCGTCGTTTCGCCGCCGGAATGCCGAACCTCCTCGACGCCCTCAACCCCGAGCAGCTCCAGGCCGTCACCCTTCCGAACCAGCACGCGCTGATCCTCGCCGGCGCGGGCTCCGGCAAGACCCGCGTGCTCACGACGCGCATCGCCTGGCTCATCCAGACGGGCGCCGTCAGCCCGGCGGGCGTGCTGGCGGTGACGTTCACCAACAAGGCGGCGAAGGAGATGCTGACGCGCGTCGCGGCGATGCTGCCCGTCTCGACGCGCGGGATGTGGATCGGCACGTTCCACGGCCTCTGCCACCGCATGCTCCGCGCGCACCACCGCGACGCCGGTCTCCCGCAGACGTTCCAGATCCTCGACACCCAGGATCAGGCGGCGATGGTGAAGCGCGTGCTGAAGAGCCTGAACGTCGACGAGGACCGGTTTCCGCCGAAGCAGGTGCAGTGGTTCATCAACGACCAGAAGGAGGAGGGCCTGCGGCCGAAGGACGTGGCCGCCGGCTACGACGAGTTCAGCCGCCGCGCGGTCGAGCTGTACGCCGCGTACGACGAGCAGTGCCGGAAGGAAGGCGTCGTCGACTTCCCCGAGCTGCTGCTTCGCTGCCATGAGCTGCTGGCCAGGAACGAGGTCCTGCGGACCCACTACCAGGCGCGGTTCCGCCACGTCCTGGTCGACGAGTTCCAGGACACCAACCGCCTGCAGTACAAGTGGCTGAAGCTCCTCGTCGGGCACGGGAACGCGATGTTCGCGGTGGGCGACGACGATCAGTCGATCTACGGGTTCCGGCACGCGAACGTCGGCAACATGGCCGACTTCGAGCGCGAGCTCCGGGTGGCGAACGTCATCCGCCTCGAGCAGAACTACCGCTCGCACGGCAACATCCTCGACGCCGCGAACGCGCTCATCTCGCGCAACCGCAAGCGCCTCGGCAAGAACCTGTGGACCGCGGCCGGGAAGGGCGAGCCGCTGCGCGTCTACGCGGCCCAGACCGACGGCTACGAGGCCGCCTGGCTCGCGGAGGAGGTCCGGAGCCTGCAGCGCGACGGCTACGCGCGGCGCGACATCGCGATCCTCTACCGCTCGAACGCGCAGTCGCGCGTGATCGAGCACGCGCTGTTCTCGGCCGGCATTCCGTACCGGGTGTACGGGGGCCTGCGGTTCTTCGAGCGGCAGGAGGTGAAGCACGCGCTCGCCTACCTGCGGCTCCTCGCGAACCCCGACGACGACGCCGCGTTTCTGCGGGTGGTCAACTTCCCCGCGCGCGGCATCGGCGGCCGGTCGGTGGAGGCCCTGCAGGACGCCGCCAAGGCGGCCGGCACGAGCCTCTGGCAGGCGATCCCGCAGCTTTCCGGAAAGACCGCGGCCGCGGTCGGCGCGTTCGCCAGGCTCGTCGCCGGGATGCGCGAGGCCGTGCCGGGCCTGCCGCTGCCCGAGGCCGTCGGGCACGTGATCGAGGCGAGCGGCCTCGTCGCCCATTACAAGACCGAGCGGGACGGCGCCGACCGGGTCGAGAACCTGAGCGAGCTCGTGAACGCCGCCGCGGCGTTCGTGCAGGACGAGACCTACGCCGCGCAGTTCGTCGCCGACGCCGCCGACGCCCCGGCGTCCGGCTCCGACGCAACGCCTCCGGCCACCGAAAGCGTTCAGCGCAGCGATGCGCTGAACGCTTTTCTTGCTCACGCCGCGCTGGAGTCCGGCGAGAATCAGGCGGGCGAAGGCGCCGACGCGCTCCAGATGATGACGGTGCACTCCGCGAAGGGGCTCGAGTTCCATTGCGTCTTCGTCAGCGGGCTCGAGGAGGGGCTCTTCCCGCACGAGCAGAGCGTCGTCGAGGAGGACGGCCTGGAGGAGGAGCGGCGCCTCATGTACGTCGCGATCACGCGCGCGCGGACCCGGCTCTACCTGTCGTTCGCGCAGACGCGGCTGCTCCACGGCCAGACCCGATACGGCCTCGCGAGCCGCTTCCTCGACGAGTTGCCGAAGGGCCTCATGAAGTGGCTCTCGGCGAAGACCGGACCCCGGCTCGACGAGAAGGCCTGGCGCGCCGAGCCGCCGCCCACGCGAATCAAGGCGGCGAAGGGCGGGGCAGCCAGACTGCCGTTTCGCATCGGCCAGAACGTCGTCCACCCGAAGTTCGGCCAGGGCGTGATCGTCAGCGCCGAGGGCTCCGGCGAGGACGCGCGGCTGCAGATCAACTTCGGGCGGGAGGGGATGAAGTGGCTTCAGCTCGGTTACGCTAAGCTGACGGCCGCCTGAACCGCCGTACCACGGCTCCACGCGGAAGACCGCGGACTACTCAACCGAAAGGACTGGAAGGTGAACTCACGAATCGTCGTTGCACGCGCGCTCGTAACACTCTTCGCCCTGTGGCTTGCCGCCGCGCCCGGCTACGCGCAGCAGGCGCCGGCCGAATCGAAGGAGTTCGTCCCGCAGTCGGGCCAGGCGGGCAAGGACGTCGTGTGGGTGCCGACCCCTGACGCGGTCGTCGCGCGGATGCTCCGCATGGCGCGCGTCAGCTCGAAGGACTACGTCATCGACCTCGGCTCGGGCGACGGCCGCACGGTGATCATGGCCGCGCAGAAGTTCGGCGCTCGCGCCCTGGGCATCGAGTACAACCCGGACATGGTCGCGCTGTCGATCAGGAACGCCGAAAAGGTCGGCCTCGGCGACAAGGTGAAGTTCATCAAGGCCGACCTCTTCGAGACCGACTTCAGCCAGGCGACGGTGATCACGATGTACCTCCTGCCGGCCATCAACATCAAGCTCCGTCCGAAAATCCTCGACATGCGGCCGGGCACCCGGGTCGTGTCGCACGCGTTCAACATGGAGGACTGGCAGCCCGACCAGACGGCGACCGTCGAGGGCCGCGACGCCTACCTCTGGATCGTGCCGGCGAAGGTCGCGGGCCCCTGGAACCTCGCGGTGCCGGCCGGCAACGGCGAGCAGGCCTGGCAGGTCACCCTCGAGCAGCAGTTCCAGAAGCTCTTGGGCAAGGCGCAGCTCGGCGGGAAGAGCTTCAACCTCACCGACGCGCGGCTGCGCGGCACCGCGATCCAGTTCAGCTTCGTCGACGGGAACGGCGTGAAGCGCGAGTTTTCCGGGACGGCGCGCGGCGATCGGATGGAGGGCACGACGCAGGCGCAAGGCGGCGCGCCGGTGAAGTGGACCGCCGCGCGCGGCAGCTGACCTTTCCGGTCAGTCGAGCGCGCGGCGCAGCAGCATGTCCTTGAGCCCCTGATCGCTCACCGCGTTCGCGAGGCGCATGCACAGCTGCATCTTCGTGCGGCAGCGGCGCGCGGCCTCGTGGACCAGCGCGCCGCCGTCCGGGCCGAGATTCTTGGTGAGGTAGCCTGCCAGGCTGTCGACGAACCCGGGATCGCTGCGGTCGAGCGTGTCCGGCGTTGCCGCAGCGGGGCGCGAGGCCGCGGGGGGCCGCGGCTGGGCGGCAGCGGCCTTGGCCGGCGCCATGGTTCGCCGGACCTCGGCGGCCAGCGGCTCGGTGGCCCTGAGGAAGCGCAGCCGCGCCGCCTGTTCCATCTGGGCGGAGACCCGGCGGCGCACCTCGTCGAACGAGGTCGCCTCCGCCGCCGCCTGCTCGACGATCACGTCCGCGATCGGCCCGAGCGCGTCGGCCGCCTGCGCGGTGAGCGCCTTCAGCCAGTCTTCCCTGAGCGCTGCGATGGCCACGCGAAACCCCGCCTGGCGCTAGCGGATCACCCGGCCTTCGCCGGGCGCGCCGCCGCCGCCGGTGCCGGCG
>JBOIFD010000024.1:0-5278 GCA_050741515.1 Burkholderiales bacterium
CGCCAGGTCGGGGGTCCGCTCGCGCGTGGTGGGGTCGCTCGCGTACGGCGGTGTCCGGCCCGGGTCGGACCTCGATCTGCTGGTTGTCTCCTATCCGGGGAAAACCTGGCACGAGGTGACTGCTGTCGCCGCGGAAGCGGCGCGCCCTTACGGCGTTCCGGTCGACGTGATCTTCGCCGACACCCTTCCAGGCGCGGTGCGGAAGGCGATGCTGAAGGACGCGCGCCGTGCCAGCGACCTTTGAGGACCAACTCGCGATCGTTCACGAGCTGCTGCGCGAGGTCGAGCGCATGGAGCGCGGCGAGCGGCGTCGCGCCGGGCGCCGCTCGCGCGACGCCTACGAGCGGGAACTGCGGCTCGCGGGCCTCGCGCAGCGGGTCGCGCAGGCGTACACGATGATCGAAGGCGTCCTGGCCTACGTCGCCCGGCGCATCGACCGCGCTCCGGTCGCCGGCGAGGACTGGCACAAGCAGCTCATTTCGAGATGCACGGGGCCCTGGGACGACCCAAAGCGGCCGGCCGTGGTCTCGACTGCGCTCGCCGCCGAGCTGCTCGAGCTGTGCGAGTTCAGGCACGTGGTGCGGAACCTCTACCCGACGCGTCTGGACGAGCGGCGGGTGCGGGAGAATTTCGAGCGGCTGGTCCGCGCGGCGCGAACCTTCGCCGCCGAAACCGAGGTGTTCGCCGCGGGGCTTTCCCCGGCGCGCAGGCCGAGGCCCGAGCGGCGACCCCGAGCGCGCTGAAGGCGAGCGCGCCGCACGCACGTCGATCCCCCGAGGTCCCCGGGGCCGTTGCATCCGGCGGCCCTGCCCGTCGCATCTCGCGGCGCCGTCGTATTTGACGGCGGCCCGCGCCCCGCCACCCTCTGCCCAAATCGCCGGGCCATCTTGCAACACATTGAATACATGAATGTTCATGATGTGCAGGGCGCTTCCGCGCGACGCTGGCACGGCTGGTGCGAGAGAGAGGGCGAGGGCGCAAGCCCGGGGTGATCGAGACGGGCCGGACCGCCCCTGCCAGAGACGGACCAGGAGACGAACATGGACGCATACCGGATCGAAGACTGCATCGCGCAAGCCAGCATCGGGATGACCCGCGGCAACGTCGTGCGGGTCGAGGACGGCAGCGGCATCGAAGTGTCGGTCACGTACGGCAGCGTGTGGGTCACGCAGCACAACGACACGAACGACATCTGCCTCGGCGCCGGCGAATCGTTCCGCATCGCTCGCGAGGGCGCGACGATCGTCTCCGCCCTGAAGCCGAGCCTCGTCACGCTCACTCCGCCCGCGGCGCAGGCGCACACGCTGCGGGTGTCCATGGCCCGCGCGGGGACGTCCGAGAGCGTCGAGTTGTTCGACGCAAGCGAGCGCCGGAACGGCGGGTTCGACGCCTGGCTCGACAAATACTGGGTCCGCCTCTTCGTGCCGTCGTCGCGGCCCACGACTGCTTGGCTCTAGCATGGCCACCATCGAGCTCAACGGTCAGCGCGTCGAGTACTTCGAGCAGGGCACCGGCGCGCCGGTCGTCCTGCTCCACAGCACTGGCGCCTCGGGCAGCCAGTGGCGGCGCCTCGCCGCGGAGCTGAGCGACCGCTTTCGCGTCATCGCGCCCGACCTCTGCGGTTACGGCGGCACGGGTCCCTGGCAGGGCAGCGGCGAGATCAGTCTCGCCGCCGAAGCCGCGCTGGTCGCCGCGCTCATCGAGCGCCTCGGCGAGCCGGTGCACCTCGTCGGTCACTCGTTCGGCGGCGCGGTGGCGCTGCGGCTCGCGCAGGACTCACCCGACCTCCTCAAGAGCCTCGTCCTGATCGAGCCGGTGGCTTTTCATCTGCTGCGTGCGGGCGACGCGATCGACGCGCAGGCGTTCGACGAGATCTCGCAGGTCGCCGCCAGCGTGGCCCACGCGCTCGCCTGCGGCGACTTCCAGGGCGGGTTCGGGTGCTTCGTCGACTACTGGAGCGGCGACGGCGCGTGGGCGGCCGTGCCGGAGGAGAAACGCGGCGCGATGGCCTCACGCCTCGGCAAGGTCGCCCTCGACTTCTGGAGCGCGCTGAACGACCCGGCGCGGCTCGGCGACCTCGCCGAGCTCGACCTCCCCGCGCTCGTGATCCGCGGCGAGACCTCACCGCTACCCGTGCGCCGGATCGCCTGGCACCTCGGCCGCACGCTGCCGCGAGCGCAACTGGAGACCATCGAGCGCGCCGGGCACATGGCGCCGCTCACCCACGCCGCTGAGGTCAACGCGCTGGTCGCTGCGCATCTCCAGCGCCACGCGACCCGCGAACCGCGCGCCGATCACTGGGTGCCGGCCACGGCGCGGCTGCGCGCGGCGGCGTAAAAGAAAAGGCCGCCTCGCGGCGGCCTTCCCGGGGACGCGCGAGCTCAGCTGACCTGCTGGATCCCCGCGAGCATCCAGCCGGCGTCGCCGCGCTCGGGCTTCTGCAGGTTCCAGATCTCCTCGAACGCCTGCGGCGCGGCGCCCGCTTCCTCGCGGATCAGCCCGGAGAAGCGGATGCTCGCCCAGTGCATCCCGCTCTCGGTGACGAGCTCGAGCAGGCGCGCGTCGAGCGACACCACGTCGGTCGCCTGCCGGGCGCCGCCGCGCTCCGCCATGTCGCGCTTGAGGTGCTCGAACATCTCGTCGGTGACGAGGTCCCGGATCCCTTCGGCGTCGCCGCGATCGTTGGCTTCCTGCAGCGCGAGGAAGCTCTTTTTCGCCTCGCGCAGGAAGACATCGGCGTTGAACCCGGCCGGGATCCGCGGCGCGAACTGGCTGCGGAAGTCCGGCAGCGGCACGCCCGACTGCGAGGGCGGCGGGGCGGCCACGGTTTCGTTGCCGAGGGTGGCGTACTGCATACCTCCCGGCGCGGCCTGCGCCCGCGGCTTGAGGAACGCGCGCGCGAGCAGACCCACCACCGCGACACCGGCCAACGCCAGCAGCATGATCATGAGGATCGTGCCGAGCTGTTCGCCGAACAGATACGCGAGGCCCAGCCCCGCGGCGAGGCCCGCCAGCGCCCCGAACCACGGGCTCATCGGCTTCCGGGCCCCGGCGGCGGCGGCCGGGTTCGTGGCCGGCGCGGCCTGCTGGGCCGCGGGCGTGGCGGGCTTCTGAGGTGCGGCCTGGCGCTGGATCCCGGTCGACCGGCCGCCGCCGAAGCGCCGCGCCTCGGCGTCTTGGATCACGAAGCCTGCCGTAAGGGCCAGCGCGAACAGGGAAAACAGGAAACGCTTCATCGCTCTCTCCAGTGGGCGCGAGATCAGTATCTTATGCCGCGGTGCAGCGCCACGATGCCCGCAGCGAGGTTGAAGTATTCGACGTCCTCCAGGCCCGCTCGTTCCATGGCCGTCCGCAATGCCTCCTGGTCCGGGTGCATGCGGATCGACTCGGCGAGGTACCGGTAGGCGGCCTCGTCGTTCGCCACCCGCCGGCCGAGCCAGGGGAGGGCCGTGAACGAGTACCAATCGTACGCCTTCTCGAGCGGTTTCCACACCTTCGAGAACTCGAGCACGAGCAGCCGCCCGCCGGACCGCAGCACGCGCCGCATCTCGGCCAGCGCGGCCTCCTTGCGGGTCATGTTGCGCAACCCGAAGGCGACCGTCACGCAATCGAAGCTCGCCGCGCGGAACGGGAGCCGCTCGGCATCGCACTGCGCGAGCGGAAGAAGGATCCCGGCGTCGAGCAGGCGGTCGCGCCCGGCTTCCAGCATCGCGCGATTGACGTCGGTGAGCCACACCTCGCCCGTCGGCCCGACCCGGCGCGCGAGCGCCCGCGCGAGATCGCCCGAGCCGCCGGCCACGTCGAGGACGCGGTCCCCCTCGCGGACCCCGCTCAGCGCGACGGCGAACGCCTTCCAGGCGCGATGCAGCCCGAGCGACATCAGGTCGTTCATCAGGTCGTAGCGCGGCGCGACCGACGCGAACACGCCGGCGACGCGGCGGGCCTTCTCACCCTCCCGGACGCGCTGGAACCCGAAGTCGGCGTCGCCGGCCATCGCGTTCAGTGTGCGGCGCAGCTTCCGCCGCGCGGCCCGGGCTTCGACGTGGTGTCGATCTCGCGGCTCGCGCCCGCCGCCTCGACCCGGGCCAGGTACTCCTGCCACCGCCGGTCGCGATGGACGCCGAGGTCGTAGAGATAGTCCCAGGAGTAGATGCCGGTGCTGTGGCCGTCGGAGAACTGGGGCCGGATGGCGTAGTGCCCCATCGGCTCGACCTCGAGGATCTCCACGTTCTTCTTCCCGGTCTGCAGCATTTCCTGGCCCGGCCCGTGGCCGCGCACCTCTGCCGAGGGGCTGTACACGCGCAGGAGCTCGTACGACAGCTCGAACCGCTGCCCGTCGGCGAACGTCAGCTCCATCAGGCGCGATTTCTGGTGGAGCTTGATCTCGGTCGGGATGGGGGCGTCGCGTTCGGGTGCTGCCATGTCGAGGTCCGGGGGGTCGAGCCGACCCGACAACCTACCACAGGCCCCCATATGGGAGCGCGCCGGGGCCGAAACCAGCCGGCAAACCGTAACAAAACGGTCATCCGGACGCCATAAAATGGCCGCGATGCCCGCGAACATCCTCGTGGTCGAAGACGAGCCGGCGATCCAGGAGCTGCTGGCCCTGAACCTCGAGCACGCCGGCCACCACGTGCTGCGCGCCCGGGACGCCGAGCAGGCCGCCGAGCTGGTGCGCCACGCGCTGCCCGACCTGATCCTCCTCGACTGGATGCTGCCCGGCGTATCGGGCGCCACCTTCGCCCGGGCGCTGCGCCAGGACGACCGGACCAAGCAGGTCCCGATCATCATGCTCACCGCGCGCGGGCAGGAGCAGGACAAGGTCGCCGGGCTCGACGCCGGCGCCGACGACTACGTCACCAAGCCGTTCAGCCCGCGCGAGCTGCTCGCGCGCATCAAGGCGGTGCTGCGCCGGCGCGCGCCGCAGCTGACCGACGAGCCGATCGAGATCTCCGGTCTGCGGCTGGATCCGGGGACCCACCGCGTCGCCGCGCGCGGCGCGCCGGTCGACCTCGGCCCGACCGAGTTCCGGCTGCTGCACTTCCTGATGGCGCACCCGGAGCGGGTGCACAGCCGCGCGCATCTGCTCGATCAGGTGTGGGGCGACCACGTGTTCGTCGAGGAGCGGACGGTGGACGTGCACATCCGCCGCCTGCGCAAGGCCCTCGAGCCGACCGGGCACGACCGGCTGATCGAGACCGTGCGCGGCTCGGGTTACCGTCTCGTGGCGGGCTGACGCACGGCGGCCGCGTCAGCCGCGCCAGCGCGGGAATCCGGT
>JBOIFD010000025.1:0-3491 GCA_050741515.1 Burkholderiales bacterium
CCTCCGCCCAGCTCGCGGCGGGGATGGGCCAGCTCGCCGTCGGCACCGACGGCGGCGGCTCGATCCGCATCCCGAGCGCGTTCGCGGGCGTCTCGGGCATCAAGGCGCACTTCGGCCGGGTGCCCGCGTGGCCGCTCTCGCCGATGGGCACCGTGGCGCACGTCGGCCCGATGGCGCGCACGGTCGCCGACCTCGCCCTGATGCTGAACGTCCTGGCGCGCCCCGACGCGCGGGATTGGCACGCCCTGCCCTGCGATCGCACGGACTGGACGCCGGCGCTCGGCGGCGGCGTCGCGGGCCTGCGCGTCGCGTACAGCCCCCGCCTCGGCTACGTGAAGTACGTGCATCCCGAGGTCGAGGCGCGCGTCGCCGATGCGGTGAAGACGCTCGCCGCGCTCGGCGCGCGGGTCGAGAGGATCGATCCCGGCTTTGCCGATCCGCGGGACACGTTCTGGGTGCACTGGACGAGCGGCGCCTTCAACGCGCTGCGCAAGCTCCCGCCCGGGAAGTTCGCGCTGCTGGAAGACGGCCTCCGGCAGGCGTTCGAGGCCGGCTCGCGCCACACGCTCGCCGGTTACTTCGATGCGGTTGCGGCGCGGACCGCCATGAGCGAGCGGATGACGGCGTTCCACCGCGACTGGGATCTGCTCGTCACGCCGACGCTGGCGGTGCCGGCGTTCGCAGTCGGACGCGTCGCGCCCGAGGCGCCAGCCGGGCTCGAGAACGACTGGACGTGGTGGACGCCGTTCACCTTCCCGTTCAATCTCACCCAGCAGCCGGCGGCGTCGGTGCCGTGCGGATTCACCGCCGACGGCCTGCCGATCGGGCTGCAGCTCGTCGCGCCGCCGCACCGCGAGGATCTCGCGCTGCGCGCGGCGCACGCGTTCCAGCAGGCGACCGACCATCTGCGGCGGCCGGGACTCTAGCCGTCTTTGCGAAGACAGGACTCCAGGAGCTCGACTGCCGCACGCGCGAACGCCCGCATGTTCGCCTCCCGGTCGGCGCCGCCCGTTGCGACGGTGATCACCGCCTCGACCGGTCCGCTCACGGCGATGCAGGCGTGCCCCGGGGGATCTCCGTAGCGGTTGCCGGTCGGACCGCTGGCGCCGGTTTCGCTGAGACCCCAGGTGGCGCCCAGGCGCTCCCGCACCCGCTGCGCGAGCAGCTTCGCGAACGGCTCGCTGGCCGAGCGGATGCCCGCCAGGTCCTGCGCGGTGAGCCCGAGCAGCGCCGAGCGGCCCGCGCCGGTATAGATGACGCAGCCGCCCAGGTAGTACGCGGAGGCGCCCGGCACGGCGACGAGCGCAGCGTTGATCAGGCCGCCGGCGGAGGATTCGGCAACGGCGAGCGTCTGCTCGCGTTCCCGGAGCAGGTTTCCGACGGCGCTGCCGAGAGCGGCGAGCGGTTCCATGCCTCGGGACCGGCGCCGCGGAACCGCGCCGCTCGCTACTTGAGATGCACGAACCGCAGCTGGCTCTGGACCAGGTCGGGCACCACGACGGTCAGCCCGCCGCCCTGCGGGAAGACGCAGAAATCCGCTGGCCCCTTGAACCCGGTGGAGAGCTTCTGCATCCCGCCCTTCTCGCTCCAGCTGAAGAGCGAGCCGGAGGTCCAGTCGGTGGCGAGCAGCCTCCCGCCCGGCAGCTCGTAGATGCCGTCCAGCCGGCCGATCGGTCCGGACAGATCCTTGACCTGGCCGCTGACGCCCAGGGCGAAGATGCCGCGCGGCTTGTCCGGCGCCAGGAAGCCGACCATCAGCAGCATGCCGTCGCGCGCGGGATAGAGCCCGTTGGGGCTGACCGATGCGCCCTTGAAGACGGACGTGACCCGGGGCTCGCTCTTGGAACTCAGGAAATCCGCCGGCTCGACCTTGACCAGCTGGTCGCTGCGGTTGTCGCTGATGTAGAGCACGTTCCCGGCAACGGCCGGGTCGTTGGCGAACTGGATCCCGGGCAGGGCGGCCTTGCGGCCCTTCCTGGTCTTCAAGTCGAAGATCCACACGACGTCGATGTCGGTGACCCACAGCCGGTCGCCCCTGACCCAGATGCCCTTGGGCTTGTTGAGGGGCTCGCCGCCCGCCGCCGGAAGGAACTTCTGCTCCAGGATCTTGCCGTCCAGCGCCACCTTGCTGATCCGGCCCATGCCGTCCTTCTCCACCGGCGCGAGCTTGGAGCCGAACTCGCTCACGTACAGCACTTTGGCCCTGGGGTCGTACGCGACCGATTCCGGGAACGCAAACCCACCGACGGTCTGCTCCGAGCTCACCCGCAGCGCGCCGCTCGCCTGGGCGGACGCCTCGGGAGAGATGGCCGGCTGCGCGATGGCCAGGGCGGCCGACAGGGCCAGAGCTACCGATGCTCGCTTGTTCATCCCACCCTCCTTGACGGTTTCGGCGCCGAAGTATGCGCCGACAATCCTAGCCCGGCCAGCGGCGGGCGAGGCCGTCGCTCGGGCGGGGCGCGAGCGGGTAAGATCTCGCGGTTTCGTCGTCGGTCGTCACCGGAGGAGCCGTCAATGCTGAAGATCTGGGGCCGGGTCAACTCGATCAACGTGCAGAAGGTGATGTGGGCGGCGGCCGAGCTCCGCATCCCGCACCAGCGCGTCGACGCCGGGATGCAGTACGGCGTCGTGAACACGCCCGAGTACCGGAAGCTCAACCCGAACGGCCGCGTGCCGACGATCGAGTACGACGGCTTCGTGCTCTGGGAGTCGAACGTCGTCGTGCGCTACCTCTACGCGAAGCACGGCGCGCGCCGCACCCTCGAGGAGGGCTACGGCGCCGAGAAGTGGATGGACTGGGCGACCAGCACGGTGGCGGCGCCGATCACGACGATCTTCTGGCAGCTCATTCGCACCCCGCCGGAGAAGCGCGACGGCGCGGCGGTCCAGGCGGCCGTCAAGCAGGCCGGCGACATCTTCAGGATCGCCGACGACGCCCTCGCCTCGCAGCCGTACCTGTCGGGCCGCGAGTTCGGCATGGGCGACATCCCGTTCGGCTGCTTCGTCTACCGCTGGCACGCGCTGCCGATCGAGCGGCCGGCGCACGCGAACCTGAGCAAGTACTACGAGCGGCTGAAGGCCCGGCCGGGGTACAAGCAGCACGTGATGCTGCCGCTCAGCTAGAGGCGAGCGGCGCGGTTGCCCTCGGCCGACGTGGCGAGCGGCCTGCCATTCTCCGAGCGAGGCGGCTGGTGGGTGGTCGCGCAGGTGCCGCTGCTCGCCTTCGCCGTCGTTCTGCCGCCGTGGACGGCGCGCGCGGACGGCGGATTCGGCCATCCGCTTCAGTGGCTCGGTCTCGCGCTCGCCGCGGGCGGGATGCTCCTCGTCCTCGCCGGGCTCGCCGCGCTCGGCCGTGCGCTGACGCCCTTTCCGCATCCGCGCGAGGGGGTGCAACTGGTCAGGCGCGGCGTCTACGGGCTCGTGCGGCATCCGGTCTACGCCGGCCTGCTCGTCGGCGCTCTCGGCTGGGCGCTCGCCTGGTTGAGCGTTGC
>JBOIFD010000026.1:0-7378 GCA_050741515.1 Burkholderiales bacterium
GGGGGACAACGTGTCGATCGTGGTGAGCCTGATTGCGCCGATCGCGATGGAGGAGGGCCTGCGCTTCGCGATCCGCGAGGGCGGCCGCACCGTCGGCGCCGGCGTGGTCACCAAGGTCGTCGAGTAGGAACACGGGAACGACTTGACAACGATGGAACAAGGGGGCCAGGGAAGGGGCGGGACCCTTCCCTTCCCACCCAGCCCCTTGTATATCCCCCGAACTGGAACGACTTGACAACGATGGAACAAGGGGGCGATGCCCCCTTGTATATCCCCCGAACTGGAACGATTTGACAACGATCGTCGGGACACGCGCGGCGCGCGGCCGGTGTAAAATTGAGGTCCGTTTCATCCCTCGAGCCTCAGGCGCACAGGCCAATAGCTCAACTGGCAGAGCGTCGGTCTCCAAAACCGAAGGTTGGGGGTTCGATTCCCTCTTGGCCTGCCATGCTCCCCCCGGTTCGCCGGGGCTTCCGTGCCGCCTATGACTGACATCGGGGCCTCGGGCTCGATTCTCGTGGATCGCATCAAGATCGTCGTCGCCGCGGTGCTGCTGATCGCGGGACTCGGCGGCTTCTACTACTTCTCGACGCTGCCGCTCGTCGCGCGGGTCGGGATGGTGCTGGTCGGCATCGCCGCGGGGGTCGCCGTCGGCTGGTTCTCGGAGCCCGGCCGGCAGCTCGCCGAGTTCGCGAGGGAAGCGATCGCCGAGGTGCAGAAGATGGTCTGGCCGACCCGCAAGGAGTCGTTTCAGATCGCCGGCGTCGTGTTCGCGTTCGTGTTCGTCATGGCGCTGTTTCTCTGGATCACGGACAAGGGGATCGAGTTCGTGCTGTACGACCTCATCCTCGGCTGGAAACACCTGTGACCAAGCGCTGGTACGTCGTGCACGCGTACTCGGGGTTCGAGAAGTCCGTCCAGCGCACGCTCGAGGACCGGATCCGGCGCGAGAAGATGGAGGACAAGTTCGGCAAGATCCTCGTGCCGACCGAGGAAGTGGTCGAGATGAAGGGCGGCCAGAAGAACATCTCGGAGCGCAAGTTCTACCCCGGCTACGTGCTGGTGGAGATGGAGATGGACGACCAGGCCTGGCACCTGGTGAAGAACACGCCCAAGGTGACCGGGTTCGTCGGCGGAGCGCACGGGCGCAAGCCGCCGCCCATCACCGAGAAGGAAGTCGAGGCGATCCTGCACCAGATGCAGGAGGGCGTCGAGAAGCCGAAGCCCAAGGTGCTGTTCGAGGTCGGCGAGGCGGTGCGGGTCAGGGAAGGCCCCTTCACCGACTTTCACGGGACGGTGGAGGACGTCAACTATGACAAGAGCAAGCTCCGGGTCTCGGTCACGATCTTTGGCCGCGCGACGCCGGTGGAACTGGAGTTCGGCCAAGTCGAGAAGGCCTGAGCCGTCGAACGGCTGGCTCGTGGGCTACGCGCCCGACGGGGCGCCGGCGGCGTCGGGCGAGTGGGACGAAGAGCGGCTCGGTGACGACGAGCCGCAGGACGAGGGCGCGGCGTGACTGCCGCGCGGTAACCGGGGAGGCCGCGCGACGCGCGCCGGCCGTTCGCACCCGCAAAGGAGAGCAACGTGGCAAAGAAAGTCGTCGCCTACATCAAGCTGCAGGTGCCGGCGGGCAAGGCGAACCCGAGCCCGCCGATCGGGCCCGCGCTCGGCCAGCGCGGCCTGAACATCATGGAGTTCTGCAAGAGCTTCAACGCGCAGACCCAGGGCCTGGAGCCCGGCCTGCCGGTGCCGGTGGTGATCACGGCCTACCAGGACAAGAGCTTCACCTTCATCGTCAAGACGCCGCCCGCGTCGGTGCTCATCAAGAAGGCGGCGAAGCTCGAGAAGGGCAGCGCGCGGCCGCATACCGACAAGGTCGGCAAGATCACGCGGGCGCAGGCCGAGGAGATCGCGAAAGCGAAGCTGCCCGACCTCACCGCGGCCGACCTGGACGCCGCCGTGCGCACGATCGCCGGCAGCGCGCGCAGCATGGGCGTCACCGTGGAGGGCCTCTGAGATGAAGACCGCCAAGCGGCGGAAGGCGCTGGGCGCCGTGGTCCAGCACGGCAAGAACTACCCCCTGGCCGAGGCGCTCGAGCTCGTCAAGAAGACCGCCACCGCGAAGTTCGACGAGTCGGTCGACGTGGCGGTGAACCTGGGCATCGACGGGAAGAAGTCCGACCAGTCGGTGCGGGGTTCGGTGATCCTCCCGGCGGGGACCGGGAAGAAGGTGCGGGTCGCGGTGTTCACCCAGGGCGACAAGGCGGAGGCGGCCCGTGCCGCCGGCGCGGAGCTCGTCGGCCTGGAGGACCTCGCGGAGAAGGTGAAGGCCGGCCAGATGGACTTCGACGTGGCGATCGCGAGCCCCGACGCGATGCGGGTCGTCGGCCAGCTCGGCCAGATCCTCGGACCGCGGGGCTTGATGCCCAACCCGAAGGTGGGGACGGTCACGCCTGACGTGGCGACGGCGGTCAAGAACGCCAAGGCGGGGCAGATCCAGTACCGCGCCGACAAGGCGGGGATCGTCCAGTGCCCGATCGGGCGCGCTTCGTTCAGCGCCGAGGCGCTGAAGCAGAACCTGGTCGCGCTCATCGACGCGCTCAACAAGGTGCGACCCTCGGGCGCCAAGGGCGTGTATCTGAGGAAGATCGCGGTATCGAGCACGATGGGCCCGGGGGTCCGGGTCGACATCGCGAGCCTCGGCGGGTGAGGGAACTTTTGGCCTCGAGTGCAGTCGAAGCAGCCCCCCGAGCGGCAACCCGCTCGGGGAAGACCGGATCCCCGCCCGCGCGGGGACAGAGCTTTGGGCTGTCGCGGTGCCCGCACGGGCCGCGGCAGGTTGTCAAAGACCGCAGGCGCCCCTCGCGGGGCTTAATCGCCGGGTGCAGGTTCCCGGCCCCGGCGCAGATGGCGTGCCCCAATGCAGGAAGTCGAAGACCGCGTGCGACGCGCGCGGTCGAGCTCCTGAGCGAAAGGACGCCGTGGGTGCCGTCCGGGCGCGAGTCCGGTCGGCGTTAACTGACGGAAGGAAAAACCGTGGGTCTCAGCATGCAGGAGAAGCAGGCGGTCGTCCAGGAAGTCGCGGCGCAGGTCGCGACGGCCAAGGCGATCGTCCTGGCCGAGTACCGTGGTCTGGAAGTGGGCAGCATGACCGAGCTCCGCCGCCGGGCGCGGCGCTCGGGCGTGTACCTGCGCGTCCTCAAGAACACCCTGGCGCGCCGCGCCGTGAAGGACACGCCGTTCGCGAAGCTGGCCGACGTCATGGTCGGCCCGCTCGTGTACGGCATCTCGTCCGACCCGGTGGCGCCCGCCAAGGTGATGAACGAGTTCGCGAAAGGCAACGAGAAGTTCGTCATCCGCGCCGGCGCGATGCCGAACGCCGTGATCTCCGCACGGGAGGTCGTGGCGCTCGCATTGCTGCCGTCGCGCGCGGAGCTCCTCGCCAGATTGATGGGCACGATGCAGGCCCCGATCGCCCAGTTCGTCCGCACGCTGAACGAGGTGCCGTCGAAGTTCGTCCGCGCCTTGGCCGCCGTGCGCGACGCAAGGGAGCGCGCGGGTGCCTGACCCCACGACCGGATTCCGACACGTTCTGATTCAGGAGTAACCGAGAAATGGCCGTTGCACGAACCGACATTCTGGAAGTTATCGCCAACATGACCGTCCTCGAGCTCTCCCAGCTCATCAAGGAGATGGAGGACAAGTTCGGGGTCTCCGCCGCTGCCGCGGTGGCCGTGGCCGCGCCCGCTGCGGGCGGGGGCGCTGCCGCTCCGGCCGCCGAGGAGAAGACCGAGTTCACGGTCATGCTCACCGCCGCCGGCGACAACAAGGTGAACGTCATCAAGGTCGTCCGGGCAGTCACCGGGCTCGGCCTGAAGGAGGCCAAAGACCTCGTCGACGGCGCGCCGAAGGCGGTGAAGGAGGCCATCTCCAAGGCCGACGCGGAAGCGCTGCTCAAGCAGATCGTCGAGGCAGGCGGGAAGGCGGAGCTGAAGTAACGCTTTGCGTGGTGATCGACTGCGAAACCTCGCGGGACAGGCCGGCGGCGCGAAGCCGCTGGCCTGTTGCCGCGCCTGCATCCCCTGTACCGCAAGCCAGAAGCACGGCGGCAAGCGCGCGCCCGGCGCGCGTTTTCTCCTGTGCCTTCTGACCCTTGGCGTTTGACGCCGGAGCATCCATGACCGCCGCGACCTACACGTCGACCGAGAAGAAGCGCATCCGCAAGAGCTTCGCGAAGCGCGCTTCGGTGCTGAACGTGCCGTTCCTGCTCGCGACTCAGCTCGAGTCGTACACCCAGTTCCTCCAGGCGCACGTGCCGCCGAACGAACGCAAGAACGAGGGCCTGCAGGCCGCGTTCAGCTCGATCTTCCCGATCTCGTCGCACAGCGGCAACGCGCGGCTCGACTTCGTGAGCTTCGCCCTCGGCGAGCCGCCGTTCGACGTCAAGGAGTGCCAGCAGCGCGGGCTGACCTACGCCGCGCCGCTCCGCGCGAAGGTCCGCCTGACGATCATGGACAAGGAGGCCCCGAAGCCGACGGTGAAGGAGGTGAAGGAGCAGGAGGTCTACATGGGCGAGATCCCGCTCATGACCAAGACCGGCTCGTTCATCATCAACGGCACCGAGCGCGTGATCGTGAGCCAGCTGCACCGCTCGCCGGGGGTGTTCTTCGAGCACGATCGCGGCAAGACGCACTCGTCCGGGAAGCTGCTGTTCTCGGCGCGGATCATCCCGTACCGCGGCTCGTGGCTCGATTTCGAGTTCGACCCGAAGGACTTCGTCTACTTCCGGGTCGACCGCCGCCGCAAGATGCCGGTGACGATCCTGCTCAAGGCGATCGGCATGACGCCCGAGCAGATCCTCGCCACCTTCTACGACTTCGACGCGTTCCACCTCGGCAAGAGCGCGATCGAGTTCGAGCTGGTGCCGGAGCGGCTGCGCGGCGAGGTCGCGCGCTTCGACTTCGTCGACAAGCACGGCAAGGTCATCGTGCCCAAGGACAAGCGGATCACGGTGAAGCACATCCGCGACCTGGAAGCCGCCGGCATGAAGCGCATCGCCGTGCCGGACGAGTTCCTCCTCGGGCGGGTCCTCGCGCACAACGTCGTCGACAAGGGGACCGGCGAGATCCTCGCCACCGCGAACGACGAGATCACCGACGAGCTGCTCGCGAAGCTCCGCGCGGCCGGCGTCGACCGGATCCAGACGATCTACACCAACGACCTCGACCAGGGCGCGTACATCTCGCAGACGCTCCGGATCGACGAGACCACGGACCAGTGGGCGGCGCGGGTCGCGATCTACCGCATGATGCGCCCGGGCGAGCCGCCGACCGAGGACGCGGTCGAGACGCTCTTCAACGGCCTCTTCTACGCCGAGGAGCGCTACGACCTGTCGATGGTCGGGCGGATGAAGTTCAACCGCCGCGCCTACCCGGAGAAGATCGACGAGCGCTCGCCCGGCTGGGTGAAGCGCTTCTACCAGCGCGTCGGTCCGAAGGGTGCCAGCGGCGCCGCCACGCTCTCGAACGACGACCTGCTCGCGGTCGTCGGCATCATGGTCGAGCTCCGGAACGGCCGCGGCGACATCGACGACATCGACCACCTCGGCAACCGCCGGGTGCGCTCGGTGGGCGAGCTCGCGGAGAACCAGTTCCGGGCCGGTCTGGTCCGCGTCGAGCGGGCGGTGAAGGAGCGGCTCTCGCAGGCCGAGAGCGAGAACCTGATGCCGCACGACCTGATCAACGCCAAGCCGATCAGCGCCGCGATCAAGGAGTTCTTCGGGTCGAGCCAGCTCAGCCAGTTCATGGACCAGACGAATCCGCTCTCGGAGATCACGCACAAGCGCCGCGTGTCGGCGCTCGGGCCGGGCGGCCTCACCCGCGAGCGCGCCGGCTTCGAGGTGCGCGACGTGCATCCGACCCACTACGGCCGGGTGTGCCCGATCGAGACGCCGGAGGGGCCGAACATCGGCCTCATCAACTCGCTTGCGCTCTACGCCCGCACCAACCGCTACGGGTTCCTCGAGACGCCCTACCGGAAGGTCGCCCACGGCAAGGTCACGAACGAGATCGAGTTCCTGTCGGCGATCGAGGAGGGCAACTACGTGATCGCGCAGGCGAACGCGACCCTGGACAAGCAGGGGAAGCTGGTCGACTCGCTGGTCTCGTGCCGCGCCAAGAACGAGTTCGCGCTCAAGGCGCCCGAGGAAGTGCAGTACATGGACGTCGCACCGTCGCAGATCGTGTCGGTGGCGGCGTCGCTCATCCCGTTCCTCGAGCACGACGACGCGAACCGCGCGCTGATGGGATCGAACATGCAGCGCCAGGCGGTGCCGTGCCTGCGACCGGAGACGCCGGTCGTCGGCACCGGGATCGAGCGCACCGTGGCGGTCGACTCGGGCACCGCGGTGATCGCGCTGCGCGGCGGCGCGGTCGACTACGTCGACTCCACCCGCATCGTGGTGCGGGTGAACGACGAGGAGACGGTCGCGGGCGAGGTGGGCGTCGACATCTACAACCTCGTCAAGTACACGCGCTCGAACCAGAACACCAACATCAACCAGCGCCCGATCGTGAAGGTCGGCGAGCGCATCTCGAAGGGCGACGTGATCGCCGACGGCGCCTCGACCAACCTCGGCGAGCTCGCGCTCGGCCAGAACATGCTGGTCGCGTTCATGCCGTGGAACGGCTACAACTTCGAGGACTCGATCCTGATCTCCGAGCGGGTGGTGGCGGACGACCGCTACACCTCGATCCACATCGAGGAGCTGACGGTGGTGGCGCGCGACACCAAGCTCGGGCCGGAGGAGATCACGCGCGACATCTCGAACCTCTCCGAGGCGCAGCTCGCGCGGCTCGACGAGTCGGGCATCGTCTACATCGGCGCCGAGGTCGAGGCCGGCGACGTGCTGGTCGGCAAGGTCACGCCGAAGGGCGAGACCCAGCTCACGCCGGAGGAGAAGCTGCTGCGCGCGATCTTCGGCGAGAAGGCGAGCGACGTGAAGGACACGTCGCTGCGCGTGCCGTCGGGGATCAGCGGCACGGTGATCGACGTCCAGGTGTTCACGCGCGAAGGCATCGAGCGCGACAAGCGCGCGCAGACGATCATCGAAGACGAGCTGAAGCGCTACAAGAAGGACCTCGCCGACCAGATGCGGATCGTCGAAGGCGACGCGTTCGGCCGGATCGAGCGCCTGCTGATCGGCAAGGTCGCCGCCAAGGGACCGCACAAGCTCGCCAAGGGGACCAAGATCACCAAGGCCTACCTGACCGAGGTCGAGCGCCACAGCTGGTTCGACATCCGCGTGGCGAACGACAAGATCGCCGAGCAGACGGAGAACATGCGGGAGAGCCTGGCGCAGACGCGCTCGCTCTTCGAC
>JBOIFD010000027.1:0-10682 GCA_050741515.1 Burkholderiales bacterium
ACTTTCCGCTCGCCGCGGCGCGACGGGGTGACCGGACCTAGTCCGGGCAACCCAGCCGCCGTAGCGCATTGCGCTTTAGGCCCGTGGCTTTGCGTCCCGTGCTTTCGCGCGGTTTGCCGATGACCAACCCTTGCAAATCCCGGACCAGACCCGCGCTGAGACCAAGCAGCTTCGTCGCCTTGTCGGGAAAAGGTCACGCTGAGATCAGGTCGATTTCCTCGCCTCGTCGGGAAAACGTCACGCTGAGGTCGGTCGATTTCCTCGCCTCGTCGGGAAAAGGTCACGCCAAGATCAAGTAGCCTTCGTCGCCGCGTCGCGAAAAGGTCACGACTGACGACGATCGACCAGCATCAACAGGATGACGCTGGTGGAGCGTGCCTGTGCACGTGCTCCAAACGCGGTTCACCCTCGGCGAGGAGGGAAGGTCTGGCTACAGCGGAAAGTGACAGGCCACGGCGTGGCCTTCGCCTACGGGGCTGAGCTCTGGAGGCCGTTCGATGCATTCCCGCGGACGCCCGCGCTCGGCGTAGACGGGGCACCGCGGCGCAAAGCGGCAGCCGCCGCTCGGGCGCTCGAAGTCGAACACCCCCCAGGCCGCTGAGCGCACCCCGGCCGCGACCTCGCGCGAGCGTTTCTCGACGAGCGACGACCACAGCACCGCCGTATAGGGATGCCTGGGCGCGCGCGCGATGCGCTGCGCCGGCCCGATCTCGACGATCCGGCCGAGGTACATGACGGCGACGCGATGGCTCACCAGCTCGACCAGCTGCAGGTCGTGGGAGATGAAGAGATAGGACAGCCCGAGCTGCGCCTGGAGGTCGCGCAGCAGGTTGATGACCTGCGCCTGGATCGAGACGTCGAGGGCGCTGGTCGGCTCGTCGGCCACGATGAGCTTCGGCCCCACCGCCAGCACGCGCGCGATCCCCACGCGCCGCTTCTCCCCGCCCGAGAGCTCCGCGGGAAAGTTGGTGAGCTTGTTCTTCTTCAAGTTCACCAGCTCGAGGAGCTCGTAGACGCGCCGCCGCGCGCCCTCGGCATCGAGACCGGGCTCGCGCAAGGCCACCGCCTCGCGCAGGATGTCGGCGATCCGCATCCTGGGGTTCAACGCCGCGTCGAGATCCTGGAAGATCATCTGGATCTCGCGCCGGAGCGGCCGGAACTGCGCGGCGGAAAGCCGCGTGATCTCGGTCCCCCGGTAGCGGATCTCGCCGCCGGTGACCGGCATGAGCTTGAGGATGGCCTTGCCGGTGGTGGTCTTGCCGCACCCCGACTCTCCCACCAGCCCCAGGGTCTCGTGCTCGCGCAGCTCGAAGCTGACGCCGTCCACCGCGGGAATGACATCGGTGTCGGCCGCGCGCGCGAGCCCGGCGAGCAGTCCCCGGCGCTGCGCGAAGTGCTTGCGCAGCTGCGCGACTTCGAGGATCGGCCCGGACACCGTCATCCTGGTCACGACTGATGGAGCCAGCAGCGCACCTGCCGACCCGGCGCCACCTCGACGAGGTCGGGTTCCTGCTCAGTGCAGCGCGCGCGCACGCCGTCGTGGATGCGCTGGCAGCGGGGGCGAAAGCGGCAGCCGCGCGGCGTGTTGATGGTGTCGAGCACCTCGCCCTCGATCGCCGGCAACCGGCCTTTGCCCTTCACGTTCTCCGCGCGCGGCATCGACGCGAGCAGCGCCTGAGTGTAAGGGTGGCCGTCGCCCTGTCCACCCAGCACTTCGGCGGCCGGCCCGGATTCCATCACCCGCCCGCCGTACATCACCGCGACGCGATCCGACAGCCGGCCGATGACCCCGATGTCGTGGCTGATCAACACCATGGTCATCCCGAGCCGCGCCTTCAGCTCGCCGAGCAGATCGACGATGCGCGCCTGGATGGTGGCGTCGAGCCCGGTGGTGGGCTCGTCAGCGATCAGCATGCGCGGTTCGGCGGCGAGCGCCATCGCGATCATCGTGCGCTGGCACATCCCGCCGGAGAGCCCGTACGGATGATTGTCGTAGCGCAGCCGGGGCGAATCGATGCGCACTTCCTCGAGCCAATGCAAGGCCCGCTCTTTCGCCTGCGCCGCGTCCTTGACGCCGGTATGCAGGCGGATCGCCTCGGCGATCTGCCAGCCGACGGTCTCGAACGGATTCATCGCCGCCCGCGGGTTCTGGAAGATCATCGCGATCTTTTTTCCGCGCACGCCGCGCAAGTTTCGCTCGGCCTGCGCAGCCCAAGCGCGGTCGTCCTTGGCGACGCTCACGACGCGGCCGTCGCGCCGCTCGACCGTCACCAGCCGGTCCAGTCCCGCGAGCAGCTCGCGCGGCGAATCGTCGTGGAAGGTGACCCGCCCGGTGATGATCCCCGGCACGCCGGTCACGAGCCCCATCGCCGACAGCATGGCGACGCTCTTGCCGCTCCCCGACTCGCCGACGATGCCGAGCGTCTCGCCCCGCGCCACCTCCAGGTCGACGCCGTCGACCGAACGGATGAACGCCTGCTTCACCCGCGAGTAGAAGTAGGTGCGAAGGCTCTCGATCCGCAGCAGCGCGCTCACCGTTGCCGCTTGCCTTCGAAGACGTTGTTGAGGCCGTCGCCCAGCAGGTGGAACCCGAGCACCGTCAGCAGGATGGCGAGCGCCGGCGCGGTCGAGCTCCAGAAGTTGCCCTGCAGGAGATAGTTCGCACCGGCCTGGACCATGTTGCCCCACGAGGGCGTGGGCTCCTGCACGCCAAAGCCGAGGTAGCTGAGGCTGGTCTCGATCAGCACCGCTTCGGCCATGCCGATCGTCGCCTGGATCAGGAGCAGCGCCCGGCAGTTGTACCAGAGGACGTGCTTCACGATGATGGTCCACGGCGAGATGCCGAGCGCCACTGCCGACTCGATGAAGTTGCGCTGCTTGAGCATCAGGATCTTGCCCTTGACCATCGTCGCGATGCCGGGCGCAGTGGTGATGCCCAGGACCACCATGATCGTGTAGATCTGCGGCTTGAACGCCGCGATCACGAGCAGCATCAGCACCAGCCGCGGGAGCGCGTCGATCAGGTTGGTGAGATAGGTGACTGCGGCGTCGCTGCGCCCGCCGCGATAGCCGGCGGCCACCCCTAGGAACGCCCCGAGGGCGAGCGCAATCCCGATTGCGACCAGGCCGGGGAGGAAGTAGGCCTGGATGCCGAGGATGAGGCGGGTGAGCAGATCGCGCCCGAGGAAGTCGGTGCCGAGCAGGTAGCTGCCGGTGAGCGGCCCGGCCATCATCGCGCCGAGGTCCATGCCGTCGGGGTCGTGCGGCAGCCACCTGAGCGCGCCGAGCAGGTAGGACAGCACCACGATCCCCGCGACGGTGGCGCCGTAGCCGACATAGAGGCGATCGACGCGGCCCGCGGTCCGCCATGCCGAGAGCTGCGAGTACTCGCTCACCTCGTCGACCGTCTGGACGTAGACGTTCGGCACCGGCTACTCGTGCGAGGCGCGCGGGTTCACCGCGACGTACACCGTTCGGTGCAGGAAGCTGCCGAGGCGCACGACCACGGCGGCGGCGAGCGTGATCGCCATGATCACCGGGTAGTCGCGATCCTGGGCCGCCTGCCACGCGAGCCGCCCGAGCCCCGGCCAGTTGAACACCTGCTCGACGATGATCGCGCCGCTCAGCACGAACGGCATCTTCGACGCGACGATCTCGGCGATCGGCAGCAGCAGACCCTCCTTGTAGACGTGGCGCCACAGCGCTGCCCCCTTGGCGCGGGCGGTGCGCACGTACTCCTCGGCCAGCACGCGCGCGACCTCTTCGCGCACGTAGCGCACCACCTCGGAGAGCGCGCCGCTGCCGAGCCCGAGCAGCACGACCGGCAGCGCGGCGTAGAGCCAGGCGTGCTCCTGGGCCTCGCCCGTGCCGGACAGGATCGGAAAGAGCCCGAGCTGGCGCGTGAAGACGTAGATCGCCAAGTAGCCGAGCCAGAACGTCGGCAGCGCCGAGACCACGTATGCGGACATCGTCAGCGCCCAGGCGCGCCCGCCCGTCGGCCGGAGCGCCGCGTAGACGCCGATCGGGACGGCCACGGCGAGCGTGACCACGAGCGAGCCGAGCGTCAGGAACAGGGTGCGCACGCCGCTCGCGGCGAGCTCCCGCGCCACCGGTTGGCCGGTGCGGAGCGAGATGCCGAACTCGCCCTGCACGACGTTCCCCATCCACGCCAAGTACTGGCCGTACCAGGTCCTGGGAATGCCGAGCGCCGCGTAGGCGGCGTCGCGCTCCGCGCCGGCGAGCGTGCGCCCGCCGAGGAGCGCCGCGAACGGGTCCCCCGGCGCGAGGAAGAGGATCAGGAACGCGACGAAAGTGACGCCGGCGAGGAGCGCCGCGGTCATGGCGAGCTCGCGCGACAGCACGGCGGCCACGGGCCGCCAGGAGGGCCATCTCACCTCGATCGCTCCGCGGACCGCTTGCGGCCGGACGCCGGATCGACGGCGGGCGCCGCCGTCGACCCGCGCCTCCCGCTACTTCGCTCTTGCCGGCGCCGCCTCGCGTCGGCCGTCGCCTTCGCCGACGTACCACGTGTCGGCATAGGAAAAGAACTTGTACGGGTGAACCTGCACCGCCCGCACCTTGCGGTGGTAGGCGGCATAGTTGGTCAGCGTCCAGAGGAACGAATAGGGATTCTCCTCCGCGAGCATCTCGTGCAGCTTGCGGTAGATGGTGCGCCGCTTCTCGTGATCGAGCGTGTTCTTGGCCTCGACCAGCAGGCCGTCCACTTCGGGGTTCGAGTAACCGCCGAAGTTGTTCTTCCACTGCCCGATCTCGGCCGAGTGGAACAGCGACGAGATGTCGGCCGAGTCGTCGAACACCCACGAGGCGAAGACGACGTCGAAGTCCTGGTTGACGAACACCGCCTCCTTCCACGCCTGCCACTCGAGGAAGTCGACGTCGATCTGCACGCCGACGCGGCTCAGGTAGTTCTTGAACGCCAGCACCACGCGCTTGACCGCTTCGCTCTCCTGCGCGATCGGCACCTTGAGCGAGAGCGCGAGCCGCTTGCCGTCCTTGACGAGCACCCCGTCGCCGCCTTTGGTGAAGCCGGCCTGCGCGAGGAGCTTCTCCGCCTCGGCCGGGCTGTACGGCAGCGGCTTCACGTCGAGGTTGTAGGCCCAGCTGCCCGGCGCGAACGGCCCCGAGATCACCGCGCCCTGGCCGTTGAAGAACGACTTCAGCATCTCGGACCGGTTGATCGCGAGCGTGAACGCCTTGCGCACGCGCTTGTCGGCGAGCAGCGGGTTGCGCACGTTGTAGCCGAAGAACGAGTACGACAGCGCGCTGTACGACTGGAGCCGCAGCCGCCGGTCGCCCTGGATCTCGGGCACGTTGCGGGGGTTCACCAGCACCGACATGTCGATGTGGCTGTACAGCAACGCCTGGTTCATGACGTTCTGGTCGGCGAACGGCCGGGCGACGAAGCGCGCGATCCTGGGTGGCCCCTTGAAGTACTCGGGGTTCGCCTCGAGCACCACCTCGCCGTTCGCGGTCGTCTCCTTGTAGCGATACGGCCCGGTGCCGATCGGGTTGCGCACGAACGGATCGTCGCGCCCGAGATACGCCGCGTTCGCCGGCCCGAACTCCGGGATGATCTTGAACGTGAACTTGGGCAGCGCGTTGAGGATCGGGCGCTTCAGGACGAACCGCACCGTGTGCTTGTCGAGCTTCCTCGCCTCGGCGACGAATTCGTAGCGCACCTTGAGCGGCGTGACCGTCCGGGGGTGCATCATGACGTTGTAGGTGAAGATCACGTCGTCGGCAGTGAACGGTCGCGCCTCCTCGCCCGGCTTCGGGTGCCAGCGCACGTCCTGGCGCAGGTAGAAGGTGTACTCCTGCGCGTCGGCGGAGACCTCCCAGCGCTCGGCGAGCTCGGGAACGACCTGCTGCTTCGCGTCGATCCCGACCAGGCCGTTGAAGACGAGCTCGGTGATCCGCATCGAGATCATGTCGTTGCTCGTGATCGGGTCGAGCGTCGTCGGCCGGCCGTACTCGCCGTAGCCGAGGGTTCCGCTCGGCGCGGCCGCTGCCGGCGCCGTGGCGGCGAGTTGCACGGGTGCCGCCTGCTGCCCGACCGCCGGTCCTGCGGCTGCGCCGAACGCGACCGCCAGTGCCCAAAGAATCCGCATCCCTGTCTTGCTCATGGCTCGAGTCCTCGGCTAGTGGAAACAGTGCCCGAAACGGAAAGCCCGCCGCGCTAGAAGATCTTCACGTCGCCCGCGCTGCGGTACTCGGTCGAATAGATGCCCTGGCCGGCCTCCTGCAGCTGGCGCACCGCCGGGAACTCCTTCGCCAGCTCGAAGTAGATCTCCAGGTTCTCGGAGAAGGTCTTGGCGGCGAGATACAGGTCGGCGAGCCGCACCAGCAGCAGCGGATCGTTGGTGTCGATCCGGTTCTTGTTCGCCTTGTCGCGCGCGGTCTCGAGGGAAGCGAGCGCGCGCTCGGTCTGGCCCTCGGCCGCGTATTGCTCGCCGACCGCGCGATGGAGACCGCGGAAGCGCTCGGCCTGGCTCGTGAGCGCGAGCGCGCGCGCGCTCTCCGCGGCGCCCGGGCAGCTCGCCCTGGCGTGCACGCAGGCGGTCAAAGTCTCGGCGAGCATGACCGGCTCCTGCGCATGCTTCTGCGCGAGCTGCGCGAACGCCGCGTTGCCCTGGGCGGTCTGGCCGTTGCGCACGTCGACCGCCGCCTGCATGACGGCGGCGCGGTCCCGGTAGGCCGCCGGGAGATCGCCGGCCGCGGCGAGCGCCGATAGCGCCCGGTGCGCCTCGGAAGTCTCGCCCGCCTTGAGATGCAGCTCGGCGAGAAAGTATCCCGCCACCCCCTTCAAGCGCGCGTCGTTGCGCGCCTCGCCGAGCAACCGCTCCGCCGCCGCCTGATGGAGGCGAGCGAGGTTGCCGAGCAGCGCCGCATCGTAGAAGCGGATCACCTTGCTCTTGCCGATCGCCTCCTCGTGCGAGGGGCGGCCGAGATCGGCGGCGCCGGCGAGCGCGAATGCCTGCTGGTACCGGCCGCCGCGGACGTAGACGCCGATCGCGTGCGTCGCCGCCCGCGTGGGCAGCGCGCCCGCCTTGCGCAGCTCCTCGAGCGCCTGGTCGACCAGCGCGACGGCCTCGGCGCGCTTCGCCTCGGCCCGGCTCATCGCCGCCGCCGCCTGGATGCGGACCAGGGGATCGGCCGACTTTGCCTGCGCCGGCGCCGGGCGCGCCTGTGCGGCCGCGATCGCCGCCCCGGCGAGGTCGCGGTAGGGCGCCGGGGCATCTTTCTGCGCGAGGAACCGGCGCAGCTGCGCGACGCCCTCGGTCGTCTTGCCCGCCTCGATCAGATATTCCCCGTAGTAGAGGGCCGCCAGCCGGCTGCGGTCGGCGCCGGCCTGGGTCGCCACCTGCTGCAGATAGCGCGTGCCGGTGGCGAGCGAGGAGCGGTGGAGCGCGCGGTACAGCTCGGCGGACCGCGCGTAGGCGCGCCCAAGCGTCAGAGCGGCAACCCCCGCCGCCTCGCCCCCGTTGGCGTCCGCGCGCAGGACCGCGGCCGCCGATTCGTAATGGTTGCGCTCGAGGAGCTGCGTGGCCCGTCGCAGGCCGTCCTCCGCGGCGCGCGCATGCGCGACCGCTCCGGCGAGCGCAACCGCCAGTGCCATGCGTGCGACGGACCCGATGCTCACGGCTTGCGCTCCTCATCGGCGAGCTTGACGAGGAAGATCTGGTCCCACTGGTCGACCTGGGCCCGGAAGGCGAGCACGCCGCTCGGCGAGCTGGCGAGATCGTGATTGATGCTCGTTCCCGTCGCCAGCCGGCGGCTCTGCTTGGATTCGACGTCGACGACGTAGATGGGGTGATAGCGGTCCCTGTCGTTGCGCACGTAGGCGATGCGCCTGCTGTCGGGCAGCCACGCCGGCCCCATGGACACGTCCGGAATCACGTTGTGAGCGACCACGCGCGCGGCGAGCCCGTCGCCCTCGGTGGGCGCGCCGCCGTCGGCTTCGATCACCACGAGCGACCAGATCCTGGGATCGTTCTCGGCGTTGTAGTTCGAGTAGAAGGCGATGCGCCTGCCGTCCGGCGACCACGACGGGCTCAAATCATCGTGGCGCCAGGTCGTGAGGAAGCGCTGCGCGACCTGCGGCCGGGCGGCGCCGACCTGCAGCGGAAGGTCGTCGAGCACCACGATGTCGTGATTCTCGTTCACGCCGTGCATCGCGGCGATGCGCTTGCCGTCCGGCGACCAGCGCGGATACAGATAGGCCTTCTCGCCGTTCGAGATCGATACGGTCTGCCGGCTGTCGACGTCGAGGAGGAAGAGCTGCGCCGCCCCGGTGCGGCCGGAGACGAAGACGACCGGGCCGCCGTTCGGCGACCAGTGCGGCTGACCGTCTTTCTGCGGGTCTTGCGTCAGGCGCCGCGCCGCCTTGCCGGCGAGCGTGCCGAGGTAGAGGTCGTAGTTGCCCTCGCCGGCATTGCTCATGAAGACGAACCGGACCCCGGCCGGCGACCAGGTGAACCCCGAGTTGTAGCTCACCGCCTTGCCCAGGCCGAGCAGCGCCGCCGCCAGCCCGGGGTCGTCCTCGCTCGCCTGGTAATAGACCGTTCTGGCGACCACGCCGTCCGGCCACGCGATGACGATTTCGCGTCGCGCCTCCTCGGCGCGCTCGACGGCGAGCAGCTCGCCGTCGGGCGCCCAGCTCGGGCTGGAGTCGTTGCGCCCCTTCTCGCCCTGCGGAAAGAGCGGGCGCACGAACGCGGGCACGATCTCGGCCTCGGCGTCGGTCGGCGTGTCCGCCGGCGCGGCGGCCGGCACGACCGCGAGCGCCGCGGCCAGGCCGAGGTGAAGCCCGCGCATCGTCGGCTATCGACCCTGAACCTGCTTCGCGAGCTTCTCGCCCGACTCCCGCAACTGCTCGAACTCGGGCCGGCCGCGCAGCTTGGCCGGGAAGAAGTCCATGTACTCGTGCCAGGCGAGCTCGACGCTCGGGAGCAGCGCTTCGCGCTTGGTCACCTGGTAGAGGTTGTGATAGGCGAGCGCGCGGTAGTAGTAAGTGTCGTGCACCGCCTCGTCGTGGCGCTCGTTCGGGAAGAATCGCGTGTTCTCGCGCGCCCGATCGAGCGCCTTCACCGCCTTGGCGAAGTATTGCAGCGCGTCGTTGCGGTTGCCGCGCAGCAGCGACTCGCCCTTGACGTAATAGGCCTTGCCCAGGTTGGTGTACACGACCGCGTACTGCTTGAGCACCAGCTCGTCCACCTCCGGGATCGTCTGCACGAGCTCGAGCTCGGCGATCGCGCGGTCGTAGTCGCGCTTGTCGTCGAGATAGAGCTGCCCGAGGCGGTGGCGCAGCTCCGGGTAGTCGGGATGCTCCTTGGGCGCGGCGGTGTAGAGGCGGATCGCCTCGTCGAACTGGCGCGCGTTCTCGGCGCGGTCGGCGAGCTTGAGGAAGTCCTTGTGGAGCACGATCTTGCGGCTCTCCTCCTGCCGCTTGAACTCGATCACTTCCTCCCAGGCGCGCCAGTCGCCGCCGGCGTCGATGCGCACGCTGCGGAAGCCGAGCGTGACCGGATAGGGCTTGGTGATCGGGGTGGTGCCGATGCGATGGTCGTCGAGCTGCACGGTCGCGCCCGCGGGCTCGCTCTCCACGGTGAAGTCGCTGGTGAACGACTTGAGCGCGAAATCGTGGCGTCCGCCCGGCTTGGCCTCGATCGCCGCCGCCCCCTGCTCGTAGCCGTGGCGATAGACCATGACCTGGTACTTGCGCCCCGGGCGCAGCGGCACGCCGACCTCGCCCCTGCGGTCCGTGGTGCCGGCCCAGCGCTGGTCGACGTAGACGTTCGCTCCCGGGAGCGCCGCTTCCTCGCCGCTCCGGCCGCCCTTCACCGCGATGACGACCTTGTCGGCGCCGTCGGCACGCCTGGCGAGGTCGAGCCGCACGACGCGGTCGCCGGGACGCGGCGCGGCGTGCAGCGCCTCGGCCTGCGCCTCGGCATGGTCGTCGCGCGCGCGGCGGACCTTCACGGTGCCGCCGTCGGTGTAGCCGGCGATGCGTCCGTCGTCGCCGCGCTTCGCGGACTGCACGACGAAGAGGTCCTCGCCGTTGATCGGGAACTGATTGCGGCCGACGCTGATCTGGACGTTCTCGCCGTTCACCGCGGTGACGACGCCCGCGACCGGATAGGCGGACACGACGTTCGCGACGAGCTCGTTCACGGCCCGCCCGACGCGCCAGCTGCCGCTGCTCGCCGCGATCGCCGCCTGGCTCACGGCGAGCTTGCCGTCGGGCGTGAAGAAGCTCGCCTCGATGACGAACGAGTCGCCCTCGCCCCGCGCCACGCTGCCGAAGATGATCACGTCCACGGCTTCGGCGAGGGGCTTCCCGCGCCAGCCGGTCTTCTGCAGCTTCTCGTAGCTCAGCTTCGAGCGCTTGACGAGATCGCGCGCGGCGGCCGTCGGCACCTGTGTGAACGCCTTGGCGCCGAACAGCTCCTGGACGAAGCTCGACTCGACCCGTTTCACCACGTCGTCGATGTCCTCGCCGCGGGTGTTGGCGGCGAACCCGAGGAATGCAGCGCGGGGACGCTCGCCGGCCGCCGACTGGAAGTAGTGCCGGATCTTCCGGCTGCCGCCGAGCGTCACCGAGCGGGTGGCGACGGACGGCACGTAGCCGGCCGCACTGATGCGCACCGCAGCCGTCCCGCCCA
>JBOIFD010000028.1:0-4182 GCA_050741515.1 Burkholderiales bacterium
GCGCGACGCCGTGCGTGCCGGCATCGGCTTCGCCCCGGGCGAGCGCGCCACCGCGCTGGTGCCCGGCCTCTCCGTGCGCGACAACGTCGCGCTGCCCTCGCTCGCGCGCTTCGCGCCGCTCGGGCGCTGCGACGACGCGGCGATCGACCGCATGGTGCGGGCCCTCGTCGACGCGCTCGACATCCGCCCGCGCGACCCGTCGCGACCCGTGCGCACGCTCTCGGGCGGCAATCAGCAGAAAGTGATCCTCGCGAAGTGGCTCGCCGCGGAGACCCACACGCTGCTGCTCGACGAGCCGACCCACGGCGTCGACGTCGCCGCCAAGGCGCAGATCCTGCGCCTCATCCGGGAGTTCGCGGCGCGGGGCGGAGCGGTGCTGCTCGCCTCCTCCGAGACCCGGGAGCTCTTCGCACACTGCGACCGCGTTCTCGCCATGCGCCGCGGCGCGCTGGTCGGCGAGCTGGGCCGCGCCGGGCCGTTCGACGAGCACGCGCTGCGCGACGCCCTGGGGAGCGAGCTGTGAGGGACGTTCCGGCCGCCAGCACCGCGCCCGCGACGCTCCGGTCGAAGCGCATCGACTGGGCGGGTCAGATCCCGCTCGCGACGCTCGTCGTCCTGTGCCTCGCCATTGCGCTCCTCACCGACCGCTTCCTGACCACGCTCAACGTCACGAACGTGCTGGTGCAGGCGGCGGTGATCGCGGTGGTGGCGATGGGCATGACGTTCGTGATCCTGGGCGGCGGATTCGACCTGTCGGTCGGGTCGACCGTGGCCATGACCGGGTGCGTCGCCGCCGCGGTGATGATGCAGGCCGGGATCCTCGCCGGCGTCGTCGCCGGCGTCGCGACCGGCGCGCTGATCGGCCTCGCGAACGGCCTCGCCGTGACCGTGCTGAAGGTGAACCCGTTCATCGCGACGCTCGGCACGATGGTGATCGTCCGCGGCGCGGTGTTCCTCTTCTCCGACAGCCAGCAGATCCCGATCGAGGGCACGCTGCCGCGGCCGTTCCTGGACTTTGCCGTCGACCGGTTCCTCGGCATCCACGACCTCGTATGGGTCCCGGCGATCCTGCTCGTCGCGCTGTCCTGGGTGCTCGCGAAGACGCGCTACGGGCGCAACCTGTACGCGACCGGCGGCAACCGCGAGGCCGCGTATCTCTCGGGAATCCGGGTCGGCCGGATGGTCGCGTCGACCTACGTGTGGTGCGGGGCCCTGGCGGGCGTTGCCGGAGTGATGCTCTGCGCGCGCCTGCAGTCGGGCCAGCCGACTTCCGGCGAGTTCTACGAGCTGACCGCGATCGCCGCGGTGGTGCTGGGCGGCGCGGCGCTGCACGGCGGCGAGGGGAAGCTCTACAAGACCGTGATCGGCGTGTTCATCATGATCGTGCTCGGCAACGGGCTCAACCTGCTCAACGTCGACTCGCACTGGCAGCGGGTCGCAGTCGGGCTGGTGATCATCGCCGCGGCCGCCGTCGACCAGCTGCGGCACCGCCGCTAGGCAGTCTGGACAGCCGGCGGGCGGCGGGCGCATCATCCCCGCGCACCATCCACGAGGAGGACTGAGGAATCATGAAACGCCTATTCGCAGTGCTGGCCGCGCTCGCCGTGGCGGCGCCCTGGGCGCCGGCGGTCGGGCAGAAGACCACCATCGGCGTGTCGCTGCCGCAGGACGACAACCCCTTCTACATCGCGATGCTGAAGGGCATCCGCGCGCGCGCCGCGGAGCTCGGCTGGGACGTGGTCTACGTCAGCTCCCAGGAAGACAAGGCAAAACAGATCAACGGCGTGCAGGACCTGATCGCGCGCGGGGTGAAGGGCATCCTGATCTCGCCGATCGACGCCACCGGCGTGAACGCCGCCTACGACGCCGCCGCCGCGGCCAGGATCCCGATCGTTTCGGTCGCGCGCGGGTCGAGCTCGCCCAACCAGACCCTGCACGTGGCGATGGACGAGAAGCAGATCGGCCGGGACATCGGGACGTGGATCACCGCGAGCGCCGGCGGCAAGGGCAAGGTCGCGTTCATCGCCGGGCCGCCCGGCGCGCCGACGTTCAAGAACCTGACCGACGGCGTCAAGGAGTCGTTCGCGAAAGGGGGCCTGCAGGTGGTGTTCGAGCAGTACGGGGCGCTCACGCGCGAGCGGGGGCTGAAGCTCGCCGAGGACGCGCTCACCGCGAACCCGGACCTGGTGGCGATCTATGCGGCGAACGACGACGTCGCGCTCGGCGCCGCGCAAGCGGTGCAGGCGGCAGGGAAGAAGGGCAAGGTCAAGGTCACCGGGATGAACGGGATCCCGCCCGCGCTGCGCGCGGTGGCCGACGGGACGCTCTCGCTCACGGTCGAGCTCAATCCGGTCAACTGGGGCCGGCTCGGCGTCGACGTCCTGGCGGGGTATCTCAAGGGCGAGAAGTACAGGCAGCAGGTGTTCATCAAGCACGAGCTGATCGACGCGAAGAACATCGGCGTCAAGATGCCGAAGAGGTGAGGCGCCGGCGGCCCCGACGGGCTAGTGCGCCCCGTCGGGGCCGGGATCGGGAAACTGCGCCCCGTACTTGTTGATCCACTCCGCGGCGGCGTCCTCCGCCGTGAGCGCACGCCCCTCGGTGTCGCGGACGATCTTCCGGTAGTTCTCGATGTGGCACACCTGCTCGACCATGCGCCCCACGAAGGCGTCCTGGGGGTCCAGGAACTGGACGCCGAGCTCGTAGCGGCCGGCGCGCGCGCTGCACCAGACGACCCGCGCCCGCGTCTCGAACGCGGGGTTCACGTATGGGATGCGCACCTTCACGATCGCCTCGGGCTCGAACCGCACATCGGAGTCGAACGCGAGCCCGCCCAGGCTCACGTTGCGCAGCTGGGGCGCGCCCTGGGCGAGCGCATCGTCGCTCGCCACCTCGATCGGGATGGTCGCGGGATGGCGGATGAACTGTCGCATCGCGTGGCAAGTCTAGCAGCGTCGCCGCGCGTGGGAGGAGCTAAACTTCCGCGCTCCGAGGAGGCTCGCACATGAACCACGCCGCGGCGCAGCGCCCCGACGCCGATCTCATCCGTTCGCTGGAGGCGGCCAGCTACCACCCGCTCTGGGACCGCTACAAGCGCATCACGCCGATCGCCCCGCGCGAGCGCGACCGGACGATGCACTGGCGCTGGCGCGAGTTCGAGCCGCTCGCCGGCCGCGCCGCCAGGGAAGTGGCGATCGAGGACGTGGAGCGGCGGGCGATCATCTGCGTAAATCCGGCCTTCGGGGGCGAGACGGTGACGACCTCGAACCTCATCGCCGCGTTCACCATCCTCGAGCCCGGCGATCACGCGGTGCCGCACCGTCACACCGCGGCGGCGATCCGGTTCGCGACGCAGGCCGAAGGCGCGGTCACGATCGTCAACGGCCGCCGCTGCGAGATGCAGCCGGGCGACCTCGTGCTGACGCCGCCGATGTGCTGGCACGGCCACATCAACGCGTCCGACCATCGCACCTACTGGTTCGACGCCGCGAACATGCCGCTCGTCTGCGGGCTCGAGGCGAGCTTCTTCGAGCCCGGCAACCGCGACCACCCGGAGTTCTGGAAGGTCGATGAAGGCGACGAGCGTCTGTATCGCGCGTCCGGCCTCGCGCCGGCGACTGAGCCGCCGCGCGTCACGCATTCGCCGAAGTACCGCTATCCCGGCGCGGACACCCGGCGCCTTCTCGATGCGCTTCCGTCGCGGCCCGACGGCTCGAAGCTCCTCCGCTACGTCAACCCGCTCAGCGGCGGGCCGGTGATGCCCACGCTCGACTGCTATGCGGGGCGACTCCCGAAAGGCGCAGCGACGCAGCCGATACGCGCGACGTGGAACGCGGTCGTGCTCGTCGTCGCGGGCGAAGGGCGCTCCACCGTCGGCGACACGGCCTTCGAGTGGTCGCAGCACGACGTCTTCACCGTGCCGCACTGGACCTGGGCCTCGCACCGGGCGGCGGGCGCGAGCGCCGACCTCTTGTTCGTCACCGACCGGTCGGTCTACGAGGCGCTCGACCTCGCCCGGGTCGAGACGCAATGACGCGGCGGTGAGCGCAGAGGGCATCGGCGCGCGGGTCCTCCGGGTGGAGGACCCGCGCTTTCTGACCAGCCGCGGGCAGTTCGTGGCCGACCTTGCGTTTGCCGACGAGCTCCACTGCGTGCTCGTGCGCTCGCCGCACGCACATGCGC
>JBOIFD010000029.1:0-6446 GCA_050741515.1 Burkholderiales bacterium
GTCGACGAGCCGGTCGAGCGCGGCGGCACGAACCAGGGACCTTCGCCGACCGAGACGCTGATGGCGGCGCTCATCGCCTGCACGAACGTGATCACCCACAAGGTCGCGCACGCGAACGGCGTCCACCTCCACGCGTTGCACGTCCGCCTCGAGGCCGATTTCGACCGCCGGGGCGTGCTGCTCGCCGAGGAAGTTGACGTGCCGTTTCCGCGCGCGACGCTGTACATCGACGTCACCACCGATGCCGACGGCGCCGCGGTCGAGAAGGTGAAACGGGAGCTGGCGATGTTCTGCCCGGTGTCGAAGGTGATCCGCGGGTCGGGGACCCGGCTCGAGGAGGTCTGGACGGTCACGCGGCCGTAGCGGCCGCGGCACTCGGCCCCGGGCCGCCGCCCGGTTAGAATCGCCGTTCCTCGGGTGCAGGCTCGCCCCCCGGCGGGGGCCCGGAACCCCGCCTGCCGCGGCGACGAAACCGCGGAATGCGCGCATCCAATCGGCTGTTCTCGGCGTAGCCCGGTAAGATCAGCCCGCACGCTCCACTCGTTCCGCAGTTTCCAACACCCGAAGACAAAGGAGATCTCCCATGGACCGTAGGGCTTTTCTCCAGACCTCCGCCGCCGCGGCCGCCTCCGCGCTGCCCTGGCGGAACGCGCTGGCGAGCACCGAATGGCGCACGTTCGAGACGGTCACGCGGGTCGACGTGCTCAAGCCCCGCGGCGTCTCGCGCGCCTGGGTGCCGCTCCCGCTGGCCGACGACACCGACTGGCACAAGACGATCGGCAGCACCTGGACCGGCAACGCCGCGCGCGCCCGGATCGCAGCCGACGGCAAGTACGGCGTGACGATGGTGTACGCGGAGTGGCGCGAGGGCGAAGCCGCGCCGGTGATCGAGGTCACGAGCCGCTTCATGACCCGCGACCGCGCCGTGGACCTCGGCAAGCCCGCCCCGAACGCGGCGAAGCTCCAGGCCGCCGATCGCGCGTTCTACCTCGCCGCCACCGACCTCATCCCGACCGACGGGATCGTCCGGAAGACGGCGCTCGAAGCCACCAAAGGCGCGAAGACCGACGTGCAGAAGGCGCGCGCGATCTACGAGTGGGTGGTGGAAAACACGTTCCGCGACCCGAAGACGCGCGGCTGCGGCTGGGGCGACATCGAGAGCATGCTCGAGAGCGGGAACCTCGGCGGCAAGTGCGGCGACCTGAACGCCATGTTCGTGGGCCTCGCGCGCTCGGTCGGCGTGCCGGCGCGTGACGTCTACGGCGTGCGCGTCGCGCCTTCGGAGTACGGCTACAAGAGCCTCGGCGTCGGCTCGCCCAACGTGACCCGGGCGCAGCACTGCCGCGCGGAGTTCTTCGCCGCGGGCTACGGCTGGGTGCCGGTCGATCCGGCCGACGTCCGCAAGGTCGTGCTCGAGGAGCCGCCGGGCAAGCTCGCGGTCAACGACCCGAAGGTCGAGGCGGCGCGCAAGCGCCTGTTCGGGAGCTGGGAGATGAACTGGCTCGCCTACAACATGGGCCACGACGTCAAGCTGCCGAATTCGAGCGGCCCGAAGCTGCCGTACCTGATGTACATCAACGCCGAGACCGGCGGGGAGATGCGCGATCAGCTCGATCCCGACTCGCTCAAGTACGCGATCGCCGCGCGCGAGGTGAAAGCTTAGTGCGGCCGTTCGTCGTTCTCGCCGCCCTCGCGCTCGCCGCGGCGGCGGGAGCGGCCGAGCTGAGGCCCTGGACGGGCGGCGCGACGCCGCCGCTCGTCCTGCAGGACCTCAACGGCCGCACGCACCGGTTGGCGGACTACCGCGGCAAGGTGGTGCTGGTGAACTTCTGGGCCACCTGGTGCGAGCCGTGCCGGGAAGAGATGCCCTCCATCGAGCGGCTGCGCCAGTCCCTGGCGGGCCAGCCGTTCGAGGTGCTGGCGGTGAACATCGGCGAGCCGCTGGGGCGGATCGAGCGGTTCCTGGAGAAGATGCCGCTCGGCTTCCCGATGCTGCTCGACCGCGACACCGGCGTGGCGAAGGCCTGGAAGGCGCGGGTGGTTCCCGCGACCTTCCTGGTCGGGCCCGACGGCCGCATCCGCTACGTGCACTACGGCGAGCTCGACTGGTCGAGCGAGCCGGTGCGCAAGCGCGTCGCCGAGCTCCTGGAGTGAAGCGCCTCGCGCAGCACGCCCAGCACCGCAGCGCGCTCGGCCGGCGGCGCGAAGCGCGGCCGCCGCGCTCGCAGCGCGCGCTCGAGCCGCCGGTAGTACGCGGCATCGTCGGCCGCGCGGACGATCAGGCTCGCGAGCGTACGTTCGTCGCCGAGCGGGTAGTAGCCTGGATACCGTTTGCCGAGCATGCCGACGTTGCCGGACATCCACGAGGCGAGAACCGGCGTGCCGACGCGCGCGGCCTCCGCGATGACGTTCGCGCCGCCTTCCATCTTCGAGCTGACCACGAGCAGGTGGCTGCGCGCGAGCTCCCTGAGCGCGCGGCCGTGCGGGACGCTGCCGAGCCAGCGGTAGCGCGGCTCGCGCGCGATCCAGCGCTCGGCCTCCAGGCCCAGCGCCGGATCGAGCGGGCCGCCGACCTGCACCACCTCGAGCTCCGGCCGGTCGGGCAGCAGCGCGAGCGCCGCGACGGCACGGAACGGATCCTTCTCGTCGCGCAGGTGGCCGATCACGATGATGCGGAAGCGCCGCGCGGGCGACGTGCGGCGAACGCGCGGGGTCGCGGACTGGTAGACGACCCGGGTCTTGCGCCGGAGGGGCAGGGCGAGCAGGCCCTTCGCGTCTTCCTGCAGCACCACGATCCGGTCGGCGAGCTCGAGCGAGCGCCGGGCCTCCGCCGAGGCGGGAAGATCGCGGTACAGATCGGTGCCGGTGAGCACGACGACGAGCGGGCCGGCGGGATGCGCGTCGCGATAGCGCGCGATCGAGCCGTGGCTGCGGCGCGCGTGCAGCGCGACCAGCGCGTCGCAGCGCTCGCCCTGCCACTCGACCGCGATCGAAACGCGGTGCCCCGCACCGCGCAGCAGCCGCGCCCACCGCGTTGCGGTGTGGCGGTTGCCGGAGCGAGTGCCCGCGCCTGCCGGCGTGACGATCGCGATGCGCGCCATGGGTGTCCGTGGGGTCGAGCGCGATGTTAGCCGACCCCGTCAGCCTCGAACGCGATCTGCTCGCGAGCCGCGCACGTGCGACGCGCGTGACGGCGGACCTCGACGGCGAGCGGCTGTTCGGCCCGAAGCTCGCCATCGTCAACCCGCCGCTGTGGGAGATCGGCCACGTCGGGTGGTTCCAGGAGCACTGGTGCCTGCGGCTGCAACCCTCGGGCGCGCTCGCCGACTCGATCCTGCCGGGCGCGGATGCGCTCTACGATTCGGCCACGGTCGCGCACGACACCCGCTGGGACCTGCCGCTGCCGGACCTCGCCGCGACGCGCGCCTATCTCGCGAACGTGCTCGAGCGGGTGCGCGGGCGGGTCGCGCGCGAGCCTGAGAACGAGTCGCTGCGCTACTTCGTCCGTCTTGCGACCTTCCACGAGGACATGCACGCGGAGGCGTTCCACTACACGCGCCAGACGCTCGGGTACCCGGACCCGTTCAGTGCGGTCGCGTCGGCTGCCGCACCCGCGCCGCGCGGCGACGCGGCGCATCCGGGCGGGCGCTTCCGGCTGGGGGCGGAGCCGAACGGCGGGTTCGTGTTCGACAACGAGAAGTGGGCCCACGCGGTCGAGATCGCGCCGTTCCGGATCGCGCGGACGCCGGTGACGAACGCCGAGTTCCTCGCCTGCGTCGAGGACGGCGGGCCGGCGCCGCGCTACTGGAAGAAGGTCGACGGCGCGTGGCTGCAGCGGCGCTTCGACCGCTGGCTGCCGCTCGCGCCGGACGAGCCGGTGCTGCACGTCGACTGGAACGAGGCCCAGGCGTGGTGCCGCTGGGCCAAGCGCAGGCTGCCGACCGAGGCCGAGTGGGAGTACGCGGCCTCCGCGGCGAAACGGCGCTATCCGTGGGGCGACGGCGATCCGAGCCCGGCGCGCGCCAACCTCGACGGCGCCGGCGTCGTTCCAGTGGGCGGGTGCGCTGCAGGCGACAGCCCGGCGGGCGCGCGCCAGCTGATCGGCAACGTCTGGGAGTGGACCGCGAGCACCTTCACGCCTTATCCGGGGTTCGTCGTGGACCCGTACAAGGAGTACTCCGAGCCGTGGTTCGGGACGCACAAGGTGCTGCGCGGCGGGAGCTTCGCCACGCCGGCGCGCCTGATCCGCAACACCTGGCGCAACTTCTACACCGCCGATCGCGGCGACGTCTTCGTCGGCTTCCGCACCTGCGCGATCGACTAGAATTCCGCGCTCGGGCGAAAGGAACTGCATGACGGCCGTCCTCGACAAAATCCGACTGACCGAGTTCAGCCACGGCGGCGGCTGCGGCTGCAAGATCGCGCCCGCCGTGCTCTCGGAGATCCTCGCCTCGACGCCGATCCGCGGCCTGCCGGCGGAGCTGCTCGTCGGGACCGAAACCTCGGACGACGCGGCGGTCTACCGGCTGAACGACACGCAGGCGCTGGTCGCCACGACCGATTTCTTCACGCCGATCGTCGACGATCCGTACGACTTCGGCCGCATCGCCGCGACCAACGCGCTGTCCGACGTCTACGCCATGGGCGCGCGGCCGATCTTCGCGCTGGCGATCGTGGGCATGCCGCTCGAGAAGCTGCCGGTGGCGGTGATCCAGAAGATCGTCGAGGGCGGCGAAGCGGTGTGCGCCGCCGCCGGCATCCCGATCGCCGGCGGGCACTCGATCGACACGCTGGAGCCGATCTACGGCCTGGTGGGGCTCGGCCTCGTGCATCCGGACAAGATCAAGCGGAACAGCTCGGCGCGCGCCGGCGACCTGCTGGTGCTCGGCAAGCCGCTCGGCGTCGGGATCCTCTCGGCGGTCCTGAAGAAGGGCAAGCTCGGCGCGACGGGCTACGCGAAGCTGCTCGCCTCGACCACGCGGCTCAACACGCCCGGCGAGGCGCTCGCGGAGATGGCCGGGGTGCACGCGCTGACCGACGTGACCGGCTTCGGGCTCGCCGGCCATCTGCTCGAGATCCTGCGCGGGTCGAAGCTCGCCGGCGAAGTGCGGCTCGATGCGGTGCCGGTGATTCCGGAGGCGCTCGAGGCGGTCAAGCAGGGCGTCGCGACCGGCGCCTCGGACCGGAACTGGCAGGGCTACGGGCACGAGGTGTCGCTGCCCGCGGGCGCGCCCGAATGGGTGCGGAAGCTCGTGACCGATCCGCAGACGAGCGGGGGGTTACTGGTCGCCTGCGCGCCCGAGTCGGAGCGGGCGGTGCTGGCGGAGTTCGCGAAGCGGGGCTTCGACGAGGCGCGCACCATCGGGCGCCTCGCCGCGGGCGCGCCGCGCCTCAGCGTCGTCTGACTGCTTTCGCGCGCAGCTTGGACGAAGCCGAACGCCGCAAGCGCGTAGTCGCGGCCGGTCAGACCGACCTCGGCGGCGGCACGCTTCCGGGGGTGGACCTCGACGACCCGGCGGCGCTGCTCGACCGCATGGAAGGTCGCGGTTGACCCCCCGGACCTATAGCGACTTGTGGGTCCCGTCGCAGAACGGCTTGTTGCCGCTCCGCTTGCAGCCGCACAGGAACACGGTCTTGTCCTTCTCCTGGGTCCAGACGATGGGGGTGATCCCGGTCTTCGTGGAGGTGTGCGAGCCGTCGCACCAGGGCTGCATCTTGCTCAGCCCGCAACGGCACCACGCGTACCGGTAGGTCGCCAGCAGCTCGGCCTTGTACGGCCCCTTCTGGGCGATTCTCGGTTCCTCATCCGTGTCGGCCATGGGCGCTCACTCCTCCTCGAACGGGGCGCTGGTTGACGGGCGGCGCCCGTCTCGTTTACCGTAAACCCATGGTCTTCGCAAGGCCGGTTCGAGGAGGAGGAACGCGATGAGCGCGCGCGCCCAGGTCAACGCGGACCCGAGCAAGGTCGCGGTGATGGACACGAACACGATGCCGTGGGAGCCCACCGAATGGCCGGGCGTCTCGCGCAAGGTCCTCGAGCTCGTCCACGACCCGAAGAAGGGGCGCGAGACCTCGCTCCTCAAGTTTGCGCCCGGAGCGAAGATTCCCACCCACGTCCTCGAAGACCGGATGGACGTGGTGGTGGTGGAGGGCACCTACACCGACGATCACGGCGAGTACGGCGCGCACTCGTTCCTGCGCAACCCGCCGGGCTTCCGGCACACCCCGGCGTCGAAGGACGGTTGCGTGATCTACGTGAAGTGGCGCGTGCCGATCCGCCCGGGCGCCGGCGAGCGCATCGTGATCGATGCGAAGACCGCCCAGTGGCTGGATTTCCCGCACCGCGGCGCCAAGGTGCTGCATCTCTACCCGAACGCCGATGGCATCGAGACCAGCCGCATCGGCAACGTGGCCCCGAACCGCAAGCTCCCATCGCACAACCACGC
>JBOIFD010000030.1:0-2919 GCA_050741515.1 Burkholderiales bacterium
CCGCTGGTCGTGCATACCCGCCGCGTGACGTGGCTGTGGGCCGTGTCGCTCGCGCTCATGGCGGCGGTCTCGGCGGTGCTCGCGCGGTTTGCCGAGCCGGCGACGTGGTCGTTCTTCACGAACATCCTGAGCTACGCAGTGCTCGGCGCGCTGTTCGTCCTCGAATATCTGTACCGGCTGGTGCGCTATCCCGAGATCCGGCACGACCCGCCGTGGCGCGTGGCCGCGGGCATGGTGGGGCGCGCCGGCGAGGTGTTCCGATGAATCCCACGGCCCCCGGCGACGCGGCGCCGCTGATCGCGCATCGGCATCCGGACGAGCCCATCGCCTGGCGCGGCGGGCGGGGCGTCAGCGCCGGGGAGTTCCTCGCCGACGTGCGCGCGCTCGCGGAGCGGTTGCCGCGACGCCGCCATCTGCTCAACCTGTGCGACGACCGCTATCGCTTCCTCGTGGCGCTGGGCGCGGCGCTCGCGAACGGCCAGATCACGCTGCTCGTGCCGAACCGGACCCAGCGGCTGCTCGACCAGGTCGAGGAGGCGTATCCGGACCTCGCGTGCGTCGCGGAGACGGCGGTGCCGCTCGTGAACGGCGCGTCGATCGCCTACCCCGAGCCGCTCGCGCGCCGCGTCGTCGGCTGGGACGTGCCCCGGATCCCCGGAGCGCAGACGGCCGCGGTGGTGTTCACGTCGGGCAGCACGGGGCGGCCGGTCCCCCACGCGAAGCCGTGGCGAGCGCTCGTCGCGGGCGCGCGGGGCGCGGCCGAAACGCTCGGCGTGCCCGGGGGCGCGGCGTTTCTCGGTACGGTGCCCCCGCAGCACATGTGGGGCCTGGAAGCCACGGTGATGCTCCCGCTGCAGACCGGCGGCGCGGTCCACGCGTGCCGGCCGCTCTTCCCGGCCGACGTCGCGGCCTGGCTCGCGGAGCTGCCGTGGCGGCGCGTGCTCGTGACCACGCCGCTGCACATTCGCGCGTGCGTCGAGGACTCGGTCGCGCTGCCCGGGCTCGATCTGATCCTCTCGGCTGCGGCGCCGCTTTCGGAGACCCTTGCCGCCGCGGCCGAGGCGCGCTATGCCGCGCGGCTCATCGAGATCTACGGCAGCACCGAGGCCGGCATGATCGCAGCGCGGCGCACCGCGCACACCGACACCTGGCGAGCCCTGCCGGGCGTGCGGGTGAGCGCGGCGCCGGACGGCTGGGCGTTCGAAGGCGGGCACATCGAGGGTCTCGCCGCCAGCAACGACGTGCTGGAGGTGGTGAGCGAAGCGGAGTTCCGGCTCGCCGGGCGGCTCGCAGACGTCGTGAACGTCGCCGGCAAGCGCGCGTCGCTCGCGGATCTCAACCGCAAGCTCGCCGAGATCCCGGGGGTCAAGGACGGCGCGTTCCACACGCGGGAGGCCGAGAGCGGCAAGGCGGCCCGCCTGATGGCGTTCGTCGTCGCCCCCGGCCTGAGCGAGCACGCGATCCTCGAGGCGCTCCGCTGCTCGATCGACCCCGTGTTCCTGCCGCGGCCGCTCGTCAAGGTGCCCGCGCTGCCGCGGGCGCCGACCGGCAAGTTGCCGCTGGCGGCGCTGCGCGAGCTGGAGATCAGCGCCGGCGAGCGCTAGCGCCGCGCCGGCCCCGCTGCGGCACCGTTACAGGTTGAGCAGCTGCGCCCGGATCCCCTTGTCGAGCTCCTGGACGTGGTAGTTGTAGTTGCGGTGGATGTTGGTGCCGTCGTAGCCGAGGTTCTTGCTGTCCTTGTACCGGATGTCGTAGGCCTTGGCCGTGTAGGTTACCTCCACCACCGCGACGTGGGTGCTCCAGGTGCGCGTGCCGACGATCAGCCCCGGCCGGACGGTTTCCATCTTCCAGTCCTGCGTCTGGCCGGCGCGCAGGATGGCCCGCTCGACGTCGGCCAGCGTGGGCGGCCGCCCGACGTACTCGACCGGCGACGCCTGCACGTTGACAACCGGGCGACCGGTGCAGGCGATCAGGCCCGTCGCGGCGAGCGTGATCAGGATTGCCTTCAACGCGACAGAACTCATGGCGTCCCCCCCGGTGCGGAACCTGCGAGCGGGCATTGTAGGAAACTTCGCGGGGACCCGGCAATCCGCCCCGTCAGTCCTCGGTCTCGACGCGCTCCCTGGACTCGGCGAACACCCACGCGATTCCGACGCCCCCGCTGATCGCATAGTCGCGCTTCACGAGCGGGCTCGCCTCGAAGGTCGCGCCGTTCAGCGTGTCGTAGCGGACGTAGGCGCCCACCCACACCTTGTCGAACCGCCGGCTGATGGAGGCGAAGGCGGCCCAGCCCGAATAGCCGCCGGGCGCCTGGTAGGCCGGCCGCTCGGGCGTCGCAAATTGCGGCGCCACGGTGTAGAAGTAATTGTTGAACTGCCGCGTGGCGTACAGCGGGCCGGCGCTGAAGCCGGCGTTCCACCGGCCGCCGAGGAACTCGGGGCGGAGGTCGAGCGCGAGGTGCGGGTAGAACACCCAGCCGATGTAGCTCCAGTGGATGAGGTCGGTCGCGAACGCCGCCCGCGCCGGCAGCCGCAGCCGGAGGCGGTAGTTGTAGTCGACCCGGCGGTCGCGCGCGAGCGTGATCTCGAGCACCGGCCCGACCTCGAGCGTCGCGTCCAGGTCGGGCATGCCTTCGCGGGCCGTGTTCTTGCTGCTGTCGACGGGCGGCGTGCCGAACACGCTGACGTCGAGCTGGACGCGGTCGGTGTCGAAGAAGATCCCGCGGATGCCTTCGCGGTCGACCCTGAAGCGCTCGCCGCGGTAGACGGCGTAGGGCAGGGGAAAGACGTACCCGCGGCCCTGGTTGGCGCCGCGGTAGTCCGGGAGATACAGCCCGGTGACCCCGAGCCCGAGCTCCCAGAGCGGGCGCTGCTCGGCGCCGGCCGGCGGCGGGAGCCCCGCCGCCGCGAGCGCGAGCAC
>JBOIFD010000031.1:0-5017 GCA_050741515.1 Burkholderiales bacterium
GGCGTTGTCGGCTTCGCGACGCGAGCGCCGGCCGGCCGGCCACCGGCCGGGGCCGGAACGAGAAACTTCGCACGGCCGCGCCGTCCGGCGCGGCATAGTTCACGCCCCCCGGGCCACTGGCGCAGGCCTTGCTTTCAAGGGCTTGGAACGATTTTTTCGCGACCGGCGCCCGGCAAGGGGGAAGGATGCTCGGCATCTTCAACGGTTCTCAGTCCGGCCACCCGCTGGCGGACCTCAAGGAGGCGAAGCGCCTCCTCGAGGGACTGCCTGCGGACGACGCCTTGCGGTCGCTCGAGGAGATCACGCACTGGCTCGACTCGGTCCGCGCCGAGGCGAGCTTCACGCCCGAGGCCCGCGCCCAGGCCGTCCAGCTGCTCGACGAGGCCGGCCAGGCGCCCGCCCGCAAGCTCGCCCGCGAATACCTGTCGGTTTCCCGCATCGGCAAGCAGCAGGAATCCCAGATCTGGACCTCGATCCACGCCTTCTGGGAGCAGTCCGCGCTCGGCTATGCGACCTGCATCGACGCCTTCGCCACCGGCGCCAAGGGCGGCGACGCCCTGAAGCGCTCGCTGCCGCTGCTCGGCGTGCGCGCGCTGCGCGCGCTGGCGGCGCAGCTGAAGTGGCTGCAGCTGCGCTACGGGCCGCCCGACGACCGGCTCTGGAGCATCCTGTGCCGGATCTACGCGCTGCTCGCGTCGCGCAAGCTCTCCAGGACGAGCGTCGCGGTCTACCCGGGCATTGCCGGCGAGTCGACGCCGGAGCTCGAGTTCCTGCGGGCCGCGATGTTCAGCGCCTGCTCGCCGAGCAGCCTGCTGCCGGTCGAGATCGAGATCTTCGAGCGCGCCATCGCGCTCTGGTCGCCGCACTTCGCGCTCGTCCCCGTGCACCAGCCCGACACCCCGTACTGGATCGACTTCGCCGAGAGCAAGCCGCCGGTGCGCATGGCCCGTCCGCCGCAGCCGGGTCCGGGCGTGCGGTTCTTCGGGGCCGGGCGCGCCTCCGCCGAGATCGATGCGATGCTGCAGCAGATCCGGAAGACCCGTGAGGTGCCGCCGGCGATCTCGCTCGGCGGCGCGTGCACCCCCGACACCGTCCTCGGCGTGCTCGAGCACCTCGAGCAATGCTGGTCGCCGAAGCTCGCCGAGCGGCGCCATCCGCGCCACCGGGTCAAGTCGCGCCTCACGATCGCGTGGGGCTTCGACGGCATCCTCGAGGTGCTCCGGCCGTGCTCGACGTCGAGCCTCGACGGGACCCGCTTCGAAAGCTGGATCGTCGAGAACGTCAGCGTCGGCGGCTTCGGCGCGCTCGTGCCGCAGGTGCGGGGCGACTGGCTGCGGATCGGCTGCCTGCTGGCGATGCAGCCCGAGGGCGGGGACAACTGGCTGATCGGCGTGGTCCGGCGGCTGTCGCGCCCGTCGCTCCAGCAGGCCGCGGTGGGCATCCAGACCCTCGCGCGCTCGGCCGCGCCGATCGAGCTCCGGGTGCAGGTCGGGGCCACCACGACCCTCGACACCGAGACCGCGATCCTGCTCGACCCGAACCAGCTGGGCGGCGAGGTGCAGATCCTGCTGCCCGCCGGCGTCCACGCGCCGGGCGAGAGCTTCATGTTCGACTACAAGGGGCTGCGCACCAGGCTCCTGCCGGCCGGCGTCGCCGAGCGCCGGCACGACTACGAGCTGCTGCGCTGCAGCCACCTGATCCGCGACGCGGCGTAGCCCGCGCCGCCTACTTCCCGAGCACTCCCTCGAGCCCGCGGCGGACCGCCGCGCGCGCCATCACCTCCGCGATCCGTGCGGCGAGCGCGTCGACGACGATCTTCGCGAGCTCGCCCGGCGTCACGCCGCCGCGCTCCTTCCCGACGTTGCGGAGCTGGATGTCGGGCAGGTCGAACGAGATCGTCGCCGTGCCGCGCCCGACCTGCGGCGCGTAGGTGACGCGGGCGCCGCGGATGGTGAGGCTCTCCACGATCAGCCGGCGTCCGCCCTTCGCGTCGGCGCTCTTGCCCGCCGCGCCGACGTAGCGCTCGACGTTGCGCTGGAAGACGTCGAAGTTGCTGCCTTTCGGGCCCGGCTCGTAGGTGATGCTCGGGCGCTCGACGGCGATCCGCCGCACGAGCACGACGTCCTTCACGACCGTCGTCGGGTCGATCGCGAGCGTGATCGTCCCGACGGTCGCGGCATGCGGCGCGCGGAAGCCCTTCGGGTTGCCGATCCGCATCCCGCGCAACGTGCCGGCGCCGTCGGCGGGAGCGAGCCTCACCTCGTCGAGCTCGACGGTCGCCTGGAGGATCTCCGGGACGTACTTCTCGATCGCGCGCTTGACGACGTGGTCGAGCGAGAGGTAGAGCCACACGCCGGCCGCCACGAGCGCCACGACGGCGAGCGCGGCGACGGCGGCGACGATCCGTCCCATTCAGGCGAGCACCCGGCGCAGCCACGCGCCGATGTCGTCGAGCTCCTGCGGCGCAACCGAGTGCGGCATCGGATACTCGTGCCACTCGACGTCGTAGCCGAGCCGCTGCAGGAGCTCGCGCGACCGCCGCGCGGCGGCGACGGGAATGATCGGGTCGTAGACGCCGTGCGCCATGAGGATCGGCACGTCCCGGTTCGCGGCGTGCGCCTCGGCCTGCAGCGACTCCGCGATCGGAACGTAGGTGGACAGCGCCATGATCCCGGCGAGCCGTTCGGGGCGGCGCAAGCCGGCCTGCAGCGCGATCGCGCCGCCCTGGGAGAACCCGGCGAGCACGATCCGCGCTGCGGGCGTGCCGCGCGCCTGCTCGCGCGCGACGAGCGCCTCGACCAGGGTCTGGGACGCGCGCACGCCGCGCTCGTCCTCGCGGCGCGCGAGATCCGCGCCCAGGATGTCGTACCACGCGCGCATGACCATCCCGTTGTTGATCGTGACCGGCTGCATCGGCGCGTGGGGGAAGACGAACCGGATCGGCACGGGCGGGAGCTCGAGCTCGCCGGCGATCGGCACGAAGTCGTTGCCGTCCGCGCCCAGCCCGTGCAGCCAGATGACGCTCGTCGCCGGGCCCGGCGCGGTCTCGATCTCGATGGCGTCGAGGAGCTCGGCCACTCTAGGAGGCCTTCGGGCGCTGCGCGGACTTGGGCCGGAACGCCTTCACCACCTCGTCCCGCGTCTCGATGTACGGCCCGCCGATGAGATCGATGCAGTACGGAACTGCGGCGAAGATGCCGGGCACGACCGTCTGCCCCGCGGCGTCCTTCACGCCTTCGAGCGTCTCGCGAATCGCCTTCGGCTGGCCGGGCAGGTTGACGATCAGCGCCTGCTTGCGGATCACCGCCACCTGGCGCGACAGGATCGCCGTCGGCACGAACCTGAGGCTCACCTGCCGCATCTGCTCGCCGAAGCCGGGCATGACCCGGTCGGCGACCGCGAGCGTCGCTTCCGGCGTCACGTCGCGCCGCGCCGGTCCCGTGCCACCGGTCGTGAGCACGAGGTCGCAGCCCTGGACGTCGGCGAGCTCGGCGAGCGTCGTCTCGATGAGCGGCTGCTCGTCCGGGATCAGGCGCTCGACGCATTCCCACGGCGTCGCGAGCGCGCGGCCGAGCCAGTCCTTCAGCGCCGGCAGCCCCTCGTCCTTGTAGACGCCGCTCGAAGCGCGGTCGCTGATCGAGACGAGCCCGACCTTCAGCGGGCGATCTGATGCAGTCATGGGGTGCTCGGGAAGTCGGGTGCGGCGGCGGATTATAGCGATCGCCCGGACGGATCGTTCGCGCTCGCCTCCCGGACGAGGCGGAAGAGCTCGCGAAAATGCCGCAGGTCGCGGCCGGCGAGCCGCTCCTTCCGCGCCTCGCGAACGCAGGCGCGCAGCTGCTGGAGGTCGATGCGGGGGTGCTCGCGCGCGAACTCGGTGAAGGCCGCGTCGTCGGCGAGCAGCCGCTCGCGCCAGCGCTCGGCCCGGTGGTGCGCGGCAGTGGCGTCGCGCGAGCGGCCGTCCCAGACCTCCAGCTGCGCGCGGATCGGCGCCGGGTCGACCTCCCGCATCAGCCGCCCGACGTACTGCAGCTGGCGGCGGTGCGCCTCGCGGCTGCGGATCCGCTGCGCCTCGGCGATCGCTTCGCGGAGCCGCTCCGGAAGCTCGACCGACGCGAGCTGCGCGGGGTTCAGCGCCACCAGGCGCTGCCCGAGCGCCTGGAGCGCGTGCATCTCCTGCTTGCGTTGCGTCTTGCTCGGTGCGTCGTCCGGCATTCCGGCGGTGGCTGGAGACCGAGCCCGTATAATAGCCGCCCGCACCAGCCTCCATGCCCGATTCGCGATTCACCTACGCTCCCGACGCGTTGCGCGACATGGTCGCCGGCGCGCTCTCGCTCGCGCGCGATCGCGGCGCGACCGAGGCCGAGGCCGAGGTCTCGGAGGGCTACGGCCAGAGCGTCACCGTGCGCCGCGGCGCGGTCGAGACGATCGAGTACAACCGCGACAAGGGCCTGGGCGTCACCGTCTACCTCGGCAAGCAGCACGGCTACGCGAGCACGTCCGATCTCGCGCCGAAGGCGATCCAGGACACGGTGTCGGCCGCGCTGTCGATCGCGCGGTTCACCGCCGCCGACCCGGCCTCCGGCCTCGCCGAGCCGGAGCTCATCGCGCGGTCGAGCCGCGATCTCGATCTCTTTCATCCGTGGAACCTGCCGGTGGAGCGCGCGATCGAGATGGCCGCCGCGTGCGAGGCGGCGGCGTTTCGCCTCGACAAGCGCATCGCCAACTCCGAGGGCGCCACCGTCTCCTGCCAGCAGTCCCAGTTCGTCGCCGGCAATACCGCCGGCTTCCTGGACGGCTATCGCAGCTCGCGCCACTACATCTCGTGCGCGGTGATCGCGGCCGAAGGCGACGCGATGCAGCGCGACGACTGGTACTCGTCGCAGCGCTCCCCCGCCGACCTCGCGCGGCCGGAGGCGATCGGCGACTACGCCGGCCGCCGCGCGCTCGCGCGGCTGCGCAGCCGGAAGCTCGGCACCCGCGAGGCGCGGGTGCTGTTCGAGGCGCCGGTGGCGGG
>JBOIFD010000032.1:0-9922 GCA_050741515.1 Burkholderiales bacterium
CCGGGCGACGTGGTCGTCGGCGGGCGCAACTTCGGCGCCGGCTCGTCGCGCGAGCAGGCGCCGCAGGCGCTCAAGCACCTGGGTGTCGCGGCGCTCGTTGCCGAGTCGTTCGCGGGGCTCTTCCACCGCAATGCGCTCAATCTGGGTCTCCCCGCGCTCGCCTGCCGCGACGCGAAGCGCATCCGGGCCGGCGACCGGCTGCGGGTGCATCCCGAGGCCGGACGGATCGAGAACGAGACGACCGGCGAAACGCTCGCCTGCGAGCCGATCCCGCCGCACCTCATGCAGATGGTCCGCGACGGCGGCCTGCTCCCGCACCTCGAACAGCGCCTGGGGAAACACCATGACACTGCGTGAACGCCTGAAGCAGCCGCGAATCCTGCCCGCGCCCGGCGTGTACGACGCGCTTTCGGCGCTCCTCGCCGAGCAGGCGGGGTTCGAGGCGGTCTATCTGTCCGGCGCGAGCCTCGCGCACACCCGGCTCGGCCGGCCCGACATCGGCCTGGTGACGGCGAGCGAGGTCGAGAACACGCTCGCGAACATCCGCGAGCGGATCGCGCTTCCGGTCATCGTCGACGCCGACACCGGCTACGGCAACGCACTGAACGTCATGCGCACGGTGAAGAGCCTCGAGCGCGCCGGCGCTTCCGCGATCCAGCTCGAAGACCAGACGACCCCGAAGCGCTGCGGTCATCTCGACGGGAAGAGCGTCATCCCGGTCGCCGAGATGGTCGGCAAGCTCAAGGCGGCGCTCGACGCGCGCTCCTCTCCGGAAACGCTGATCGTCGCGCGCACCGACGCCGCGGCGATCGACGGATTCGACGCGGCGCTGGAGCGCGCCGAGCGCTTTCTCGAGGCGGGCGCCGACGTGCTGTTCGTCGAGGCGCCGCGCTCGGTCGACGACATGCAAGCGCTGACCGGGAGGTTCAAGGGGCGCGCGCCGCTCCTCGCCAACATGGTCGAAGGCGGCAAGACGCCGATCCTCCCGGCCGCCGACCTCGAGGCGCTCGGCTTCTCGATCGTGATCTTCGCCGCCGGGCTGGTGCGCGCCTTCGCATTCCTCGCCCGCGAATACTTCGCCGGGATCAAGCGGGACGGCTCGACCGCGGCATTCCGCGACCGCATGCTCGACTTCAAGGGACTGAACGCGGCCGTCGGCACTCCGCAGATGTTCGAGCTCGGCAAGCGCTACGACGGCGGCGCGAAATGAAGCGACCCTACGATCTCGTCATCAGGAACGTGCGGGTCGTGCGTCCGCAGGGCAACGCCGTGCACGAGGCCGACATCGCCGTTCGCGAGGGGCGGTTCGCGAGGATCGCCCCGGACATCGACGCGAGCGGCGCGAAGGAGGTGTACGACGGCGCGGGCCGCCTGGCTTTCCCCGGCGTCGTGGATGCCCACATGCACGTGGGCATCTACTCGCCGCTCGCCGACGACGCGGTCAGCGAGAGCCGTGCGGCGGCGCAAGGGGGCGTCACGAGCTGCCTCACCTACTTCCGCACCGGCCAGTACTACCTCAACAAGGGCGGGCCCTATCGGCGGTTCTTCCCCGAGGTGCTGAAGCTCTCCCGGGGCCGGTATCACGTCGACTACGCCTACCACCTCGCGCCGATGGACTCGGGACACATCCGCGAGATCCCGGAGCTCGTCGCCGAGCACGGCGTGTCGTCGTTCAAGATCTTCATGTTCTACGGCTCGCACGGCCTGCACGGGCGCTCGGACGCCCAGCGCGAGTTCCTGATGATCGGCCCCAGGGAGCGCTACGACTACGCCCACTTCGAGTTCGTGATGCGCGGGGTGCAGGCGGCGCGCGAGCGCTTCCCGAGGAAGGCCGCCCAGATCAGCCTGTCGCTCCACTGCGAGACGGCCGAGATCATGACCGCCTACACGAAGATCGTGGAATCCGAGGGCCGACTCAAGGGCCTCGCGGCCTACCACGCCGCGCGGCCGCCGCACTCGGAAGGGCTGGCAGTGTTCATCGCCGCCTACCTCGCCAACGAGACCGCGCTGCCGAACGTGAACCTGCTGCACCTGTCCTCGCGCAAGGCGCTCGGTGCGGCGCTGCAGATGGCGGAGGTCTTCCCGCACATCGATTTCCGCCGCGAGGTGACGATCGGCCACCTCATGCTCGACATCAAGGCGAAGACCGGCGTGCTCGCCAAGGTGAATCCGCCGATCCGGCCGCGCGCGGACGTCGAGTACCTGTGGGAGAAGCTCGCCGAGGGCAAGGTCGACTGGGTGGTGAGCGACCACGCCTGCTGCCGGCACGAGCTCAAGGTGGCCAAGCGGTACTTCGGCAACATCTGGTTGGCGAAGTCCGGCTTCGGCGGCACCGAGTACCTGCTGCCGGCGCTCGTCTCCGAGGGCTCGAAGCGGGGCCTCTCGTACAACCACATGGCGCGTCTCACGAGCTGGAATCCGGCGCGGCGGTTCGGGCTGAACTCGAAGGGCGACATCGCGGAGGGGCTGGATGCCGACCTCGCGCTCGTCGATCCGCGCGAGAGCTGGACCATCCGCGCCCGGGATTCGGAGTCGTCGCAGGGTTACACGCCGTTCGAAGGCATCGAGCTCGGCGCGCGCGTCAAGGCGACTTTTCTTCGGGGCGAGCTCGTGTGCGAGAACGGCAACGTGATCGGCCAACCGCGCGGGCGCTACCTGCACCGGCCGACGGCGTAGTAGGCTCGCGCCGGTAGGCAGGGCACGAGCCCCACGTTGGAACCAATGAAGCTCAAACGCACCATGCTCCTGATCGTCGCCCTGTTCGTCATCCCGCTCGCCATCAGCGTAGCGACGCATACGCCCGCGGCCGCGACCTGGTCGACCGCCTCGCGTGAGCCGGCCGGGCTCGCGCCCGACCCCGCGATCGTCCGCGAGCCCGTGATCCAGGTGTACGCCGCCCGCACGTTCGGCTGGCGCGGCGCGTTCGCGGTCCATTCCTGGATCGCGGTCAAGCGCGAAGACGCCGCCGCATACACGCGCTACGACGTCGTCTTCTGGGGCGGCCCGCCGTTCGTGCGCCGGAACTTCGCCGCCCCCGACGCCCAGTGGTTCGGCAACCTCCCCGACCTCCTGGTCGACCGGCGGGGCGCGGGTGTCGAAGCGCTCATCGACCAGGTCGAAGCCGCCGTGAAGAGCTACCCGCACAACGACACTTACCGGACGTGGCCGGGCCCGAACAGCAACACCTTCGTCGCCCACATCGGCCGCAGCGTCCCGGACCTGCGGCTCGACCTCCCGTCCAACGCGATCGGCAAGGACTACCAGCCCCTCTCGGCGGCGATCGGCCGTGCGCCGAGCGGCACCGGCGTCCAGGCGTCGCTCTTCGGATTGCTCGGCGTCATCGTCGCCCCGGAAGAGGGCCTGGAGATCAACGTGCTGGGACTCTCGCTCGGCGTGGACGTCGCGGAACCCGCGTTGCGGCTTCCCGGGCTGGGGCGCGTCGGCGCGGACGATCCGCCGCACTGAGCCGACCTGAGGCGAGCCCGTGTAACGGTCTCGGAGCCACCATGCCGTCGTCGAATCGAGCGCCGATCTCGGACGAGCTTCCCGCCGTAGCGGCGCAGCTGACCTATCTCGCACCGGGTGACGGCCCGGCGGAGGTCCGGGTCTATCCGCCCGCGAGCGGGCTCGCCACGGTGCGTCCGGCGTCCGTCCAGCACGTGGTGTCGATCCGCGACGCGCGCCCGGTCGCCGATCGCCTTCGGCTCGACGAGCAGGGGTTCGAGCTGCATTCACGGCGCACGGCGTTCGCCGAGTTCTACGACGAAGCGGCGGTGCGAGAGCGCTACTACCCCGAGGTGCAAGGCGTGGTGCAGGCGAGCATGGGTGCGCTCGCGGTCGTGGTGTTCGACCACAACGTGCGGAGCGCGGCGCGCGCGGCCCGCGGCGAGCAGGGGGTGCGGACGCCGGTCGATCAGGTCCACAACGACTACACCGAGCAGTCCGGCCCGAAACGCAAGCAGGAGATCCTCGCTGCGGCCGGCCGCTCCGATCTCGCGGACCGGCACGTCGCCTTCGTCAACCTGTGGCGGCCGATCGTCGGCCCGGTTCTGGACAACCCCCTCACAGTGTGCGACGCGCGCAGCGTCTCGCCCGAGGACCTGGTTGCGACCGAGATCCAGCATTTCGGGGAGGACGACTTGACGGTGCCGCGCCATAGCGGCCAGATCCAGTCGGTGCGCTATAACCCCGGGCACCGGTGGTTCTACGTGTCCGGGATGCAACCCGACGAGTTCCTCCTCCTGAAGTGCTACGACTCGCGCGCGGACGGGCGCGCGCGGTTCCTGCCGCACACCGGCTTTCGGAATCCGGCCTGCCCGAGCGAGTTCGTGCCGCGCGAAAGCATCGAAGCGCGGACGCTGGTGGTCTTCGACGAACGGGTCTAGCGGCCCAGCGTCACTACCGCCAGGCCGACCGTCAGCAGCGCGATTCCCGAAAGCTCCAGGGCGGTGAGCTTCTCGCGGAAGACGCGGCGCGACACCACGTAGGCGAAGAGCAGCTCGACCAGGCCGAGCGTGCGCACGTGCGCCGCCGGCTCGATGGCGAAGGCGGTGAACCAGCCGGCGGAGGCGGCCGCGCCCATGAACCCCGCGAACAGCGACGGCCGCCACAGCCGCAGCGTCGCGCGGACCACGGGAAGGTTTCGCCAGGCGAGCCAGCCGCCGAGCAGCAGCGTCTGGATGAGCTGCGCGATCGCCAGCGTCACCGCCGCCGCAACCAGAAAAGACGCGCCTTCCAGCGACAGCGCGGCGGCGCGGTAGCCGATCACCGAGAGCGCGAAGCTCGTCCCCGAGGCGAGGCCGATCAACGCCGGCCGGGTGGCCCAGCCGGTTACCAGAGCGCGCAGCGGCCGCTTCTTGTCGGCGGGCGAGAGCAGCAGCACGCCGAGCGTGCCGCAGGCGACCGCGACCGCGGTTCCGGCGCTCACCGGGTCGCCGAGCACGAGGAGCCCGAAGATCGCGATCTGGATCAGCTCGGTCTTCGAGTACGCCACGCCGAGCGCGAAATTGCGCTCCTGCATGACGCGCAGCAGGAACGCGGTGGCGGCGATCTGGCTCACCGCGCCGAGCGTCACCCAGGCGTAGAAGCCGGCCGGCGGCAGCGGCAGCGGCTCGCCGCGCCAGGCCTGCACCGCGGCGACCCACGCCACCGCGAACGGCAGGCCGTAGAGAAAGCGCACCAGCGTCGCGCCCAGCGTGCCGAGCTCGCCGGTGAGGTGGCGCTGCGCGGTGTTGCGCAGCGTCTGTGCGAACGCCGCCCACAGGGTGACCGGGATCCACAGCCAGGCCGCGTGCTCCATCGTGGCCGGATTCGACCACGAAACGCGCGCCACGCCTAACGCGCCGGAAATCGGCGGCGTCGGGCAGCGGGCGCGTGCCCCCGCCCGGCGCTCGCCGTGTGCCTCAACTCACGACGGCGACGGCCTCGATCTCGACCATCATGTCGGGATGCGCGAGGCGGCTCACCTCGACGGTGGTGCTGGTCGGCCAGCCCGGCCCGAAGTACTCGTGCCGGATGTCGACGCACTTGAAGAACTCGTCCATGTTGGTGACGTAGGTGTTGGTCTTGACGATGTCCTCCAGGCCCGCGCCGGCCGCGGCGAGCGCCTCCTTGATGTTCTCGCACACCTGGCGGAACTGCGCGCGCATGTCGCCCTTGCCGACGGTGTTGCCGTCCTTGTCCCAGGCGAGCTGCCCGGACACGCAGATCAGGCGCTGGCCCTCGACGGCGACGGCGTGCGGGAACAGCGACTTGCCGTCCCTGATCCGCGAATGGAGCTTGTCCGAAACGATGTTCTGCCGCTTGGCCTTGGGCATGGCGCGATCTCCGACCGTGGTGAGGATCAGTTTTCCGGCTCGTAGGCGGTGACGCCGCCGATCGAGGACAGGTCCTCCTCGCGTCCCCGCAGCTCGACGACGGTCAGATCCGGATCGCGCACGAACACCGACACGTGACCGTCCCGGCCGAACGAGACCGGGCCCTGGGTGATCCGGATGCCGTTCTCCCGCAACGCCTCGATCGTGGCCCTGATCGACTCGACCCGTAGCGCGACGTGGGTGTAGCCGGGATACTTCTCGCCGACGTCCATCAGGATGTTCTTGCCGCCGGCGTCGTCGCGGGCGTTGTAGACGAGGTTGAGCTCGACGTCGCGCGCGTTCCTGATGATCGCCACGGCGTCGGTGGCGTCCTTCCAGTGCAGCTCGAAGCCGAGCACGCGGTAGAACGCGAGCGCGCGGTCCAGGTCGCTCACCCGGATGCCGACGTGGTCCACGCTGCTGATGTCGATCGCCGATCGCGCCATTGCTCGCTCCGCGGGCGGGGCCGAATGAGGCGCTAGCCTAAGGCGTTTCCCCGCCGACGGCAAAGCGGGCGCGCTACGGCTTCGGTTTCGCCGGGCGCCTGACCGGACAGTCGTGCAGCTCGGTCGTGGTCGGCTGGTAGTAGCTCATCCCCGGCGGAAGCTGGGCGAGCTTCGGCTCGACCTCCTGCCATTTGGCGTGCCCGTTCGCGCGCAAGGCGGAGAGGTCCCGGCAGAGCGAGCGGCCGAGCAGGATCAGGCGATGCTCGGTGTAGTGGTCGCGGAAGTCCTGCGTGACGAGGTAGACCCTCACGGCGAGCGTCGGCACGTCCTGAGCAAGGAGCGCCGGATAGCTCTCCGCGCGCACAGTTGCGGGCAAGTGGCGCCGCGCGGCCGCCCGGCCCGCCGCGGTCGCGCGGTCGAGCTTGAGCAGCTTGATGTACTGCCGCGCTTCGGGCTTCATGTTCGCGAGCAGCGTCGCCGGCTGGCCGGCGACGATCGCGACGACGTCGATCGTCCGGTCGGTCACGAGCTTCACGAGCGCTTCCGCGTGCGGCAGGTAGCTCGCCCGGGCGTCGGTGAGGGGTTTGCCGAACAGCGCGGGATAGAGGCTGGCGAGCGTCGCGGCGGTGTCGCCGCGGCGCGGACCGACGTTGATCCTCGCATCCTTGATCTCGTGCAGGGCGTTGAACGGCGCGTCGGCGCGGGCTACCAGGTGGAGCTCCTCGTTGTACAGCGGCACCACCACCCGCAGCGGCCGCACCAGGTCCCCGGCGGCGGCGTTGCCGCGCGCGGCCTGCTCCAGGATCGCCTGGTAGGCGTCCGACTGCACGGTGGCGAGCTTGACGCCGGGCTCGGAGCGCAGGCGGCGGAGGGCCTCCGCCGAGCTTCCGGACGCGAGCACGTCCAGCTGGACGTCGGCGGCGGGCGCAACGAACCGGGCGAGGTCCCGGCCGATCTGGAAGTCCGCCCCTTCCGTCGCCGTCACCATCTTGAACTGCGCGGCGGCAGGGACCGCCGTCCCGTGCAGGGCGAGTGCGGCCGCGACCAAGGCCGCGAGGAGGGCCCTACTGCCCGTTTGCACGGACGAGCCACTCGCACAAGGCCATCGCCTCGACCGCGGGCGGACAGCTCGGGTCGGGCGCCGCCGCAGGGGCGGGCACCGCGGGCGCTTCGCCGGCGTCGCTTGCGAGGCGTCGCTCGATCGGCGCGTCGAGCGCTTTCGGCGCGGGGGACGTTGCGGGCACCGCCCCGGGGGCCTCGGCGACACCGGACGCAACGCGCGGCGCCGTCGACGGCTCGGCTCGCATTTCGGACGGCGGCGCCGCGGATGCCGCGGTGTCGGGTGATGCGCCATCGCGATCGCGGAGATACGCGCCGACCGCGATTGCCGATCCGAGCGCCACGACGAACGCGGCAACCACGAGCCCGCGCCGCCGGCGCCACGACGCGTCCTCCTCCCGGACGAACAGCGTCCTCGGTTCGGGGATGTTCGAGCCCCGGAACGCTGGCGCGGCCGTCCGGGGTCGCGGGTCGACTGCCTTGGGCCCGGGGATGCTCGACCCTCGGAACCCGTGCTCGACCGCCGGAGGGGGCGCCGCGGCGGACCCGGGCGCCCGCTCGAGCGCCTCGACTTCCTGCTCGAGCGCCACGAGCTCCTGTTCGAGCTCCTCCTCGGTGGGCATCGCGGGCACCGCGAGCTCGCGCTCGAAGCGCGCGGCCGGCACGGGCGAATCGAGCGGCAGGAGCACGCCGCCGCAGCGCCAGCACTGCGGGTCGGCCAGGTTGTTCACTGCTCCGCAATCGCCGCAGGGCGTCAGATGCAGCGGCGATCCACATGCGTTGCAGAACTTCGCGCCAGCGGGATTCTGGTGCTCGCAGAACGGACAATCAGGAGGAGGCATCCAGCGACCTGCACCGACCAAGCGACCGACAAACCGTTTCTATACCACGGTTGCCGCCGCCTCGATATGCTGTTTGCATGTCGTCACCCGGCGACAATTTTCCATGCCCCGCTGTCGAGTGTTTTTACATTCGCGGGGCCGCGTCGCGGCGCCGGGCGCGCGTACGCGAGTGACGCGCTCAGCCGAGGAAGTGGAGCACCGCCGGCACCTGCCGGCGCACGAGCGCGTTGCGCGCGCTCCACTCCGCCTCCGGCGTGAGCGCCTCGAGGAAGCGTGCTTCACCCCCGGCGAGCAGCGCGATCGGCACGCCGTCGCGGTAAAGGACGCGGTTGCCGGTGAGCGCAGGCAGGCGCGCGCCCGGTGTCAGGATACCGACGAGATTCAGCGGATCGGCGCCGCTCAGGGAGACGAGCGCGCCGGTGCGCTCGGCGCGCCGCGCGTCGCGGAGACTGCCGATCGCCTCGGCGAGGGCGAACTGCTCTCCCGACGCGCCGGCCACGAACCGTCCGCCCCGGATCTCGCCGCGCGCTTCGAGCCGGCGGTAGCAGCGCAGGAGCGCTCGCCACGGCGGCAGCCATTCGGCCTCGCGCGCGATCAGGCGCCAGAACACGACGCCGTAGCGCTTGAGGAGCGTGCGCGCGATGTGCTCGACGATCTCGGGATCGGGGGCCGCCCCGGGAAGCAGGGCAGCTCTTGACTGACGTCTGATCAGCGCCCACCGGCCGGCGTCCTCGATGCCGAAGAGTGCCGTGCGCCGGCGACGCTTGTGCGGCCCCTGGGCGGGGGAGGGGCCCCGCTCTCCCCAGCTGGGGCGACGGTCGCCGGGCACTAGCAGCGCGCGCAAGCCCCCGAAGCTGTCCGCGTTGACCACACCGAGGGCGGTGAGCTCGCCGAGTGCCTCCTCCACCTGCGTGCGGAGGAGCGCGGTGCCCGCCACGATCTCGTCGAAGAACGACGCGCCGCGCGCGCCGATGAAGTCGGCAACCTCGCGGGCACGGGAAGTGAGCGGCGCGCCGTCGCCCGCGTCCGCGAGCGCCGTCCAGACGCCAAGATTGCGCCGGGGGAGGAGGGTGATCGGCGTCGTGCGCACCGGGCTCGGCGCGCGGTCGCCGTTCGGGCGCGCCGCTGACAGGCGCGTCCATACGACGCGGCCGGCGAGGCTCAGCTCGTCCAGCCACGCCGGGTCGTACTCGTTCACGCGTGCCGGGAGGATCTCGGTCTCCCACGCGGCGGCGGGCGCCTCGAAGCCCTCGAGCTGCGAGACGATCGCGGCCACGGCGTCCGCGCCCTCGACGCGGGCCTCCGGCGCGACGCGCTGCCAGCGGAACAGGAAGCGCAGGAAGTCGCGCGGCTCGACCGGCTCGATCTCGGCCCGCAGCCGGTTCACCGTGTAGCGGTGGATGCGCGCGAGCAGCCGCCGCTCGCACCACTCGAGATCGCCCGCCTCCGGCGTGAAGCGGCCGCGCATGGCCGAGCCCTCCGCCTCGAGCTTCGCCAGCGCGGCGTCGATTTCCGCCGGCGAGAGCGCGAGCGGCGCGGCGAGCGCCTGGGCCGTCACGGGACCGAGGCCTTGCAGACGATCCCGCACGATCTCGGCGAGCGCTGCTTCGCGGGCCCAGGGCTTGCGGTACTCCGCCGGCGGCTCGATCCCGGGACTTCGCGCGGCGCGCGGGACCAGCGCGTCGAACTCGGGGAGGCGCGCGGCCGCGACGTAGGCGCC
>JBOIFD010000033.1:0-5588 GCA_050741515.1 Burkholderiales bacterium
GCCCGTACTCGATCATCCCCTTGTAGAGGTCGTTCCAGGCGGCGAGGAAGAGCCCCTTCTTGGACGTGATGTCCGGGTTGCCGTCGAGGAGGATCACCTTGGACCGCGGCTTCGCCTGCTTGAGGTAGTGCGCGACCTGGCAGACGCGCTCGTACGGGCCCGGCGGGCAGCGGTACGGCGCAGTCGGTATCGAAAGGATGTACACGCCGCCGTCGCGCATCGCCTGGAGCTGCTTGCGGAGCTCGACCGTCTCCGGCCCCGCCTTCCAGGCGTGCAGGACGACCTTCTGCGCCGCGGGGTTGTTGAGCCCCGGGATCTGGTCGTACATGAAGTCGATGCCGGGGGAGACGACCAGCCGGTCGTAGGGCAGGTCGGCGATGCGCTTGAGCGAGATGCGTTTCCTCTCGACGTTCACCGCGATGACCTCGTCGCGCAGCACGTGCACGCCGTACTCGCGCAGCTTCTCGTAGCCGAAGGTGAGCTCCTGGATGCTGCGCGAGCCGCCGAGAACGAGGTTCGAAACCGGGCAGGACACGAACTGGGTGTTGCGCTCGATCAGGAACACCTCGATGCGCCGCTCGCTCCACATCCGGATGTACTTCGCGCACGTCGCGCCGCCGAAACCGCCGCCGATGACGATGACGCGCCCGACCGGCTTCGGCGGGGCGGCCGGCGCGGTCGCGCAAGCCCCGAGGATCGCCGGGGTCGCGGCCGCGGCGGCGCCCGCGCCGATCGCCCGGATGAACTCGCGCCGCGTGTAGTCGTTGCTCATGGTCGTCTCCTCACTTCGGCTTCTGCGCTGCCCAGTAGGTCGCCACCGCGTCGATCTGCGCCTCGGTCAGCCCCTTGGCGACCTGGTGCATGATCGTCGCCGGGCGCTTGCCGTCGCGGAAGTCGCGCAGGGCGCCGACCAGGATCGGCTTCGATTGCCCGGCGACGTTCGGCATGCCGCCGGCGTTCGTGCCTTGGGTCCCGTGGCAGATCGCGCAGCTCGCGGCGAGGTCGCGGCCGGTGTCCGGGAAAGGGGCTTGCGCCGATGCGGCGAAGGGCGCGCCCGCGAGCGCCGCGGCGGCGACGAGAAGCGTCGCTCTCATTGATGTTGTCCTCCTCCGGGGGCAGGGAAGCGCGAGTTTCCGCCGCGCCTGTGTGGGCGTCAAGTAGCCGAAGCGCTGGCGCGCCGAAGAGAGAAGGGCCGCATCGCGCGGCCCGTCGCTGCCCGCTGAACTGCGAGTCTCAGGTCTCGGTCGCGGGTGCGACCGGCTCCGCCTGCTCGACGAACCGGAGCACGATCTTGTCGTGCTCGTCGACGTCGACGGTCACCTTGCCGCCGTTCGCGAGCTTGCCGAACAGCAGCTCGTCGGCGAGCGCCCGGCGGATCGTGTCCTGGATCAGGCGCGACATCGGCCGCGCGCCCATCATCGGGTCGAACCCGCGCTTCGCCAGGTACTCCTTGAGCCGGTCGGTGAACGCTGCCTCGACCTTCTTCTCGTGGAGCTGCTCCTCGAGCTGCATGAGGAACTTGTCGACGACCCGCAGGATGATCTCGTGGTCGAGGGCGCTGAAGGAGATGGTCGCGTCCAACCGGTTCCTGAACTCCGGCGTGAACATGCGCTTGATCTCGTTCAGCTCGTCGCCGGCCTCCTTCTTCGCCGTGAACCCCATGATGTTCTTGTTGAGGTTCTCGGCGCCGGCGTTGGTGGTCATGACGATGATGATGTTGCGGAAATCCGCCTTCCGGCCGTTGTTGTCGGTCAGCGTCCCGTGGTCCATCACCTGGAGCAGGATGTTGAAGATGTCCGGATGCGCCTTCTCGATCTCGTCGAGGAGCAGCACCGAGTACGGCTTCTTGGTGACCGCCTCGGTGAGCAGCCCGCCCTGGTCGAAGCCGACGTAGCCGGGCGGCGCGCCGATCAGCCGCGACACCGCGTGCCGCTCCATGTACTCCGACATGTCGAACCGGATCAGCTCGATCCCCATGCAGTAGGCGAGCTGGCGCGCGACCTCGGTCTTGCCGACGCCGGTCGGTCCGCTGAAGAGGAAGTTGCCGATCGGCTTCTGCGGATTGCCGAGGCCGGAGCGGGTGGTGCGGATGGCCGCGACCAGGGCGTCGATCGCCTTCTCCTGGCCGAACACGACCGCCTTGAGATCGCGGTCGAGGTTCTTGAGCGCCGCGCGGTCGTCCATCGACACCGTCTGCGGCGGGATCCGCGCGATCTTGGCGATGATCTCCTCGATCTCCTGCTTGCCGATGACGCGCTTCTGCTTCGACTTCGGCAGGATGCGCTGCGCGGCGCCGGCCTCGTCGATCACGTCGATCGCCTTGTCGGGCAGGTGCCGGTCGTTGATGTAGCGCGCGGCGAGCTCGGCCGCCGAGGTGAGGGCGGTGGCGCTGTACTTCACGCCGTGGTGCGCCTCGAACCGGCTCTTGAGCCCCTTGAGGATCTCCACGGTATCGACCACCGACGGCTCGATGACGTCGATCTTCTGGAAGCGCCGCGAGAGCGCGTGGTCCTTCTCGAAGACGCCGCGGTACTCGTTGTAGGTCGTCGCGCCGATGCACTTCAGCGCGCCCGTGGACAGCGCCGGCTTCAGCAGGTTGGACGCATCCAGCGTGCCGCCCGAGGCCGCGCCCGCGCCGATGAGCGTGTGGATCTCGTCGATGAACATGATCGCGTTCGGGTTGTCGACCAGCTGCTTCAGGACCGCCTTCAGGCGCTGCTCGAAGTCGCCGCGGTACTTGGTGCCGGCGAGCAGCGCTCCCATGTCGAGCGCGTAGACCTGGCACTTCGCCAGGATCTCGGGGACCTGGCCCTCGACGATGCGGCGCGCGAGCCCCTCGGCGATCGCGGTCTTGCCCACGCCCGCCTCGCCGACCAGCAGCGGGTTGTTCTTGCGCCGGCGGCAGAGGGTCTGGATGACGCGCTCGAGCTCCCGGTCGCGGCCGATCAGCGGATCGATCTTGCCGACCAGCGCCTGGGCGTTGAGGTTCACGGTGTAGGCCTCGAGCGCGCCGCCGGACTGGCCCCCCTCCTGCTCGCCCTCGTCGGCGTCGGCCGGCTTCGGCTGCTGCGACTGCGGAGCCTTGGTGATCCCGTGCGAGATGTAGTTGACGACGTCCAGCCGGGTGACGCCCTGCTGGTGGAGGAAGTAGACCGCGTGCGAGTCCTTCTCGCCGAAGATCGCCACCAGCACGTTGGCCCCGGTGACCTCCTTCTTGCCCGAGGACTGGACGTGCAGGATCGCGCGCTGGATGACGCGCTGGAAGCCGAGGGTCGGCTGGGTGTCGATCTCCTCGGTGCCGGCGACGGTAGGAGTGTGGGCGTTGATGAACTCGGTGAGGTGCTTGCGCAGGTCCTCGATGTTGGCCGCGCACGCGCGCAGGACCTCGGCGGCGGTGGGATTGTCCAGCAGCGCCAGCAGCAGGTGCTCGACGGTGATGAACTCGTGCCGCTTCTGGCGCGCCTCGACGAACGCCATGTGCAGGCTGACTTCGAGCTCCTGGGCAATCATTACGTTTCCTCCATCACGCACTGGAGCGGATGCTGGTGCTTCCGTGCGTACGACACCACCTGCTCAACCTTCGTCGTTGCGATATCCCGCGGGTACACCCCGCACACGCCCATGCCTTCCCGATGCACCTTCAGCATCACCTGGGTGGCCTTCTCGCGGCTCATCGCGAAGAAGGTCTGCAGCACCGCGACCACGAACTCCATCGGCGTGTAGTCGTCGTTGAGCAGGATCACCTTGAAGAGCGGCGGCGCCTTGACCTTGCTCTTCTTTGCCTCGAGGACGGTGCCGTCACGCGACCGGGTCGCCATAGCCTACTCAGCGCTGCCAGCACCACCCCACGGTCGGGCCCAGGGACCGTGTCCTAGTTGCGAGGTTCGGAGTCGCGCTTCCCATCGATGCACTGCCCTAATCCTAGCCAGAAGCCGGTCCCCGCGCAATGACCGCTTGTTCCTGCAACGCACAGATTTTGCAGGAGTTGACGGAGCGGCGGGGATACTTGACGCGTCCTCCCGAAGCGCGTAAAAAAGGCGCGTGTTTGTTTTTCAAGCGGCACGGCCGTGGCTCGCGTTTTCGGAGCTGTCTTGGAGATCAGGCATAGAGAGGGGGGAACCCCGGGTGCAACAAGGAGGGAAGGGGGCTATGCCAACCGGTACGGTGAAGTGGTTCAACGACGCAAAAGGCTACGGCTTCATCACGCCCGATGACGGCGGCGAAGATCTGTTCGCGCATTTCTCGGCGATCCAGATGTCGGGGTTCAAGACCCTCAAGGAGGGGGACAAGGTCCAGTTCGAGGTGACGCAAGGCCCGAAGGGCAAGCAGGCCTCGAACATCCAGAAGGCCACCTGACGGAGCTTGCGGATTGAGAAGCCCCGCGCCAGTCGCGGGGCTTTTTCGTTGGTGCGCGCGCCTTGCGGGGCGAGCCGTGGGGAGCGTTGCCGGCCCCCCCCGGACGCGGACCACCGCCCGCTCTAGCCCATCTTGCGCTTGAGCTCGGCGGCGATCGCGCCCATGAACTCGTCGGTCGTGAGGAACGGGTGATCGGCGCGGATCAGGATCGCGAGGTCCTTGGTCATCCGCCCCGATTCGACCACGTCGACGCACACTTTCTCCAGGGTCTCCGCGAAACCGATCACGTCCGGCGTACCGTCGGTCCGGCCGCGGTACTGGAGGCCGCGCGTCCAGGCGTAGATCGAGGCGATCGGATTCGTCGACGTGGGCTTGCCCTGCTGGTGCAGGCGATAGTGCCGGGTGACGGTCCCGTGCGCGGCCTCGGCCTCGACCGCCTTCCCGTCGGGTGACGTGAGGACCGAGGTCATCAACCCCAGCGATCCGTAGCCCTGGGCCAGGGTATCGGACTGCACGTCGCCGTCGTAGTTCTTGCACGCCCAGAGATAGCCGCCCGACCACTTCAGGCTGGCGGCCACCATGTCGTCGATCAGGCGGTGCTCGTAGGTGAGCTTGGCCGCCTCGAACTCGCGCCGGAACTCCTGCGCGTAGATCTCCTGGAACAGGTTCTTGAACCGCCCGTCGTAGATCTTGAGGATGGTGTTCTTCGTCGAGAGGTAGACCGGATACTTGCGGCCCAGGGCATAGTTGAAGCACGCGCGCGCGAATCCCCGGATCGACTCGTCCAGGTTGAACATCGCCATCGTGACCCCGCCGCCCGGCGCCTTGAAGACCTCCTTCTCGATCGGTGCGCCGCCGCCGTCCGGAACGAAGCTCAGCCTGATCGTCCCCGGACCGTCGTAGAGGATCTCGGTGGCCTTGTACTGGTCGCCGAAGCCGTGGCGGGCGATCACGACCGGCTTGGACCAGTTCGGCACCACGCGCGGCACGTTCTTGCAGATGATCGGCTCGCGGAAGATGGTGCCGTTCAGGATGTTCCGGATCGTGCCGTTCGGCGACGGATACATCCGCTTCAGGTTGAACTCCTTGACCCGCGCCTCGTCGGGGGTGATCGTCGCGCACTTGACGGCGACCCCGTGCCGCCGCGTCGCGTGCGCGGCATCGAGCGTGACCTGGTCGTCGGTCGCGTCCCGGTGCTCGATGCCGAGGTCGAAGTACTTCAGCTCGACGTC
>JBOIFD010000034.1:0-12200 GCA_050741515.1 Burkholderiales bacterium
CAACGCGCCGGTCGATCTGCCGCTCCCCGCGGCGGCGCGGCGCGCGGCGGCCTGACCGGGCGATGCCGGGGCAGGACCCGAAGCGCATAGGCCTCGCCATCGTCGGGCGCCTTGCCCTGGGACTGCCGACGCAGCACGCGAGCGCCGCCGGCGGCCACGACCGGCTGATGCTCACCAAGGCCTGCGACGTTTCGGCGCGGCTCCGGCGCCCGGTGCGTCTGCCGATCGCGCCGGCGGACGACCTTTGAAGCGATAATCCGGGCCGCACTACGCGGTCCGGAGGGAGCCGGGTGGACGTCCTCATCATCGGCGGCGGCATCGGCGGGCTCACGCTCGGGCTCGCGCTCCACCGCGCCGGCATCGCCTGCCGGATCTTCGAGGCGGCGCCCGAGATCAAGCCGATCGGCGTCGGCGTCAACCTGCTGCCGCACGCCACGAAGGAGCTCGCGGCGCTCGGGCTCGAGGGCGCGCTCGCCGGGGTTGCCGTGACCACCAGGGAATCGGCGTTCTTCAACCGCTTCGGGCAGCTCATCTACAGCGAGCCGGTCGGCCGTCACGCGGGCTATCCGTGGCCTCAGTTCTCGATCCACCGCGCCGACCTGCACGACGTCCTCCGCGCCGCGTTCGTCAGCCGGGCGGGGAAGGGCCGCTTCCTGACCGGCTGGCAATGCGAGCGCGTCGCGCACGACGGCGCGGGCGCGACGGCGTTCTTCCGCGACCCGGCGTCGGGGGAAGCGCTCGAACCGCAGCGCGGCGCGGTCGCGATCGGCTGCGACGGAATCCACTCGGTGATCCGCAAGCAGCTCTATCCCGACGAGGGCGACCCGATCTACTCCGGGGTCACGATGTGGCGCGGCGTCACGCGCTGGACGCCGTTCCTGTCCGGCGCGACGATGACCCGCGCGGGGTGGCTCACGATCGGCAAGCTGGTGGCGTACCCGATCCGCAACGACGTCGACGCCGACGGCCGGCAGCTCGTGAACTGGCTCGCCGAGATCGAGCACCCGCGCTACCGCCGCCGCGACTGGAACCGTCCGGGGCGCCTGGAGGACTTCATCGCGGCGTACGCGGACTGGCATTTCGACTGGCTCGACGTGCCCGCGTTCTTCGCCGCCGCCGACCTGATCCTGGAGTTTCCGATGGTGGACCAGGACCCGCTGCCCCGCTGGAGCTTCGGCCGGGTCACGCTGCTCGGCGACGCGGCGCACCCGATGTATCCGCGCGGCTCGAACGGCGCGGGCCAGGCGATCCTCGACGCCGCGGCGCTCGCCGGATGTCTGGCGAAACACGTCGACCCCGTGGTGGCGCTGCAGGCGTACGAGGATCAGCGGCGCGAGACGACGGCGAACGTCGTGCGGATGAACCGCACCAACCCGCCGGATGCGATCCTCCGCGAGGTCCACCTCCGGAGCGGCGACAAGCCGTTCAGGCGGATCGAGGACCTGATCAGCCGCGCGGAGCTCGCGGCGCTCTCCGACGGCTACAAGCGCGTCGCCGGCTACGACAAGGCCACGCTCGGCGGCGCGGCCGTCGATTGAGCTAGAGTCTCCCGCTTCGAGAACGGCGGCCGGAGATGCGGCACATCCTGCTGATCGGCATGGGCGCGGTCGGACGCCACGTCGCGCGGGCGCTCCAGAACGAGGCGAACCGCGTCCGCCTCTCGATTCTCGTGCGGAGCCAGTATGTGAAGGAGGTGAAGGCGCGCGTCGACGAGGTGGTGCCGGGCGAGGTGCAGGTGGTCGACCGGTACGAGAAGCTGACCGACATGCCCGAGCTCGCCGTCGAGTGCGCCGGCCACGCCGCGGTCGCGGAGTTCGGCGAGGAATGCCTCACCAGCGGCGCCGACTTCCTCGTGACGTCGGTCGGCGCGCTCACCGACACCTTGGTGCTGCAGCGCCTCGAGCGCGCGAGCCGCACGCACATGGGCAAGCTCATGATCCCGGCGGGCGCGATCGCGGGCGTCGACGCGCTCGCGGCCGCGCGCTACGGCGGTCTGGAGCGGGTCCGCTACACCTCGCGCAAGGCGCCGGAGGCCTGGAAGGGAACGCCGGCCGAGAAGCTGTGCAACCTCGGCGCGCTGCGGGGAGCGACCGAGTTCTACACCGGCAACGCCGGCGAGGCGGCGCGGCTCTTCCCGCAGAACGCCAACGTCGCCGCGACGATCGCGCTCGCCGGGCTCGGGTTCGACCGGACCGAGGTCTCGCTCAGCGCCGATCCGGACGCACCCGGGAACGTGCACGTCATCGAGGCCGAGGGTGCGTTCGGGAAGCTGCGCGTCGAGGTCGAGGGCAAGCCGCTCGCGGAGAACCCCAAGACCTCGACGCTCGCGGCGCTGTCGGTCCTGCGCGCGATCCACAACCGGATCGACGCGATCCAGATCTAGCGGACCGGGTTCGCTGGCTGGAACTCGCTGTAGGTGATCGGCTCGACGGTCCGCGACTGGACCCAGAGGCTGTGCAGCAGATCGCGGCGAGCGCCGCGAGCACGAAGTACCAGAGGTTGATCTGCGTTTGTCGTTCCATGACGGGGGTCGTGGCCGTTGCGGTGGGATGAAAGGGGCTTGCGCGATGCGGTTCGCCATTTTCCGGTTGCGCGCGGCGCAGGCCGGGATCAGAATCGTACGCAACATCGTCGTCGATCGCGCCCTCGCGGCTAGATGGGCACGCAGGGCGCGGATTCGAGGAGCATGCCATGGGTCCAGCGATCCCTGAACCGCCGCCTGACAACGACGAAACCCGGGTCATCGAACGCCCGGACGGCTTCTACTGGCGCTCGGACACGACCGGCGAGGAACGCGGGCCGTTTCGCACGCTGGCCGAGGCGGTCGAGGACCTGGGCTTCGACGCCGAATCGGCCGACTATGAGCCCGACGAGACGGTCGAGGAAGCCGAGGCCGAGATCGGCCTCTCGGGTTGGATCGATCCCGACACCGGGGATCTCGGCGAAAGCTGGACCCCGCGCCTGGAAGACCATTGAATCCCGGCCCCTGTTAACCAGGGGTTTGACGGGCCATCTCCCGCTGCCGGTTGCCGGACTGACCCCGGCCGTGGTCGAGTTTTGCGTTGGGGCCGCCAGCAATGGGACAATCCGCGCGAGCCGGGAGGCCGGTCCCGCCGCGCGGCGGGGAGAAAGCAAGAGCGAGCGGCGCCCTCCGCGCAACCGATCCATTCGAGGAGGTCAGGCATGAAGGCACAGCGAGGTACCCCGTCCCACGTCCGTCGCCGCGTCCTGAAGGCGGCCGCCGCGTCCGCAGCGCTTGCCACCCTCGGCTTTCCCGCGATCGTTCGCGCCCAGGCGACCCGGCTCAAGGTGGGCGTGCTGCTGCCGCGCTCGGGCGTGCAGGCGCTGATCGGCCAGTCGTGCCAGAAGGGCGCCGACCTGGCGCCCGGCGTGCTCAAGGAGGTGCTCGGCGTCAACATCGAGTTGATGAACGCCGACACCGAGAGCAACGCCGACATCGCGCGCACGCGCGCCGAGCGCCTGGTGCAGGAAGGCGCGAACGTGCTGGTCGGCGCGTTCGACTCCGGCCACACCGCCGCGATCGCGCAGGTCGCCGAGCAGCGCGGCGTGCCGCTCGTCATCAACATCGCCGCTGCGCCGCAGATCACCGAGCAGGGCTACAAGTTCGTGTTCCGCAATTTCCCCACCGCGCCCGACCTGGTGCGCAACGGCCTCGCGCTGATGGGCGAGATCTTCCGCACCACCAACACCGCGCCGCGCGCCGCGGTGTTCATGCACGTCAACGACACCTTCGGTCAGGCGATGGCGAAGGGCATCGGCTTCACCCTGCCGCGCCTCGACTTCCTGCCGTTCAAGGTGGTGGACACGATTCCCTACGACCCCGCGGCCAAGGATCTCACCGTGGAGGTGTCCAAGGCCAAGGCGTCGAACGCCGACTTCCTGATGCTCGTGTGCCGACTGAACGACGCGATCGTCCTGCGGCGCGAGATGGTCAAGCAGCGCTGGAACCCGATGGGGATCATCAGCCCCGGGTCGCCCGGCCTGTACGAAGAGCAGTTCACCAAGGCGCTCGGCCGTTACGCCGAGTACGCGATCTGCAACACGGTCTGGTACAACCCCAGATCGGACATGACCAAGACCGTCGAGCGCGCGTTCAAGAAGCTCAACCCGAAGGACGAGCTGCACTTCCACGGCACCAACGTCGGCTACACGTACGACGCAATCATGATCGCGGCGGACGCCTTCCGGCGCTCGCGCAGCACCGACCCGAAGACGCTCGCCGACGCCATCCGCCAGACCGCCATCCCGGTCGCCAACCGCATGTCGCTCGGCGGCCCGATCCGGTTCAATCCCAAGGGTCAGGTCGAGGGTAACCTGTCGGCCGCGATCCAGAACCTGAAGGGCAAGCCGACCGTGACGCTGCCCGCCGAGTTCGCCGAAGCGAAGGTGATTTTCCCGTCGCCCGACTTCAAGCGGTCCTGAGCGGCCGGACGGCACAATGAGGGGCCGGCGCTGCCGGCCCCTTCTGTTATGTCCTGGGATCTCGTCGCCAACGTCGTCGTCGCGGGCGTGCTCACCGGCCTGGTGTACGGCCTCATGGCGCTCGGGCTGTCGGTGATCTTCGGCGTGGTGCGGGTCGTCAACTTCGCCCACGGCGAGATGATGACCATCGCGATGTACGCCGCCGTGGTGCTGTTCGCCGCGCTCGGGCTCGATCCCTTCCTGGCCATCGTGCCGGTGGCGGGCGCGTTCTTCGCGCTCGGCTACGCGATGCAGGCGGCGCTGATCAACCGGTTCATCACCCGCCCGGAGCACTCCCAGTTCATGCTGCTGCTGGCGGTCGCCATCATCATGGTGAACGGCCTGCTGCTGGCCTTCGGGCCGGACGCGAGGAACGTGCAGACCGAGTACCAGCTCGAGTCGTTCGCGCTGGGGCCGCTGCTGTTCGACAAGGGACGCGTGTACGCTGCCGGGGCAGCGCTGGCGGCGACCGGGCTGCTGTTCGCTTTCTTCCGCTTCACGCTCACCGGAAAGGCGATCCGCGCCTGCGCCGACAACTACCTCGGCGCCAAGGTCGTGGGCCTCGACGTCAAGCACCTGTACGCGCTCACCTTCGGCCTGGGCTCGGCCTGCGTCGCGGTCGCCGGGTGCGCGATGGCGGTCCTGCTTGAAGTGACTCCGGCGCTCGGGCCGGGCTACACGCTGCTCGCCTTCGTGATCGTGATCGTCGGGGGCCTGGGCTCGATGGGCGGCGCGCTGGTGGGCGGCGTGCTGATCGGAGCGTCGGAAGCGCTGGCGGGGCTCTTCATCGCGCCCTCGGCCAAGAGCATGTTCAGCTTCGGGCTGCTGATCCTGGTGCTGCTGCTCAGACCGCAAGGCCTGCTGGGGAGGAAGGCATGAACCCGCCGGGCCGCCCCAAGGGCGAATCCCCGGCGCGCCTTGCGAGGGGGGTCCAATGAGCGGGCGGGGGGTCGCCCTGCTTGCCGCGCTGGCGGCGGCGCTCGTCGCGCTGCCCGCGGTCGCCAACAGCTACGTCCTGTCGGTGGCGACCCTCGTTCTCTACCTGGCGTTCACCGGGCAGGCGTGGAACGTCATGACCGGCTTCGCCGGCCAGCTCTCGCTCGGACATTCGCTGTATGTCGGCGTCGCCGCGTACGTCGCGGGCGGACTGTTCTTTCACTACGGCGTCGGGCCGTGGGCGGGCCTGTGGCTGGCGATTCTCGTCTGCATGCTGCTCGGTGCCGCGATCGGCTTCCTCGCGTTCCGCTTCGGGATCTCGGGCGTCTATTTTGCGTTGCTCACCATCGCCTTCGCCGAGTTCACCCGCATCGGCTTCGACCACCTGGCGTGGACCGGCGGGCCGGGCGGCATGTTCCTCAGGGTGGCACAGCGCGATCAGATCGATCTCGTCCACTTCCGCGGCCCGCCGGCGATGTACTACTACGCGATGCTGGCCTGTACCGCCGGGGCGTTCGCGCTGTGCGCGTGGCTGCTGCGGAGCCGCGCCGGCTACTACTGGCAGGCGATCCGCGAGAACGAGGAGGCGGCGCAGGCGCTCGGGATCAACATCTTCCGGTGGAAGATGCTCGCGATGATCGTCAGCTCGGGGATGACCGCGGTGGCGGGGGTGTTCTTCGCCTTCTACTACAACAACCTGTTCCCCGAGCAGATCTTCAGCATCAGCCGCTCGATCGAAATCATCCTGGGTCCCATCATCGGGGGGGTCGGCACGCTGTTCGGGCCGATCCTCGGCGCCGCGGTCCTCACCGTGCTGTCGGACGCGATCACCGAGCTGCTCGCGCACTACGGCTGGGAGATCCCGGGGATCAAGCAGGTGTTCTACGGTCTGGTGCTGCTCGCCGTCATCGTGTTCCTGCCGCACGGCATCTGGCCGGTCGTCGCACGGCGCCTCGGAGTCGACCGGTGAGCGCCCTGCTCGAGGTGCGCGCCGTCGGCAAGTCCTTCCATGGGTTGCGTGCGGTGCACGACGCCTCGTTCGACGTGGCGCAGGGCGCGATCGTGGGCCTGATCGGCCCGAACGGCGCCGGCAAGACCACCATCTTCAACGTCGTCGCGGGGGTGTTCGCGCCCGATGCGGGGGAGATCCACTTCGCCGGCCGCCGCATCGACGGCCTGCGCCCGGACCAGGTGTGCGTCGCCGGGATCGGCCGCACCTTCCAGCTCGTCAAGCCGTTCGCCGGTCTGTCGGTGCTCGACAACGTGATCGTCGGCGCCCTGCAGCGCGAGCGGCGCGTGCCCGCGGCGCGCCGGTTCGCGCAGGAGATTCTCGGCCGGCTCGGCCTCGCGGCCAAGCAGACCCTTCCGGCTTCGTCGCTGACCCTGCCGGACCGGAAGCGCCTCGAGATCGCGCGCGCCCTCGCGACGCGCCCCCGGCTCCTGCTGCTCGACGAGGTCATGGCGGGGCTGCGCCCCACCGAGTGCGACCAGATGGTGGAGGTCTTTCGCGGCATCAACCGCGCCGAGGGGTTGACGATCCTGTTGATCGAGCACGTGATGCGCGCGGTGATGGCGCTCGCTCAGGACATCGTGGTCCTGCACCACGGCGAGGTCATCGCGCGCGGCGCGCCGGACCGGGTCGTGCGCGACCCGGCGGTGCTCGAGTGCTACCTGGGCGAGGAGACCCAGGTCTGATGCTCGCCGTCGAGAACCTCGACCTCTATTACGGCGACGCGCAGGCGCTGACTCAGGTCTCGCTCGAGGTGCCGCAAGGGGAGATCGTGGCGATCGTCGGCGCCAACGGCGCCGGCAAAACTTCGCTCATCCGCGCCATCGCCGGCATCGAACGGCCGCGCGCCGGACACATCCGCTACGCCGGGCGCGACATCACCGGGTTCGCGTCCCACCGGGTGTGCGATCTGGGCATCGGCCAGGTCGCGGAAGGGCGCCAGGTCTTTCCCACGCTCACCGTGCTCGAGAACCTCGAGATGGGGGCGATGCTGCCGCGGGCGCGCGCGCGCGCGAAGCGATCCCTCGCCGAGGTGTACGAGCTCTTTCCGCGCCTCGCCGAGCGGCGGACCCAGGTCGCCGGAACGCTCTCGGGGGGCGAGCAGCAGATGCTCGCGATCGGTCGCTGCCTGATGGGTCAGCCCGAGCTGATCATGTTCGACGAACCCTCGCTCGGGCTGGCGCCGCTCGTGGTGCAGGAGGTGCTGCACACGATCCACGCGCTCAACCGGCGCGGGCTCACCATTCTCCTGGTCGAGCAGAACGTCGCGGTGTCGCTCAAGATCTCGCAGCACGCCTATGTCCTGGAGAACGGTCGCATCGTGATGCGCGGGTCCGGCGCCGACCTCCTGGCCGACGACCGGGTCCGTCAGGCGTACCTCGGGCTGTGAGCGTGCGCAGGGGCGGGCGTGACGCAGTTCACGGCCGCGCCCTGCCCGGGGTCAACCTGGCACGCCATCTGCTCTACTGCGGGTAGCTTTCGCCTTTTTCCTCCTCCTTTGGGGTGAAAGTCTTTTCGGCGGCCCTCGCGGCCGCCGTTTCTTTTCAGCAACTCCCCGGTTGAACGTGAAGTAGTTCACGAGGAGTGCCCGGCACCCGCTCCGGACGCTGTCCCGATTCCGACAGGACCCGCGGAAATCCCGTCAGTCCAGCGTTGAAGATCGCGGGTCGTGCCCCCATCCGGCGGTATGGCCATCCCTACATCCTTCGATTCGGCCACCGCGACCTTCGAGCAGGACGTGCTCGAGGCCTCGCGGCGGGTCCCGGTGCTCGTGGACTTCTGGGCGCCTTGGTGCGGGCCCTGCCGCGCGCTCACCCCCATTCTGGAGAAGGTGGCAGCAGCAGCGGCGGGGAAGTTCCTGCTCGCCAAGGTCGACATCGACGAGCACCCGGAACTCGCCACGCGCTACGGCGTGCGGGGAATCCCGAACGTCAAGGCGTTCGTCGACGGGCAGGTCGTCAACGAGTTCACCGGGGCATTGCCCGAATCGGGCGTGCGGCGCTTTCTCGAGACGGTGCTGCCGTCGCCGAGCGAGGCGCTGCGACAGGGGGCGCGGAGCGAGGTTGCGCGGGGCGAGTTCGAGGCCGCGGAGGCGAAGCTGCACGAGGCGGTTGCGCTCGACGCGGACAATCACGGCGCCCGCACGGATCTCGCCGAGCTGCTCGTCGCCCGCCAGGAGTTTGCGGGCGCCGAAGCGGCGCTCGCGGCGGTCCCGGCACACCGGCGTGACGAACGGGCCGAGAAGCTCGCCGCCAGAGTCGGTGTCTGGAAGCGGGGCCTGGGGCTCCCCGACGCCGCGGCGTTGCAAGCGCGCGTCGCTGCGCACCCCGACGATCTGGACGCGCGCCTCGCCTACGCGGCGCGCCTCCTCGCCGACGGGGACTGCCACGCGGGGCTCGAGGCATTGCTCGAAGTGGTCCGACGTGACCGTGGCGAGCGGCGCGAACGCGCGCGCACGGCGATGGTGGAGGCGTTCCGGATCGCCGCCGACCAGCCCGACCTGGTCGGCGAATACCGGCGCAAGCTCGCCAGCGCCCTGTATTGACTGCTCGGCCCGCCGGGCGAGCCCGACCCTGGGGGTAGCCACGCGCCTGATCTTTCAGGCACAATCGGTGCGCGTACGTGCGCCGCTGATTCCCGCCGCCGATGGAAGCACCGCTGATCCTGACCCTCGACTCCCATGGGGTCCCGCACCGCTGGGTCCCGTGGCAGCAGGCGTGCTTCTACTACGCGAAGAACCTCGTCGCGTGGACGCTCGGCACCGTCGCGTTCACCGCGCACGGCGGCGTCTCGCGCGCGACCGGCGAGCGCTCGCGCATCACCGGCCACACGATCATCGCGATCAAGGGCAAGGCGATGGCGCTCAAGGGCTTCAATCAGGTGCCCCCGCTGAACAACCGCGAGCTGTTCCGGCGCGATCGCCACATGTGCGCGTACTGCGGCGGGGAGTTCTCGTTCCTGCGACTCACGCGCGACCACATCGTGCCGATGTCGCGGGGCGGCCGGGACTCGTGGATGAACGTCGCCACCGCGTGCCGGCACTGCAACGGCATCAAGCGCAACCGGACGCCCGAGGAATCGGGCCTCCAGCTCGTCTACGTGCCGTACGTGCCGAACAAGGCCGAGTACCTCATCCTGACGAACCGCAAGATCCTGTCCGACCAGATGGAGTTCCTGCTCCAGCACGTGTCGTCGCACAGCCGCGTGTTCGAGCTCGCGCTCGCGCCGCGCTAGCGCCGCGGGCCGGGTTGGCTGCCCCGACCGCCGCATGGCCCAGGACTTCTGGCGGAGCTCCGGCTTCCAGCTGCTGGAGCGGGACGCTGCCGGGCAGCTGCTCGTCACCGACGACTTCCTGCGCGCCTACCTCCTGCGCCCGGAGATCCGGCCGGTCGAGGAATCGGGGCCGGGCGAGATCGCGCTTCATGAGGCGCTCCTCGACGCGCCGCGCCGGCCGGTGGCCGGGCCCGAGCTCGAGTCGATCGAGGACCGCGACGCGCAGCTCAACTACCGGGTCTGGCTCGAGTTCCGCGCCCGGCTGCTGGGCGCGGCGTCGCTCGAGGCGTGCTACCGGGGCCTGTTCGACGCCGACGTCCGCACGCCGCCGCTGTTCATCGACCAGCTGGTGCAGATCATCCTCCGCAACGTCCTCGACGGCGTCGACGATCCGCTCGAGGCCCGCGCCGCCGAGCTCTTCTACCGCGAGCAGAAAACGAGCGTCGACGAGGGACAGATCATGCTGGCCGACCTCGAGACGGTGGAGATGCACGCCTCCGGCGGCGCCTATGGCAGCCTCGGGCGGCTGATCGTCGAAGCGCAGCTGCCGACCCGGGCGGTGAACCTGGATGTCCTCGACACCGACAACGCCGCCATCTATTGGGCGCGCGACCAGCGCCACGACCTGGTCATCAGCCTGAATCACGGGCGCGCCGCGCTCGCGGCGCTGTGCCGGGTCATCGAGCGCTGGGTCCGGCACTTCCTCGCGGTCGAGGTGCGGGTCACGCCGCTGCGGCAGATCGAGGACCGGCGCTGGGGGTGGCACGTCGGCCTCGACGCGCAGTCGACCGGGGTGCTGAACGACCTCTGGCACGGTGAGGAGGTCGAGGCGGGGCGGCTCGCGAGGCTCGTCGCGCTGTTCAAGCTGGAGTTCGCCAACCCTGCCGACATGCGCCAGGACGTCGCCGGCCGGCCGGTCTACATGGCGCTCGGGGTGGACGAGGGCGGCGTGGTGCGGATGAAACCCCAGAACCTGCTGCTCAACCTGCCGGTCAGGGCGGCGTCGTGACCGGGAGCGTGCCGGACCCGCCCGAATACTGGCAACGCGCGAAGCGCGCGCTCGCCCGCCGCGACGCGGTGCTGGGCCGGATCATCCGGGCCTACCCGCGGATCGCGCTGCAGAGCCGGGGCGACCCTTTCCGGACGCTCGCGCGCGCGATCGTCGGGCAGCAGATCTCCGTCAAGGCGGCCCAAAGCGTGTGGGATCGAGTCCTCGCAGCGGCCCCGTCGCTCGCGCCGGAAGCGGTCGCGGGGCTGCGCGTGCGGCGCCTCCGCGCGTGCGGACTCTCGGAGCGGAAGGCCGAGTACCTCCGCGACCTCGCGCGCCACTTCGTCGACGGCTCGATTCACCTGGAGCGCTGGCCGCAGATGGACGACGAGGCGGTGATTGCCGAGCTCGTCGCGGTGCGCGGGATCGGCCGTTGGACTGCGGAGATGTTGCTGATGTTCAGCCTGCTGCGTCCGAACGTCCTGCCCGTCGCCGATCTCGGCCTGCGCCGCGCCGCCGGCCGCCACTACTTCGACCGGGAGGACGTCGGCGCCGACGAGCTCCGGGCGCTCGGCGCGCAGTGGGAGCCGTGGCGTTCGGTGGCGACGTGGTACCTGTGGCGGAGCCTCGATCCGGTGCCGGTCGAATATTGAGGTCCGGCGGCGGACTTCGGATCGAATCTTCAGTAGAATCCGCGACTTCCGGAGTGCATCCGCGGGGGGCGGGTTTGAAGGCGACTTTTCTCGATTTCGAGCAGCCGATCGCCGAGCTCGAGGCGCGCATCGACGAGCTGCGCTTCGTGCAGGACGACTCGGCGGTCGACATCTCCGAGGAGATCTCGCGCCTGCAGAAGAAGAGCCAGGCGCTCACCAAGGAGATCTACTCGAAGCTCTCGCCGTGGCAGGTCGCGCAGGTTGCGCGCCACCCGCAGCGCCCGTACACGCTCGACTACATCGGGGCGCTGTTCACGGACTTCGAAGAGCTGCACGGCGACCGGTCGTTCTCCGACGACCCGTCGATCGTCGGCGGCCTCGCGCGCTTCAACGGCCAGCCGGTGATGGTGATGGGCCACCAGAAGGGCCGCGACACGAAGGAGAAGATCTACCGCAACTTCGGCATGCCCCGGCCGGAGGGCTATCGCAAGTCGATGCGGCTGATGCGCCTCGCCGAGAAGTTCGGCCTGCCGGTGCTGACCTTCGTCGACACGCCCGGGGCGTCCCCCGGGATCGGCGCCGAGGAGCGGGGCCAGGCCGAGGCGATCGGCCGCAGCCTCTACGTGATGGCCGAGCTGCGGGTGCCGGTGGTGAGCACCATCATCGGCGAGGGCGGTTCGGGCGGCGCGCTCGCGGTGGCGGTAGGCGACGTCGTGATGATGCTGCAATATTCGACCTACTCGGTGATCTCGCCCGAAGGCTGCGCCTCGATCCTGTGGAAGAGCGCGGAGATGGCGCCCGAGGCGGCGGAGACGCTCGGGATCACCGCCAGCCGGCTGAAGACGCTGGGGCTCGTCGA
>JBOIFD010000035.1:0-14427 GCA_050741515.1 Burkholderiales bacterium
GGACTACCCTCGCGGCTACGGCCGCTCGGGATTCGCCCTTGGGGCGGCCCGGCGGGCTCATCGGCGGGGCTCGGGCTGCGGCGACCGGCGCAACACCCGCCACGCCTGCCGGACGAGGACGAGGGCGAAGGCCGCGGCGCTGGCGGCGGTCGCGAGCTGGAACGGCCACACGGGGACCCGCAGCATCTGGCTCGCTTCGCCGCGCTCGGCGGCGCCGAGCGCGTAGAGCACCGCCTGCCAGGCGATCACGCTCATCAGCGCCGCGCCGGCGAGGTGCAGCGGGACGAGCAGCCAGCGGAGCGCCGGCCGGTCGAGGATGGGCGACAGCACGTCCACCGCGACGTGGCCGCCGGTCGCTGCGCAGTACGGCAGGCCCAGGGCCACGATCAGCACCATCCCCAGCTCGGTGAGCTCGAATCCGCCGAGGAACGGCAGCCGCAGCGCATACCGCATGACCACGTCGAACAGGATCAGGGCCATGAGGGCGAGCAGCACCGCGCCCCCGCCATAGGCGAGGGCGCGCAAGAATCGATCGAACATGACGCCGGCGTGGCTCGCGCGCGCTGGACCGGCGCTAGATGCCGGGATAGCCGGCCTTGCGCAGCATGTCCCGGGCCGGGATGCCCTTGGCCTCCGACTCCTTGATCCACTCGGCGACGATCGGCTTCAGCACGGCGCCGATCCGCTGCTGCTCCGCGCGGGAGAGCTCGATCACTTCGCCCTTGCCGCGGACGCTGTCGATGCCCTGGTGGGAGCGCTTGAGGTAGACCTCGGTCGCCTTCAGGCTGAGGCTCCGTCCGGAGAGGCGGTCGATCGCGGCGCGCGAGCTTGCCGACAGGCTGTCCCACTTCTTCCTGTTCATGGCGATCAGGAACGACGAGCGCCCGAAGAGCGGCCCGGCGATCGTGTAGCTCTTCGCCACCTCCCCGAGGCGGAAGTCCGGGATGGTCGAGAACGGCAGCATCGCGCCGTCGACCACCCCGCGCTCGAGGCTCTGATAGACCTGGGTGATCGGCATCGCCACCGGCACCCCGCCCATCACCTCGATCTGCTTCGCCTGCGCCGCCGAGGGCGCCCGCAGGCGCAGGCCCTTGATGTCGTCCAGCGAGCGGATCGGCTTGGACCGGCTCATGAGGCCGGCGTCTTCGGCCCCCCACAGCGCGATCACCTTCGTGCCTTCGTACTCGGGCAGCAGGTACGGGTCGAAGAGGTCCCACATCATGTTGGTCGCGGCGGGTCCGTCCGGCTTCAGGCCGGGCAGCTCGATCATCTGCGTCCGCGGGAAGGCCGGAGAGGTGTACCCCGGCAGCGTGAACACGACGTCGACCACGCCCTCGACCACCTGCCGCACCAGCTCCGGCGGCTTGCCGCCGAGCTGCAGCGACGGATAGAGCGTGACCTTGACCTCGCCGTTCGTGGCCTTGGCGACGTCCGCCGCCCACGGCGTGATGACCTCGCGGTAGATCACGTGCACCGGCGGGACGAAGGTCGAGAACCGGAGCTCTTGCGCCTGCGACGTCGTGGTGAAGCCCGAAAGTGCCGCGGCGCCCAGGACGAGCGCAACGGGGATGCGTGCGGACTGCATGCTGTTCCTCCTCCTGGCTGGGGTTCAAGTCGCCTGCGACCCGCTTGTCCACACGGGGTTTTGCCGTGGATTCTAGGCCAACGCGGGGGGGCTTGAAAGCCGGCCGCGGCGCCGGGCGATGGGCGGCGTCCATGTGCGCGCGCCGGTGTCGGATAATCGCGCTCCGTCCATGGCCCGCCCGCCCGCCACGCTGATCCGCACCGGCAAGCACGCCGCGCGCTCGGCCGCGCGCCTGCCGTCGCTGTACCCGCTCGCGCGCGAGCTCAGCCCCGGCGGCTTCACGGCGGAGCAGACGAGCGAGCTCGACGACGTGCGCCGGCGGATCCCGGCCGGGCTCGTGCGGCGCCTGCGCCGGGAGGTCGCCGCGGCGCTCGGCCTGCCGCTCGGCGCCCTGCGGCTGAAGCGCTTCTCCGCGCACGGCTGCGGGCCGGTGAGCCTGCACGACGACAAGCTGCGCTTTCCCGGGGTCTACTTCGTCATCGTCGTGGTCCATGCCGGGCGGCTGGGGATCGTCGATCACCGGCGCCGCGCGGTCCGGCACGCGACCGGAGAGATCCTGCTCCTCGACCCCTACCTGCGCCATGCGCTCGTTCCGGCCGGACGGACCGCGCGCGAGCACCCGTACGAGCGCGCGCACAGCCCGGTGCAGGACGCCGACGATCAGTTCATGTTCCTGTGCTTCGACGTCATGCGGCCGGCGCTCCGGGACCGGTTCCTCGGCCGCCGGCGTGCACCGGCGCGCGGCGGCGCGCACCGTCGCAGGGCCGCGGAATAGTCGCGGAATATCGCGTGTTGCTGCAGAATCGCGGTCAAGCTGCCCGCCGTCGTCCCGGGCACGGGGCTTGCTCGCCCGACGAACTCCAACTCACACCCAAAGGGGATCGCTCATGAACGCTTCGCGCCGGATCGGCGTTTCGCTCGTCGCGGCCGCGGCCGCGCTCGTCCCGGCCCTGGCCTCCGCGCAGGCCTGGCCGACCAAGCCGGTGCGCGTCGTCGTCACGTTCGCGCCCGGCGGCTCGAGCGACATCGTCGCGCGGCTGATCGCGGGCCCGCTGGGCGACAAGCTCGGCCAGGCGATCATCATCGACAACCGGCCGGGGGGCGGCGCGACGATCGGGGCGGCCGAAGTCGCCCGGGCCGCGCCCGACGGCTACACCTGGATGCTATCGAACAGCGCGCCGGTCTCGATCTCGCCGTTCATGCTCGCTCGGCCCACCTACGATCCGGTGAAGAGCTTCAATCACGTGTTCTACATCGGCTCGGTCGCGAACGTGTTCGTCGTGCACCCGTCGGTGGCGGCGAACAGCGTGAACCAGCTCATCGCCTGGATCAAGGCGCAGCCCAACCCGGTCAACTACGGCTCGGGCGGCATCGGCTCGATCGGTCACATCGTCGGCGAGACGTTCAAGAACCAGTTCGGCCTCAAGATGGAGCACGTCGGCTACAAGGGGTCCGCGCCGATGCACAACGATCTCCTCGGCGGCACGATCAAGCTCGCGATCGACACGCTGCCGCAGAACGTCCCGTACATGAAGGACAAGCGGCTGCGGGCGCTCGCGGTGACCTCCCCGGAGCGCGCCGCGCTCGCTGCCGAGGTGCCGAGCGTGAAGGAGCTCGGCCTGACCAGGCTCGTCGCCGAGAACTTCCTCGGCATCACGGCGCCGGCGGGGGTGCCCGCGCCGGTGGCGCAGCGGATGCACGCCGCGATGAGCGAGGTGATGGCCAACCCGACGGTGCTGAAGCGGCTGGAGGAGCTCGGCGTGCAGTTCCGCAAGATGTCGGTCGCCGAGTTCAACGAGTTCGTGGCCGCGCAGGTCAAGGACTGGGAGCCGGCGGTGAAGGCCTCCGGGGCCAAGCTGAACTGACGACCGTCAGGTCGTCACCCCGGCGAACGCCGGGGTCCAACTGACTTCCCGGGGCGGGGCCTGCCCCCGCCCGCCGGACGCTACTGCAGCTCGACCACGAAGCTGCGCGGCGCCTCGGGCGCGCTTTCGAGCCGGAAGTAGACCCGGCCGATCTCGCGCCCGTCGGTCGTCTCGACCTGCACTTTCCAGTCGCCGGGCTGATGGTTGGACTTCACGCCGTAGCCGCGGAAGCCCTGCTCGCGCCCGCCGACGATGCCGATGGGGATCGAGTCCGTCAGACTCCAGCCGCGCGCGCCGTCGCTCCGGTGGTACCAGCGCATCAGCACCTGGTCGGAAAAACGGGTGGGCGAGAAGATGCGGAAAAAGACGTAGACCCGGTCGCCGGGCTGGGCGCGGAAGTCCTGGTCGCCGTTGTGCCAGATGCGCCACAGCGGCCGCTCGTGGCTGAGCCGGTAGCCCTCGTCCGTGCGCTCGACGGCGTGATAGACGCCGATGAACGGGATGGACAGCGGCACCGGGGGGATCACCTTGACCAGATACAGCGTCAGGAAGCCGAGCAGCACGGCCCCCGCCGGCACGAGAATCTGCCGCCGTGCCCGCTGAAAGAGCCCGGGCGCGAACGCCCGGATTCCCCAGCCGAGGCCGACGAGCGGCAGGGCGCCGAGCAGCATCGAGAGCAGGAACACCGCGACCCCGATCGACCCGACGAAGATCGGCACCACGTGGGCGACGAACGACAGCCCGCACAGGCCGAGCAGCGCGAACTTGAACGGCAGCCCCAGCGACTTGAAGCGCCGGGTCTCGTTGGCCACCAGGACCAGCACCAGGAACGCGAGGAACGAGAACGACACGAGCAGCGACGAGCTCTTGAAGAAGTAGATGGTGTACAGGTTGAGCAGGCTGCCGAACAGGAAGTGGACGAGCGCAGTGCGGCCCTGGTAGTACCAGCGCCTGACCGCGGACATCGTCCCGAGCTCGAGCGGCGGCCGCCCCTGCTCGAGGAACATCTGGGTCAGCGCGGTCGTGATCACGGCGAGATACAGGACCTGCTGGCCGATCGCGAGCCACGAGTCGACGCGGCCGAAGGTCAGGACGTCGAACAGGAACCCGACGGCGAACGCGACGACCGCGATCCGGCGCTCGTTCCGCTCGTAGTAGAACCTGAGTCGATCGATTCCTGCGGGGGCGGCGGGAATCGCGTCTGGCTGCGTCATCGTTCGCTCGTCCGGCGGCGCCGCCGGAGATCATCACTTCGCCCGGCGCGCCGGGTCAAGCGCGGGCGACAATGGCGGGCATGGACGCCGAGCGTACCCGGGTGCTGATCGTCGGCGGCGGGCCCGCGGGGCTCGTCACCGCGATCGAGCTCGGGCGGCGCGGCATCGCCTGCGTGCTGCTGGAGGACGCCGCCGGCCCGCCGCAGTTCCCCAAGGCGAACGCCACCACGTCGCGCACGATGGAGCACTACCGGCGGCTCGGCTTCGCGCACGAGATCCGGGCGCTCGGGCTGCCCGCGGACTACCCGCAGGACGTCGCCTACTTCACGCGCTACACCGGCTGGGAGCTCGCGCGCCTGCCCGGCCTGACGCGGCGCCAGGCCGCCGCCGCGCGCGAGGAGGCGCGCTCGCGCTGGCCGACGCCCGAGCCGCTGCATCGGGGGCAGCAGATGTACATCGAGGCGGTGCTCAGGAAGCACGCGGTGCAATGGCCGGCCGCGAGCGTGCGCTTCGGCTGGCGCGCGCTCGGCATCGAGCGCGAGGCCGGCGCCATCCGCGTGGCGGCCGAGGCCGCGGACGGCCGGCACGCGATCGAGTGCGACTACCTCGTCGGCTGCGACGGGCCGCGCTCGCTCGTCCGCGAGGCGCTCGGCGTCCAGTACGAGGGCTGGGCGGGCGAGGAGCGGGATTTCATGGGCGGGCGGATGCTGGCGCTCTACCTGCGCTCGCCGGCGTTCTACGCGATCGCGAACGGCGGGCACGCCTGGCAGTACTGGGCGGTGAACCGCGAGCGGCGCGGCCTCGTCGCCGCGATCGACGGGCAGGGCCTGTTCGTCTTCTACGCGCAGCTCCCGCCCGGCGAGCCGGCCTCGGAGGCGTTCGCCCGCGCCGCGCTCGCGGGCGCCACCGGACGCGAGTTCCCGTTCGAGCGCCTCGGCATCGGCGAGTGGACGGCGGGGTTCACGCTCGTCGCGCAGCGCTTCGACGATCGGCCCGGGGCCCCCCGCGCCTTCGTCGCCGGCGACGCCGCGCACCTCTTCACGCCGACCGGCGGCCAGGGCTACAACACCGCGGTCGACGATGCGTCGAACCTCGGCTGGAAGCTCGCCGCGGCGTGCGCCGGCTGGGGCGGGCCGCAGCTCCTCGCGAGCTACGACGCCGAGCGCCGGCCGGTCGCCGAGCGCAACACCGGCTTCGCGCGCGCCATGGCCGATTCCATCGGCATCATCGCGATCCCGCCCGAGCTCGAGGCCGACTCGCCCGCGGGCGTCGACTGCCGCCGGGCGATGGGCGCGCGGCTGCTCGACCACTGCCGGCGCGAGTTCGACGTTCCCGGCGTCCATTTCGGCGTGTTCTACGGCGGCTCGCCGATCGTCGCCGGCGACGGCACGCCGGGGCCGGTCGACGAATGGCACCGCTACGCGCCGCACGGGACGCCCGGCGCGCGGGCGCCGCACGTCTGGCTCGAGGACGGCGTGTCCGTCTTCGACCGCATGGGCATGGATTTCACGCTGCTCGTGCTCCAGGCCGGACGCGAGCCCGACGCGCGCGCGCTGCGCGACGCGGCCGGCCGGCGCGCCGTGCCGCTCAAGGTGCTGGACGTCCGGTCCGAGGAAGCCCGCGACGTCTACGGCGCGGACCTGGTGCTGGTGCGCCCGGACCGCCACGTGGCGTGGCGCGGCAACCGTGCGCCGGCGGATCCGGCGGTGATGCTCGCCCGGGTGACGGGCTGGTAGGCGAAGGTGCCGGGGCGGCTAGCGGGTCCGTCGCGGGTTGCTGATTCCCGCCTCGGCGTAGAGGCGTTTCGCGAGCACGGTCTGCTTGAAGAACGCGACCACCGCGCCCTCCGTCGCGACGGCCTCGACGCGCTGGCGGCGGTCCTGCTCGCCGCTCCGGCTCGAGCGGCGGGTCTCGTGGCACACGTACGTGCCGCCTTCGGTCCGGTAGAGCGCGAGCTCGATCCACCGCCCCAGGTGGCGGCTGAAGTTGGAGGCCTTCCGCTCCGGGCTGCTGGTCACGCGCGCGACCAGCTCGCCGCTGAAGACGAGATCCGGCGCGCCGTCGACGGGGAGCTTGAAATCCATCATCGAAACGACCAGCCGTGGGTGAAGTTGCCGCCGGCGCCGCTCACGCGCATCGTGCTCGGCCGGTTCGCCGACGCCCAGTCCTTCGCGTAGCTGAGCGCGAGCGTGCGGTCCAGGAAGAGGCGGGACTTCGCCGCGCCGGGCAGGAGCACCCGCCAGCCGTCCTCGGCGCTCGCCTGAACGAGGACCAGCGCGAACTTCGGCCCGGTGGTGAGGTTGAGTTCAATCACGTCGGCGGACGAACCGCGGCCAGTATACGTGGCCGAACGGCCGGCCGCTGCGCGCCCGCGCGGCGGGTTTTCGACGCTTGGATGGCTAGCGCCGGCGGTGCTGCGGCGGGAAGTTCGCGGGCGCCGCCCGCTCGTCCTTGTGCCGGAAGTTGATGCGGCCCTTCGTCAGGTCGTAGGGCGACATCTCGAGGGTGACCTTGTCGCCGGCCAGGATGCGGATGCGATGCTTCCGCATCTTGCCCGAGGCGTACGCGAGGACGTCCGCGCCGTTGGCGAGCTGGACGCGGAACTGCGTGTTCGGCAGCACTTCCCTGACCACGCCCTCCATCTCGATCATCTCTTCCTTCGGCATGTCCGCCGTCCTTCGCCTCGGGCGCGATCGCGGAGGCAGCGCCTTCGGCTGCCTCCGCAACCGGGGATCAGAGGGCTTTCAGGTTGACCGCCGACGACTTGCCGTTGGGTGCCTGCTGGACCTCGAACTGGACCTTCTGGTTCTCGTTGAGCGTGCCGAGGCCGGCGCGCTCGACGGCCGAGATGTGCACGAAGACGTCCTTCGAGCCGTCGTCCGGCCGGATGAAGCCGAAGCCCTTGCTGGTGTTGAAAAACTTGACGGTGCCGGTAGGCATGGTTGCCCTCCAGTCTGGCGTTGCCCGGCACGACACTGTGCCGGGCATCAAATTACTTATGGGAGGGGACCAGGAGTGGCGCCCGCAAGCGGGCATCGTGGACGGACCCACAGCGAATTCGACGTGCGCATTATGCGGATGCCGGCGGACTTTGCAAGGGGTCCGGTCAAGCAAGTCGCGGGCCTGCCCGGCCGGGATCGGCGGCGATGCTGGAGTGAGCGTCGCGGCTACCGCGACCCGATCCCGAGCTCCGGGAGGAGCTTCGCGTAGCGCCGGCTCTCGGCGCGCACGTACGCGGCGAACGCGTCCGGCGTCATCGCCGGAGCCAGATCGACCGCGAGCGTCTTGAACCGCTCGCGGATCGCCGGCTCCTGCATGAGCTTCTGCACCTCGCGATTCAGCCGGTCGACGATGTCGCGCGCTGTCCCGTTGGGCGCGTAGAACCCGAAATACGGCCCCCCGTCCACACCCTTGATCCCGTTCTCCGCCAGCGTCGACACGTCCGGAAAGCCGGGATGGCGTTGCGGTCCGGCGATCGCGACGAGCCGCAGCTTGCCGGCCCTGGCCTGCGGCAGCCCGACGCCCGGATCGAACGCGAGGTCGACGACGCCGCCGAGGAGGTCCTTGAGCGCCGGGCCCGCACCCTTGTACGGGATGTGGTTCAGCTTGACCTTGGCCTCGCGGCTGAAGACCTCGACCGCGATGTGCGGCGAGGTGCCGTTGCCGGGCGTCCCGTAGTTGAGCTTGCCGGGGTTCGCCCGCGCGTAGGCGAGGAGCTCCTGGTAGTTGGTCACGGGGAGATCGAGCTTGACGATCACGTAGAGCGACACGCTTCCGGTCGCCACGACCGGGGTCAACGCCTTCAGCGGATCGAAGTCGGCCCGCTTCACGAGGTGCGGCGCGATCATCATCGTGCTGCCTGGCGCGTACACGAACATCGCGCCGTCGGGCTCGGCGCGCGCGGCGCCTTCGAACCCGATGTAGCCGTCGCCGCCGGCGCGGTTCTCGATCACGAACGGCTGCCCGAGCGTCTCGGTGAGGCGGGCGCCCACGAGGCGCGCCGTGATGTCGGCCACGCCGCCGGGAGCGACGTTCACGATCACGCGGACCGGCTTCGACGGCCATTGCTGTGCCGCTGCCGCGCCCGCGAACGCCGCCAGGGCGAGCGCCGCGATTGCGAGTCTTTTCATGGTCGTCCTCCTCCGGTTGGGACAGTGGCCGAACGTTAAGACATCGCCTCGTGATTGTCCAAAGGTTCATGGCCCTTGACAGCGGCCGGCGTTCGATCCGAACATGAACTTGTTCATGAAAGTCTGCACGCGCCGGTTCGCGCGGCGCTAGCCAAGCACGGGAGCTGGACGCGTGACGACGAGGCGGGTCGGTCTGGTGACGGGCGCGGCGACCGGCATCGGACACAGCGCGACGGTAGCGCTCGCGCGCGCCGGCTTCGACGTCGCGATCAACTACAGCCGGAGCGAAGCCGCCGCCCGCGCGACGGCGGCCGAGGCGGGGAAGCTCGGCGCGGCGACGCTGCTGTGCCGCTGCGACGTCGGCGACGACGCCGCGGTGCGGCAGATGCTGCGCGAAGTCGATCAGCGCTTCGGCCGGCTCGACGTCCTCATCAACAACGCCGGCACCACGACCGGGGTCAAGCCCGGGGACTTCGAGGCGCTGACCGTCGCGGAGTGGGACCGGGTGTTCGCGGTGAACGTGCGCAGCGTCTTCCTCGTGACCCGGGCCGCACTCCCGCTGCTCCGCAAGGGCACCGACCCCTGCATCGTCAACACCGCGAGCATCGTGGGCTTGCGACCGGGGCCCCAGCCGCTGCCCTACGCGGCGAGCAAGGCCGCGGTCGTCAACCTGACCAAGACCCTCGCCTACAACCTCGGCCCGGCCATCCGCGTGAACGCGGTGGCGCCGGGCTGGATGGAAGGCGACTGGATGAAGCGCATGCTCGAGGACAAGTACGACGAGCTGATGGCGCGGCGCGCGAAGCTGACGCCGCTCAAGCGCTGCGTCACCGCCGACGACGTCGCCGAGACGATGCTCGGCCTGATCGTCGGCAACCGGTTCGTCACCGGCGAGGTCGTCGTGGTCGACGGCGGCTTCTCGAGCTCGACGTAGCGGGGACCGCATGCTCCAGGGCGTCGTCCCGTTCCCCCCCGAGCTCGCGCGGCGCTACCGCGAGCAGGGCTACTGGGCGGACAAGTCCCTCGCCCAGGAGCTCGGGGCCGTCTTCCGCAGGTTCGCCGACCGCGTCGCGGTGATCGACCGCGACCGCCGGTACACGTATCGGGACCTCGACGCCGCGGCCGATCGGCTCGCGCTCAACCTGCTCGCGCTCGGCCTGCGGCCGCTCGACCGCGTCGTCGTGCAGCTGCCGAACGTCGCCGAGTTCGTGCTGCTGTACCTCGCGCTGCAGAAGATCGGGGCGATCCCGATCGCGGCGCTCGCGACGCATCGCTACGCCGAGGTGAGCCAGTTCGTCGGCATCGCGTCCGCGGCCGCCTGCGCCTACCCCGAGTCGCAGGGCGAGTTCCGGTTCGGCCCGATGGTCGAGCGGGTGCAGGCGGAGTCGCCGTGCCTCAAGTGGCGGCTCGTCCTCGGCGCGGCCGGCCCCGGCGAGCAGTCCCTCGCCGAGCTGATCGAGCGCGCGCCGCCGCTGCCGCGGGCCGAGCTCGACCGGATCGCGATCGACCCCGCCGATCCCTGCATCTTCCAGCTGTCGGGCGGGACGACGGGCGTGCCGAAGCTCATTCCGCGCACGCACAACGACTATGCGTACAACTCGAAGATCGCCGCGCCGGTCTGCGGCGTGACCGGGGACTCGGTGCTGCTCCTCGCGCTGCCCGTCGCGCACAACCTGCCCCTCGCCTGCCCCGGGATCCAGGGCTACTTCTTCAGCGGCGCGAAAGTGGTGCTGTGCGCGAGCATGCGGCCCGAGGAGATGTTCGCCCTCGCCGAGCGGCACCGGGTCACGCACATCAAGGTCGTGCCGGCGCTGCTCGTCCGGCTGATCAACAGCCCGGAGATCGGGAAGTCCGACCTGTCCTCCGTCCGGGTGATCCAGAGCGGCGGCCAGCGGATGCAGCCCGAGGTGCGGCTGCGGACGCGCGCGCTCATCCCGAGCGCGACGGTGCAGGAGAACTTCGGGATGTCGGAGGGGATGCTGTTCTTCGTGCGGCTGGACGATCCCGAGGACGTGCGGCTCGAGACGTGCGGCCGGCCGATCTCCCCGGACGACGAGGTCCGGCTGGTCGACGACGACGGCCGCGAGGTGCCGGCCGGCGAGGTGGGCGAGCTCACGTGCCGCGGCCCCTACACGCTGCGCGGCTATTACGGGGTCCCCGAGTACAACGCGCGGCAGTTCACGCCCGACGGCTTCTACCGCAGCGGCGACCTGATGCGGCTACACCCGTCGGGGAACTACGTCGTCGAGGGCCGCAAGAAGGACCTCATCAACCGCGGCGGCGAGAAGATCAGCGCCGAGGAGATCGAGAACCTGATCCTCGCGCACCCGGCGGTGCAGAACGTCGCCTGCGTCGCGATGCCCGATCCGGCGCTGGGCGAGAAGATGTGCGCGTGCGTGATCCTGCGCGGCGGCCGCTCGCTCACGCTGCGGGCGCTGGTCGATTTCCTGGGCACCAGGGAGATCGCCCGGTTCAAGCTGCCCGAGCGGCTCGAGGTGCTCGACGAGCTTCCGGTCTCGAGCTTCGGCAAGGTGTCGAAGAAGGCGCTGGTGGAGATGGTGACGCGGAAGCTCGCCGCGGAACGGGCCGCCTGACATGCGGATCATCGACCTCCACTGCTACCCGGGCACGCAGGCGTGGATCGACAGCCAGGGCCCGTACGTGGCGGCGCTCGCGAAGTACTGGAACCGCGCCTGGGTGGCCAGGACCGAGGACGAGGTCGTCGCGGACTTCGCCGGGGCCGGCGTCGAGGCGTGCCTCGTGGCGCTGGACCTCGAGACGACCGTGAAGACGCCGCCCTGCACGAACGAGTACGTCCACGGCATGTGGAAGCGGCATCCCGAGCGGATCATCCAGTGCTGGGGCGCGCTCGACCCGTTCAAGGGCGAGGTCGCGATCGCGCAGGCGCAGAAGGCGGTGCGCAAGCTCGGCTTCGTCGGCTTCCACTTTCATCCGATCATGCAGCACTTCGCGGTCGACGACCGGCGCTTCTATTCGCTGTTCGAGGCGATCGACGCGCTCGGCGCCGCGGTGATGATCGACGTCGGCACGACCGGCATGGGCGCCGGCCTGCCGGGCGGGATGGGTGCGAAGATCCGCCACGCGCACCCGTCCGCGATCGACGAGCTGGCGGCCGACTTCCCGAACCTGAGGATCCTCATGGCGCACCCCGGCTGGCCGTGGGTCGAGGAGACGACCGCGGTGGCGCTGCACAAGGGCAACGTCTACTGGGAGATGTCGGGCTGGGCGCCGAAGCACTTCCCGGCGAGCCTCAAGGTCGACATGCGCGCGCGGCTGCAGGACAAGATCATGTTCGGCAGCGACTATCCGAGCCTGCCCTACGCGCGCATCCTCGAGGAATGGCAGGAGCTCGGCTACCCGGACGCGGTGATGGAGAAGATCTTCCACGGGAACGCCGAGCGGGTGCTGGGGCTCTAGACGAGGAGTCGATCGATGGCAGCGAGAACGACACCCCCCTTCCGCGCCGACCAGGTCGGCAGCCTGCGGCGCCCGGAGCCCCTGATGCAGGCGCGCGAGCGCCTGCTCGGCGCGCACGACCTCGACCACAACTTCGGTCCGCACGGCAACGCCGAGCTGCACCGCCTCGAGGACGAGGCGATCCGCGAGGTCGTGAAGCTGCAGGAGGGCATCGGCCTGAGCTCGATCACCGACGGCGAGTTCCGCCGCCGGATCTGGTGGAGCGAGTTCCTGCTGTCGCTGGAGGGCGTCGAGGGCTCCTATCGCGGCGAGGAGCGGTTCCGGGACAAGACCGGCCACACGGTGCCGTCGCCGCGCATCGACGTCACGGGCAAGGTCCGCTGGCGGAAGAGCGTGAACGTCGGGCCGTTCAACTTCCTGAAGTCGATCACCAGGGGCACGCCGAAGGTGACGATGCCGGCGCCGCAGACCCTCTACCAGTTCGCGACCCGGGCAACGGTCAGCAAGGAGGCCTACCCGGATCTCGCCGTGCTGTGGGACGACCTCGCCGCGGCCTACGGCGCCGAGCTCCGCGCGCTCAGCGAAGCCGGGTGCACTTACGTGCAGCTCGACGAGGTGATGACCTCGTGCCTGTGCGACGAGAAGCAGCGGGCCAAGTTCCGTCTACGCGGCGACGACCCGGACGCCATGCTCGGCGCCTACGCAAAGGCGATCAACCGCATCACCTCGAACCGCCCCAAGGGGATGACGATCGCGCTGCACACCTGCCGCGGCAACTATCAGGGGCACTGGATGGCCGAGGGCGGCTACGACCCGATCGCCGAGCGCGTGTTCAACGAGATCGACGTGGACGCCTTCTTCCTCGAGTACGACTCGCCGCGCGCCGGCGGCTTCGAGCCGCTGCGGTTCGTGCCGCAGGACAGGACCATCGTGCTCGGGCTCGTCTCCACCAAGACGCCGGAGCTCGAATCGGCCGACCTGCTCAGGAAGCGCATCGCGGAGGCCGCGCGCTACGTGCCGCTCGAGCGGCTGTGCCTCAGCCCGCAGTGCGGGTTCTCGAGCAACTACCTGGGCAACCCGGTGACGATCGACGACGAGAAGCGCAAGCTCGAGCTGGTCGTCAAGGTCGCCGAGTCGGTCTGGGGCAGCGCCTAGCGGATGATCGCCAAGGGAATGAGCGGCGCGGAGGCGCTGCTGCGCGTTCTGCGGACGATGGGCGTCGAGCGGATCTTCGCGTCGCCGGGCTCGGACTGGGCGCCGCTCTGGGAGGCGCTCGCGAAGCCCTACGGTCCGGACGAGGTTCCCGAGTACGTCTCCTCGCGCCACGAGGAGACCGCCGTCGGGATGGCGGTCGGCTACGCGAAAGCGACCGGGAAGCTTCCCGCCCTGGTGCTGCACACGACCGTCGGCACGCTGCACGCGACGATGGGGGTGCGCGCCGCGCTGCACGAGCGCATCCCGATGGTGGTTCTGGCCGGCGAGTCGATCACGTTCGGCGAGCCGCCGGCGCCGCCGCTCGGACGTCAGTGGCTGCGGCTCCTGACCGATATCGGCGGGCCCGCGCGGCTCATCGAGCCGTGCGTGAAATGGACGTTCGGCCTCAACACCGGCCTGCTGCTGCCGCACACCGTCCAGCGCGCCTGCCAGCTGGCGGCGGCGGCACCGCCGGGACCGGTGTTCGTGTCGGTGCCGATCGAGTTCCTGATCGAGGAGACGACGGCCGACCCGCCGGCCGCCGCGAGCCACGTCCGCGCCCCCGCCGCGCAAGGCGCCGCGATCGACGAGCTCGCGCGCGCCCTCGCCGCGGCCGCGAATCCGCTGATCGTGACCGAGGAGCTCGGAAAGAACCCTGCTGCGGTGGCCCGACTCGTGACGCTCGCCGAGGCGCTCGGCGCGCCGGTGGTCGAGGCCTGGCAGCCGACCTACGTCAACTTCCCGCGTACGCATGCCCTTTATGGCGGCGTCGTTGCCACGGAGATGCCGGCGCTGCTGAAGGACGCGGACCTCGTGTTCCTGGTCGAGGCGGTCGCACCGTGGCATCCGCCGTCGTCCCTGCCCGGCCCGCGCACCAGGGTGGTCGTGCTCGGCGAGGACCCGCTGCACTCGCGCCTGCCGTTCTGGGGCTTCCGCGCCGATCTCGTCGTCGCGGGCGACCCCGAGCCCTCGCTCGCGATGCTCGTCGAGCGCGTGCGGCA
>JBOIFD010000036.1:0-4551 GCA_050741515.1 Burkholderiales bacterium
CCGGCTCGATCTCGTTCCGCATCAGCTCGCCGCAGTGCGGGTGTTCGCCGGTCTCCCCGAGGCGGAAAGCCTCGCTGCGGCCAACAAGCGGGTGGCGAACATCCTCCGGCAGGCGGCCGCCAAGGGCGAATCGTTCCAGAACGCCGAAGCGAAGATGCTCAAGGAGCCCGGGGAGCGGGCGCTCTTCGACGCGCTCCGGGCGGCGTCGCAGCAAGCCACGCCCCGCTTCGAGCGCGGCGACTTCACCGGTTATCTGAAGACCTTCGCCGTGCTCAAGACGCCCGTGGATGCGTTCTTCGACACGGTCATGGTCATGGTCGACGATTCGGCGCTGCGGCAGAACCGCCTGGCGCTGCTCGCCGACCTGCGGCAGGCGATGAACCGGGTCGCCGACCTCTCGAAGCTCGCCGCATGACCGCTCGCCACCGGTCAACGGGCGGCGAAGCTGGGCTAGACTTCGCCGCGTACTGCCGGTTTCGCGACCCCTGCCTGCAGTGAAGCTCATCATCCTCGACCGCGACGGCGTCATCAACCTCGACCGCCCCGGCTTCATCAAGGGCCCGGACGAATGGAAGCCGATCGCGGGCAGCCTCGAGGCGATCGCCCGCCTCACGCAGGCCGGCTACCGCGTGGTCGTGGCGACCAACCAGTCCGGCGTCGGCCGCGGGCTGTTCGACATGGCGACGTTGAACGCCATCAACGCCAAGATGCACAAGCAGGTCAACCAGGCGGGCGGGCGCATCGAGGCGATCTTCTACTGCCCCGACACCGCCGAGTCCGACTCCCGCTACCGGAAGCCGAGCCCGGGAATGCTGGTCGAGATCGGCGAGCGGTTCGCCATGCCGCTCGCGGACGTGCCCGCGGTCGGCGACAGCCTGCGCGACCTCCAGGCCGCGGCGGCGGTCAAGGCCCTGCCGATCCTGGTGCTCACCGGCAAGGGCGCGAAGACCCTCGAGGCCGGCGGGCTGCCGGAGGGCGCGCGGGTCTATCCGGATCTCGCCGCGGTCGCCGCAGTGCTCGCGCAATGATCGCGCTCCGCTCCGCGCTCTTTCTGGCGATCCTGATCGGGTTCACGCCGTTCTACTGGGCGATCGTGATGCTGTCGGCGCCGTTCTCCCGGCTCACGCGCTACCACGTGATCATCGGCTGGAACCGGACCGCGCTGTGGCTGATCCGCCGGCTGCTCGGCATCGAGCACGAAGTGCACGGCCTGGCGAACGTCCCGCGCGCGCCGAGCGTCATCCTCTCGAAGCACCAGTCGGCGTGGGAGACGATCGCCTACAGCTCGATCTTCCCGCCGCACGTGTACGTGATCAAGCGGGAGCTGCTCTGGATCCCGTTCCTCGGCTGGGGGCTCGGCCTGATGAGCCCGATCGCGATCAACCGCGCGCACCGCAAGCTGGCAATGCAGCGGCTGATCGAGCTCGGCGGCGAGCGCCTCAGGCAGGGCTTCTCGATCATGGTGTACCCCGAAGGGACGCGCGTCGCGGTCGGCCGGCGCGGCATCTACAAGCTGGGCGGCGCCGTGATCGCGGTGAGCAACGGCGCGAAGGTGCTGCCGGTCGCGCACAACGCCGGCCTCGTCTGGCCGCGCAACTCGTTCCGGAAGTATCCCGGGAAGGTCACCGTGGTGATCGGGCCCGCGATCGACACCGCCGGGCTCACGCCGGAGCAGGTGACGCGCCGCGTCGAGGACTGGATCGAGGGCGAGATGGAACGGCTCACGCCGCGCGACGCGGTCGCGCCCGCTGCGCTTCGCTATGCCACCCCGCTCGACCGGGAGGCCTGAGGTGCAGCTCGAGCTCCCGTTCCTGGCCGAGCCGGGTCGGCGCGAGCTGAAGGGGCCGACGCCGAAGCCGCCCGGGCGGCTTCGGCACCTCCAGCTCGGGACCCGGGTGCTGCCTTACTGGTTCCGCCGTGCACGCCGGCGGACGATCGGCATCGCGGTCGAGGCGCACGGCCTGGTGGCCGCGGCGCCGCGCTGGGCGACGATCGCGGAGGTGGAGGCGTTCATCCGCGAGAAGCAGCGCTGGGTGCTGAAGCGCCTCGACGAGGTCCGCCGCAATGTTTGTCCGCCGTTTCTCTGGCAGGAGGGTGCCCGGTTCCCGTATCTCGGACGCGACGTCGCGCTCGCCCGCACCGCCTGGGGTCGCACCCGGCTCGTCGTGGATCGGCTGGAGGTTCCGGCAATCGCCTTCGCGGCCGCCCCGCGCCTGCGCGAAACCGTGGTCGAGTGGCTCCGCGCCGCAGCGCTCGCGCTGTATCGCGGGCGGATCGTGGCGCGCGCGCCCGCGATGGGCGTGCTCCTCCCGGAAGTCGGCTTGTCGAACGCCGCCTCCCAGTGGGGCAGCTGCACCCAGACACTCGATGGCCGAGGGCGGGTGCTCCTCCACTGGAAGCTCGTGCACTTCGAGCCGCGGCTGGTCGACTACGTCGTCGTGCACGAGCTCGCCCACCTGCGGCACATGAACCACTCGGCGGCGTTCTGGCGCCTGGTCGAGTCGGTGTTCCGCGATCACGAGTGGGCGCGGCGCGAGCTCCGCGATCGCGGGCACCTGATTCCGGACCTCTAGAGGGGAACCACGATGCGAATCCTGCACACCATGCTCCGCGTCGGCGACCTGGACCGCTCGGTCAGGTTCTACACCGAGGTGCTCGGCATGAAGCTGCTTCGCACCACCGACCGCCCGGACCAGAAGTACTCGCTCGCGTTCGTGGGCTACGACGACGAGGACAAGACGGCGGTGCTCGAGCTCACCTACAACTACGGCGTCGACCGGTACGAGCTCGGCACGGCCTACGGCCACGTCGCGCTCGCCGTGCCGGACGCCGCCAGGGCGTGTGCGGAGGTGAAGAAGCGCGGCGGCAAGGTGACGCGCGAAGCCGGGCCGGTGAAGGGCGGCACCACGGTGATCGCCTTCGTCGCGGACCCGGACGGCTACAAGATCGAGCTGATCGAGCGGGACTAGTCGCCAGCGCCCGCGCCGGCCGCGTTCGCGATCGCCACGTATTCCAGGACCCCGAGGTTCTCCGGCCGCAAACGCGGATCGATTCCAAGCGTGCGCAGTCGGTCCTCGTCGACGATCCCGGCGAGCGCATTGCGCAGTTGCTTCCGGCGCTTGGTGAACGCGGCCGTGACGACCCGCGCGAGCGCCGCCCGGTCGCGCGCCGCGAGCGTTGCCGCCGGTCTCGGCACCAGGCGCGCGACTGCGGAGTCGACCTTCGGCGGCGGACGAAACGCCCCGGGCTTCACGTCGAACAGCTTCCGCATCTCGAAGCGGTACTGCAGCATCACCGACAGCCGGCCGTACTCGGAGGTCGACGGCGCGGCCACCATCCGGTCGACCACCTCCTTCTGCAGCATGAGGTGCGCGTCGCGCAGCCGATCGGCGACCTCGACCAGGCGAAACAGGACCGGCGTCGAGACGTTGTAGGGCAGGTTCCCGACCACGCGGAGCCGATCGGGGAGCTGCGCGAAGTCGAACTTGAGCGCGTCGCCGCGATGCAGGACGAGGCGCGGGTGCTCGGCCGTGAGCCGCGCCGCGAGATCGCGGTCGATCTCGATGGCTTCGAGACGCGTGACGCGATCGAGCAGCGGCGCGGTGAGCGCGCCCGTTCCGGGGCCGATCTCCACGATCGCGTCAGCGGGCTGCGGGTCGACCGCCGCGACGATCCTCGCGATCACGCCGCGGTCGTGGAGGAAATGCTGGCCGTAGCGCTTGCGCGGGACGTGCGTCACGCGCGGCGGCGCTCGTGCCCGGCCATCTCGACCGCCAGCTCGACCGCCTCGAACAGGCTGGACGGGTCGGCCTTGCCGGTGCCGGCGAGATCGAGCGCCGTCCCATGGTCGACGGAGGTCCGCACGAACGGCAGGCCGAGCGTGATGTTGACGCCGCGGCCGAACGACGCGTGCTTGAGCACCGGCAATCCCTGGTCGTGGTACATCGCCAGCACGCAATCGGCGTCGCGCAGCTCGCGCGGCGTGAACAGCGTGTCGGCCGGCAGCGGACCGCGCACCGCGAGGCCCGCGCGGGCCAGCTTCTCGACCACCGGCGCGATGACGTCGATCTCCTCGCGGCCGAGATAGCCCGCCTCGCCGGCGTGCGGATTGAGCCCGGCGACGAGGATGCGCGGCCGGACGATGCCGAAGCGCCGGCCGAGCTCCGCCTCGATCGTGCGGAGCGTGCGCTCGAGCCCCGCGCGCGTGATCGCCCGCGCCACGTCCGCGAGCGCGAGATGGGTGGTCGCGAGCGCGACCCGCAGGCCTCCGCCCACGAGCATCATCACGACGTCGGCGCCGGTGCGCGCGGCGAGATACTCGGTGTGGCCCGTGAACGGAATGCCGGCGTCGTTGACGACGCTCTTCTGGACCGGCGCGGTCACGAGCGCGTCGAACGTGCCGGCGAGGCACCCGTCGACTGCGGCGTCGAGCAACGCCAGCACGTAACGGCCGTTCGCCGGGTCGAGGCGTCCCGGGGTGACCGGCGCGGCCGCCGGCCGGTGCAGGACCTCGAGCGCCCCGGGCGACGGGGCCCTGCCGGCGTCGAAGTC
>JBOIFD010000037.1:0-4788 GCA_050741515.1 Burkholderiales bacterium
ACCGACGGCAGTCGACCACCGAGCATCCCGGCCCGGCGCACGCGCTCGGGCGGCACCGACGCGGCGCGGGCAATCGCGTCGCTCAGCACGCCCTCGAGCGCGCCCTGGCGGAGCTCGCCGACCAGGAGCCGGACGAGGAAGTCCTGCTCGTCGCGCGTCGCGCGCGCGAAGAGCGCGCCGAGCCGGCGCGCCCGCTCGGCGGCCGAGCCTTTCCCTTTGGTCGCGGCGAGCGCGTCGAGCGCGTCGTCGACGGCGCGGAGCTCGAGCGAGGCCGACCGCCGTGCCCCGCCGGAGCGGGCTTCGGCGAGCGTGGCGTAGCCGATCCCGAGCTTGCCTTGCCGCGTCTCGCCGGACAGGTACCCGACGGCGATCTCGATTTCCTCCGGCTGGAGGCGGCGGAGGAGCGCGGCGAGCTCCGCGACTTTCCTGAGCCGGCTCGCGGTGGCGCCGACGCGCCGCGAGGCGGTGACGAGCTCGGCGAGGCGCGGCATGCGGCCAGACTATCCCCTCCTGGACAGGAGGGGTGTCGCGCGGCGCGCGACGGGGTGGTTGAAGGACGCGGCGATTGACGCCGTCAGTGCAGCGTCCTGGGGCCGCCGAACGTCCGGCGCTCGGGTCCGACGAGCCCCGCGAGCTCCCAGTCCCCGGAGGGACCGTCGTGGCGGAGGATGAACCGGCGGCCGTCGTCGACCCGGACCTTGAAATAGCGGTGCTGCGGGTGGAGCCACCGGTCCTGGAGCTCGATGACCTCGAACCGGCGCTCGCCGAGCCAGAAGGCCCGGGGCTCCTGCTCGCCCCGGTACCCCGAATAGCATTCGACGCGGATCCTCATCGGATGATGATAGTCCAAGTGTCAACCCCGCCGGTGGGGGGCGGCGAGCAGCCCGATCACCTCGTCGTCCTCGACCTGGCGGAACTCGCGGTAGAACTGGCCGACGGCGAAGAACCCCGGCGGCGCCTCGAGGCACACGATCTCGTCGCAGTACGGCCGCACGAGCTCGAGGCTGTCGGGCGCGGCCACCGGCACCGCGCAGACCAGCCGCTCGGGCTGCCGCGCGCGCACGGCGTGCAGCGCGGCGATCATGGTCGCGCCGGTCGCGAGCCCGTCGTCGACGACGATCGCGATGCGGCTCTTCGGGTCGATCGGGGGCCGGTGGGGGGTGTACTGCGCGCGGCGCCGGCGCAGGATCTCGAGCTGCCGCTGCTGCTCGCGCTCGAGGTATGCCTCGTCGGCGCCGGCGCTCCGCGCGTGGTCGGCGATGTACGCCCAGCCGGTCTCGTCGATCGCGCCGACCGCGAACTCGGCGCTGTAAGGCGCGCCGAGCTTGCGCACGAGCACGACGTCGAGCTCGCCTTGCAACTCGTCGGCGAGCACGCGCCCCATCTCCACCGCGCCGCGGGGGATGGCGAGGACGAGCGGGTTGCGGCCCCGGTATTTTTCGAGCGCCTGGGCGAGGCGCCGGGCGGCGTCGGTGCGGGATTCGAAGGTCATCGGGTGATCATCCACCGGCTACGAGCTCCCGGGGTTGCGCGGGGTCAAAACCGGCTGACTGTCGAATGGGCAGCAATACTGTACGAGATTCAGCAACGGAGAAGCCCCGATCCCGGGTTTCGAATTACGATACCGCCTCGCCCGCCCTTCCGCCACGCATGGCCGTCGCCGCCCAGTCCCAGCCCGCGCTCTCCCTCGAGCAGACCGCGCGGACCCTGGTCGACATCCTGAACGGGTTCCTCGCGGAGACGCGCAGCGCCGCCGGCCCCGTCATCACCGCGACCCTCGACAGCCTGCTCGAGCGCGACCTCGGGCTCGACAGCCTCGGCCGCTACGAGGTCTGGCTGCGGGTCGAGCAGCAGTTCGGGATCAGCGTGACGGACGACACCCTGGCCGAGATCGAGACGCCGCGCGACATGCTGCGCGCGCTGCTCTCCGGGTCGAAGCGCCACGCGCTCGCCGCAGACGTCGTCCAGCTCGCCGGCGACACCGCCGAGGCCGCCCCGGAGGCGGCCACCACGCTGCTCGAGGTCCTCGACTGGCACGTCCGTGCGCATCCGGACCGCACCACGATCACGCTTCTCGAAGGCGACGACGGCCACGCGTCGCTGAGCTACGCCGACCTCGCGCGGGACGCGGACGCCGTCGCCGGCGGTCTGCAGCGCGATGGGCTCGAGCCCGGCCACGCCGTCGCGATCATGCTGCCGACCGGGCGCGAGTTCTTCGCCGCCTACTACGGCGTGCTCGCAGCGGGCGGCATCCCGGTGCCGATCTATCCGCCGTTCCGGCTCGCGCAGCTCGCCGATCACGTGCGGCGCCAGGCGGGGATCCTGCAGAGCTGCGTTGCGCGCGTGCTGATCACCGTCCGGGAGGCGAAGGCGGTCGGCGGCCTGCTCCGCGGCCAGGTCGCGAGCCTCACTCGCGTCGTCACGGCCGGCGACCTGATGGAGCAGGGCGCGAAGCCCACGCGCGTTCCGGTGACCGCGGAGAACATCGCCTTCATCCAGTACACCTCGGGCTCGACCGGGAACCCGAAGGGCGTCGTGCTGACGCACGCGATGCTGCTCGCGAACATGCGCGCGATGGTCCGCGCGACCGGGGCGACGCCGGCCGACGTGTTCGTCTCCTGGCTGCCGCTCTATCACGACATGGGACTGATCGGCGCGTGGCTCAACACGCTGTATTGCTCCATCCCGCTGGTCGTGATGTCGCCGCTCGCCTTCCTGTCGCGGCCGGCGCGCTGGCTGTGGGCGATCCACCGCTACCGCGGGACGATCTCGGCCGGGCCGAACTTCGCCTACGAGCTGTGCGCCTCGCGGCTCGACGAGCGCGAGCTCGAGGGGCTCGATCTCTCGTCCTGGCGCTGGGCGTTCAACGGCGCGGAGCCGGTGAGCGCGGACACGATGCAGCGGTTCGCGAAGCGGTTCGCGAAGTACGGCCTCGATCCGAACACGCTCGCGCCGGTCTACGGGCTCGCCGAGGTCGCGCTCGACGTCGCGTTCCCGCCGGGACGGCGGGGGTTGCTCGTCGATCACGTGGAGCGCGAGCGCCTCGCGGTCGAGCGCATCGCGGTGCCGGCTTCGCCCTGGGACGAGCAGGCGACGGCGATCGTCGCGTGCGGGCGGCCGCTCGCGGGCTACCAGATCCGGATCGCCGACGCCGCGAGCCGCGAGCTGCCGGAGCGCCACGTCGGGCGGGTCGAGTTCAAGGGTCCGTCGGCGACGAGCGGCTACTACCGGAACCCCGCGGCGACGGCGGCGCTCTTCGACGGCGAGTGGCTCGACAGCGGCGACCTCGGCTACGTCGCCGAGGGCGAGCTGTACCTCACCGGCCGGTCGAAGGACATGATGACGCGCGGCGGCCACAACCTGTATCCGTACGAGCTCGAGGAGGCGGTGGGGGACCTGCCGGGGATTCGCAAGGGCTGCGTGGCGGTGTTCGGGATCCCGAGCGCGACGAGCGGGACCGAGCGCGTCGTCGTGCTCGCGGAGACGCGGGAGGCGGGCGAAGCGGATCGCGCGGCGCTGGTGGCGCGCATCAACGAGCTCGCGGTGGATCTGATCGGCGGGCCGGCGGACGAGATCGTGCTCGCGCCGCCGCACACGGTACTGAAGACTTCCAGCGGGAAGATCCGGCGCGCGGCGAGCCGCGAGCTGTACGAGCGGGGGCTGGTGGGCGCGAAGGGTCCCGGGCTGTGGTGGGACCTGGCGCGGCTCGCGCTGCGGTCGGCTCGCGGCTGGCTCGCGCAGTGGCGGCGGAACGCCGCGGCGATCGCGTACTCGCTCTACCTGTGGGGGGTCGCGGCGATCGCCGCGGTTGTCGGCTTCGTGTTCACGGTGCTGCTGCCGCAGCGGGCGGCGCGGCAGGTGTGGCGCGCCATCACGCGGTTTGCGGTGCGGCTCGCGGGCGTGCCGATCTCGGTCGAGGGGCTCGATCGCGTGCCGGGCTCGGGACCGGTCGTCGTGGTCGCGAATCACGCGAGCTACGTCGATGGCGCGCTGCTCTTCGGGTTGCTGCCGGCGCGGTTCACGTTCGCGGCGAAGGAGGGGTTCGAGCGGAATCTCGTGACGCGGATCGCGTTCCGGAAGGCCGGCGCGTTCTTCGTCGAGCGGTTCGACGCGGCGAAGGGGGTCGAGGACACGCGCGAGCTGTCGGCGCTCGCGAAGGCGGGGGCGGCGCTCGCGATTTTTCCCGAGGGGACGTTCACGCGGATGCCGGGGGTGCGGCCGTTCCGGATGGGGGCGTTCGTGATCGCGGCGGAGGCGGGCGTGCCGGTGGTGGCGGTGGCGTTTCGCGGGACGCGGTCGATGCTGCGCGCCGACGGGTGGATCTTCCGGCGCGGTCCGATCCGGGTGGTGTTCGGGGAGCCGATCCGGCCGCAGGGGCGGGACTGGGCGGCGGCGGTGAAGCTGCGCGACGCCGCGCGCGAGGAGATCCTGCGGCATTGCGGGGAACCTGACCTTGCGTCGGGGCTGCTCGGTTGAGGTGGAGGGTGGAGTGAGAATTTTCCCCTCCTCGAACGCGGAGGGGTGGTGTATGAAGTGTCCCCTTCCCGGACGAGGGTGCGCCGGGATGGTCCGAAGAACAAAGTAAGCTTCGGGAAACGAGGAGCCAGTATGGCAACGAATCCCCTGCATGAGCTCGCGGCCCAGGGCCAGTCGGTTTGGCTCGACTACATCCGCCGCGACCTGATCGAGTCGGGCGGGCTCGCGAAGCTCGTCGCCGACGGGGAGCTGCGCGGGATCACTTCGAATCCGTCGATCTTCGAGAAGGCGATCGCGGGGTCGCGGGAGTAC
>JBOIFD010000038.1:0-4797 GCA_050741515.1 Burkholderiales bacterium
TACACGCGCGGCATCTACCCGACGATGCATCGCGGCCGCACCTGGACCCAGCGCCAGCTGGTCGGGCTCGGCACGCCCGCGGACTACAACGCGCGGCTGCGCGATCTGATCGACCACGGCACCACCGCCGTCTCGCTGATCCCGTGCAACTCGGTGTTCCGGGGCTACGACATGGACGAGGTCCACGAGGAGCTGCTCGGGACCTGCGGCACGGTCGTGAACTCCGCCGCGCACATGGGCGAGGCGCTCGCCGGCGTGGACCTCGCCCGCACCTCCTGCGCGATGAACGACCCGAGCCCGTTCACCCTGCTCGCGTTCCTGCTCGCGACCGCGAAGCAGCGCGGCGTGCCCTGGAGCGCGATCACCGGCACGTCCAACCAGAGCGACTACCTCTCCCACTACGTCGCGAACCACATGTTCTTCCGCATCGCGCTCGGCGGGGCGCGGCGGATCCTGGTCGACCACATCGAGTTCTGCAACGCGAGCGTCCCGAGGTGGAACCCGATGTCGGTCGTCGGACAGCACGTGCAGCAGGCCGGCGCGACCCCGGCCGAGGCCATGGCGTTCACGCTCGCGACCGCGATCCAGGTCGCCGACGACTGCGTCGCCCGCGGGATGGCCCCCGACGCGTTCCTGCCGCGGTTCACGTTCTTCTTCGACATCTCGCTCTCGTTCTTCGAGGAGATCGCGAAGTTCCGCGCCGGCCGGCGGATCTGGTCCCGGATCGCGCGCGACCGCTTCGGCGCCGCCGACCCGCGCGCCTGGCGGTTCAAGTTCCACGCCCAGACCTCGGGCGTCGACCTCACGCGCCAGCAGCCGCTCAACAACGTCGCGCGGGTCGCGGTGCAGGCCATGGCGGGGATCTTCGGCGGCCTGCAGTCGCTGCATACCGACGCCTACGACGAGGCGCTGTCGACGCCGACCGACGCCGGCGCGCGCGTCGCGGTCGCGACCCAGAACATCCTGCGCGAGGAGGCGCACCTCACCGACGTCATCGACCCGCTCGGCGGCAGCTACTACGTCGAGGCGCTCACCGACCGGATGGAGGCCGAGATCCTCCGCGTCCTGAAGGTCGTCGCGGACGCCGGCGGGATGTACGCGGCCGTCGAGTCCGGCCTCGTGCAGCGCATGATCGGCGAGTCGGCCCGTCGCTTCCAGGCGCGGGTCGAGTCCGGCGAGCAGACGGTGGTCGGCGTGAACCGCTACGAGGTCGTGGAGGACGCGGTGGAGCGCCAGGCGCTCGCCCGGCCCGACCCGGCGCGGATGCGCGCCCACATCGCGTCGTTCAGGGCATGGAAGGCCGGCCGCTCGGAGGCAGGGGTGAAGCGGGCCCTCGATGCGCTCGCGGCCGCGGCGCACGACCCGGAGGCGAACGTGTTCGCCGCGGTCGTCGCCGCCGCCGAGGCCGGCTGCACCCACGGCGAGATCTGCGGCCGGCTGAGGCGCGAGCTCGGGTTCGGCCACGTGCAGGCGATCGTGTGATGGGCACGAAGTTCGAGACTGCGCGCGGGACGGTCTACCCCTGGCAGACGGATCACGTCGGCCACATGAACGTGCAGTTCTACGTCGCGCGCTTCGACGAGGCGAGTTGGCAGCTCCTCGCGAACTACGGCCTCACCGGCGCCTACCTCCGCGACAACCGCCGCGGCATGGGGGCGCTCGAGCAGCACACGTACTACCGGCGCGAGCTCCTGCCCGGCGCGCTCATCCGCGTCACCTCGGAGGTGGAGGAGGTCAAGCCGAAGGTCGTGCGCTTCACCCACCGCATGTACGACGTGGAGACCGGCGAGGAGGTCGCCGCGACGACGATCACCGCCGCGCACATGGACACCGCGGCCCGGCGCGCGGTGCCGTTCCCGGACGACATCGCCGCCCGGCTGGCGGCCGCCGTCTAGCCGGACGCCTGGATGGACGCTGCCGAGCAGCCGCTCATCGCGCCGATCCTCGCCGGCGACCGGCGCTCGATCGCGCGGGCGATCACCGCCGTCGAGAACGACACCGCCGCGGCCGCGAGCCTGCGGGAGGCGCTCGCGCCGCACGTCGGCCGCGCGCACGTCGTCGGCATCACCGGCGCGCCCGGCACCGGCAAGTCGACGCTCATCAACGCGCTGCTGGGGGAGTGGCTCGCGCGCGGCCGGCGGATCGGCGTCGTCGCGGTCGATCCCTCGAGCCCGGTCACCGGGGGCGCGATCCTCGGGGATCGCGTGCGGATGGGAAGCCACGGGAGCGACGACCGGGTGTTCATCCGCTCCGCCGCCTCCCGGGGGCACCTCGGCGGCGTGTCGCGCGGCACGCACCGGATCATCGACGTCCTCGACGCCGCCGGGTTCGACCCGATCATCGTCGAGACCGTCGGCACCGGGCAGTCGGAGGTCGAGATCGCGCAGCTCGCCGACACCCGCATCGTGGTCTCCGCGCCGGGCCTCGGCGACGACATCCAGGCGATCAAGGCCGGCGTGCTGGAGATCGCCGACCTCCTGGTGGTGAACCGGGGCGACTCGCCGCTCGCGCCGGATACCGAGCGCGCGCTTCGCGAGATGCTGCGGCTCCGTCGCCGGGGACCCTGGGAGGTCAAGGTCCTGCGGACGACGGCGACGACCGGGGAAGGCGTGCCGGCGCTCGTCGACGCGATCGAAGGGCACGGCGCCTTCGCCGGACGCGGCCGCCGCCTGCGCACGCCGGTGCCGACGACGATCGACGACGTCGCCGCGGTCGACCGCGCGATCACGTCGCGGCGGTCGGTGCGAGCGTTTCTGCCGCGGCCGGTGCCGCGCGCGACGGTCGAGGAGATTCTCGCCGTCGCGAGCCGCGCCCCGAGCGGCAGCAACATCCAGCCGTGGAAAGCCTACGTGCTGGCGGGCGAGGCGAAGGACCGGCTCTCGCGGGCGGTCGCGGCGGCGTACGACGCCGGTGAGGAGCATCCGGAATACCACTATTACCCGACCAAGTGGTTCGAGCCCTATCTCGCGCGGCGCCGGAAGATCGGCTGGGATCTCTACGGGCTGCTCGGGATCGGGCGCGGCGACAAGGCCAGGATGCACGCGCAGCACCGCCGCAACTACCTCTTCTTCGACGCGCCGGTCGGGATGATCTTCGCGATCGAGCGGGATCTCGAGCTGGGCAGCTGGGCCGACTACGGCATGTTCCTCCAGAACATCATGGTCGCGGCGCGTGCCCGCGGACTCGACACCTGCCCGCAGGCGGCATGGATGGAGTTCCCGAAGACCATCGCCGTCGAGCTGGCGCTGCCCGAGAACGAGCAGGTCGTGTGCGGGATGAGCCTCGGCTACGCGGATCCCGACCCGCCGGAGAGCCGGCTCGTCACCGAGCGCGAGCCGGTCCCGGGCTTCGCGCGGTTCGAGGGCTTCGAGTGATGGAACGAACGAGCGCCGAAGCCGAGCGCATCGCGCGGCTCGCCGCCCGCGACCCGCTCATGCGGCTGCTCGGCATCGAGTGCGTCGACGGCGGCCCCGGCCGCGCCGCAGTGTCCCTCGCCGTGGGCGAGCAGCACCTCAACTTCAACGGCACCTGCCACGGCGGCGTGACGTTCGCGCTCGCCGACAGCGCGTTCGGCCTCGCATCCAATTCGCACGGCGTCATCGCCGCGGCGATCGACGCCCACATCACCTACCAGGTCGCGGTCAGGGCGGGCGACGTGCTGACCGCGAGCGCGATCGAAGTCTCGCGGTCGCGCAAGCTGGGCGTCTATCGGATCGACGTGCGCCGCCAGGACGGCGTTCCGGTGTCGAGTTTCACCGGCACCGTCTACGTCACCGAGCGGCCGAACGAGGCGCCCGGACCCGGATAGCGCGCGAGCGGGGGCTCGTCTCGCGCGGCGTCTCCCGGGGCCGGGCGGGCAGGCGCTACTGCCGGTAGAACACGTAGCGCGCCTCGTAGGCGACCTTCTCCTGCTTGCCCCTGGCGGCGGCATCGCACGTCGTCGCGGGGGCGACGCCGGCCTTCGTGTCGAGCCGCTGGATGTACGTGACGCCGTTCATCGCGCCGCCGCCCATCGGGGCTTCCGCCTTCACGAGCTGCAGCGGGATGCTCTTCGGGTTGGGCGAGGGGGCGACCGCGACCTGCTTGCCGGTCACCCTGGAGCCGTCGTTCGCTTCCCAGGTCGGTCCGCCGTAGTACTTGCCGACGGCCTTCTTCTGCCGGTCGTACAGGGTCGCGACCGGCGCCACGAAGCCCCATTCGAACTGGCCCGCGGCGTCCTTCTTCGCGCGGCATTCGTAGGTGATCTCGCCGACGCCCCAGGTGTCCATCGCGATGCGGTGGTGGGCCGGCGCCCGCACCGGCTCGGGCGCGGCAAGGGGATCGGACTGCGCGAACGCTGAAGTCGCGGCGAGGCAGGCGATCGGCAAAACGAGCTGCTTGAGCATGAGTGGTCCTTTCAATGTGTTCGGGAAGGGTCGAGGCCGCCGCTTGCGGCGTCTCGACCGGCACTACCCGCGAACGGGGGGTCTGGATGCAGGCGCCGCGCGCGAGCTACCGCATGGCGACGGCGCGGCCCACGAAGAGCACCGGGCCGGTCGGCCGACCCGTGGGCGAGCCGGTCTCGGGCTCCAGCGTGAGCTCGAACAGCTGCTCGGGCTCCAGGGCGGGGAGCCGCGCGGCGGCGATCTCGGTCACGCGGTCGCCGGGGACGAGCCCGAGGGAAGTTGGCGCGGCCGCCCGCTGCGGCTTGGTCCAGAACTCGAGCGCCTTCTGCGGCGGCACCGGCGTCGCCGCCAGCGGGACGAGCCGAACCTTGCCCCCCGCCTCGGCTTCGACGATCCAGCCCGCGACCTGCTG
>JBOIFD010000039.1:0-3154 GCA_050741515.1 Burkholderiales bacterium
GGACGCTCGCCGGCCGCCGACTGGAAGTAGTGCCGGATCTTCCGGCTGCCGCCGAGCGTCACCGAGCGGGTGGCGACGGACGGCACGTAGCCGGCCGCACTGATGCGCACCGCAGCCGTCCCGCCCACCTTGCCCTTGTGGCGATAGGTATGGATCCCGTTCTTTCCCGTCCTGCCGACCTCGTCTCCGCCGATGGCGACGGTGGCGCCCTCGATCGGACGGCTGACCCCGTTGCGCTCCTCGAGCGCCTCGACCGTCACCACCGCCGAGTTGTAGAGCGCCACGCCGATCCGGTCTCCCGACTCGCCTTTGTGGACGACGCTCGTGTCGCCGAAGCCCTCTCTCTTCACCGCCACGCGCAAACCGGCCTTGGGCCATTTGTCGAACGAGTATTCGAGCTCGCCGCTCTCCGCCGTCGTGCCCGCCTCCCGGCCCTCGACGCGCACCTGCGCGCCGCCGACCGGTTTTCCGTCGTGGCTGACCGCGACCACGACATAGCGCTGCAGCTCGACGGTGAACGCCTGTTTCTCCTGCGGGTCGCTCCCCCTGCGTCGCTTGACGGAGAAGGTCTTGTCCCAGGCCTTGGCGCGGAACTTGTCGGTTTCCTTCTTGACCGTCAGCTGGACGGGCTGCTCGGGTAACCGGGCGAAGCTCTTCGCGAACACGCCCTGGGCGTCGGTCCGGCCCTCGGCCGTGCCGTCCAGGATGACGTCGGCGTCCTTCACCGGGCGTCCGTCGAGCAGGACCCTGACCTCGAGCGCGAAGTCGACCGGCTTGTCGGCACATCCGGCGAGCATCGCCAGGGCCGACGCGACGACGAGCAAGCACAACGCTTTCGTGCGCATGGGGCTACCTCGTTGATCTAGTGGTGAGCGGCGCGAGCGATCACATCGAGGGCGGCTCGATGTTGACCTCGCCCGGATTGACGATCTTGTCCCGGTCCGACGGCGCGCCGCGATAGGAGCGCGACCCGCCGGTCGGCACCGGCTTGAGCTCGAGCTCGACCTCGCGCGAGGAGTCCTTGAACTCGATCGTCTTGTTCGCCGGCAGATAGCCGAGCTCGTGCGCCTCGATCTTGTAGGTTCCGGGCTTGATCTGCTTGGGGTCGGCCGCGAAGCGTCCCTTGGCGTCGGTCTTCACCGAGTACGACGCCTGCTCGATCGACGCCGTGGTGTTGATCATGTTGACGACGATGCCCTCGAGCTTGGCGTCGGGCACCGGCTTGTTCTCCCGGTCCACGACCTTCACGGCTCCCGAGATGCTTGCGGCGCAGCCGCCGAGCGCGAGCGCGAGCGCCACGATCGCGATCGCCGAGCTCGTCCTGACGTAGTTCATGTCTGCCTCGCTTCCCGATCGGATTTGTGCGGGTGGCATCGTAGGCGCGCCGGCGGCGGCAGCCAACGCAATAGTTCGCGCGCCTTGGAATAATGGCGGCGGCTGTCGCCGCGACCCGACACCGCCGGCGGCGGCCGGGCATCGCGGCTGATTCCGGACCGGAACTACATCACGAACGGATGGTGGCGAAGCGCAGCGCCGGAACGTTCGTTGCCGAAGGCGCGCGCCGGACGCGCAACCGCTTTCGAGTCAGCTCGCTTCGAGCTCCTCGACCCACATCAGCTCGCAGGCGCCGTTGCCCGGGTCCTCGCAGGCGGGGAGCCGAGCGCGGTCTGCCCAACGCGTCACGCTTGGTGTAGGCTTTCCCGCCATGAAACCTTCCCTCGCGGCCGGCCTGACGACCGCCAAGCGCATCACGGTCGACGAGTCCCGCGTCATCGCGTTCATGGGCGACGACTGCCGGGTGTACGCGACGCCGCGGATCATCAGCGACATCGAGTACACCTGCCGCAGCTTCCTCCTCCAGCACCTCGAGCCGGGCGAGGACTCGGTCGGCACGCGCGTCAACGTCGAGCACGTCGGGCCCGCGCTGCTCGGCGCCGAGGTGTCGATCGACGTCAAGGTGACCAACGTCGACGGCCGGCGCGTGACCTTCGAGGCGACGGTCAAGGACGGCGCCGACGACGTCCTGCGGGGAACGCACGAGCGCTTCGTCGTCGCCGTGGCCAAGGTGCGCGAGCGGTTGCTCAAGAAGGCCGCCCAGCAGAGCCAGCAGCAACAGTAGACAGACGTCCACGAATGACCGAGCCCGCCCATCCCAGCCGGCTCCAGCCGGCCGCTTCCCAGCTGCCGATCGCCTGGTACTTCGACCCCGAGATCTTCGCCCGCGAGCAGGCGGCGCTCTTCGACCGCGGCCCGCAGTACGTCGGCCACGAGCTGATGGTGCCGAAGGAAGGCGACTACATGACCCTCGAGGGCACCCGGCACGCCAAGGTGCTGGTGCGCAGCGACCGCGGCGTGAACCTGCTCGGGAACGTCTGCCGCCACCGCCAGAGCCTGCTGCTCGAGGGCCGCGGCAAAGTGCGGAACATCGTGTGCCCGCTGCACCGCTGGACGTACGACCTCCAGGGCAAGCTCCTCGGCGCCCCGGAGTTCGCCGCGACGCCGAGCCTCCCGCTGCCGTCGACGTCGCTCCAGGCCTGGCACGGCCTGCTCTTCGCCGGCCGGCGGGACGTCGCCGAGGACCTGGCCGACTTCAGCCTCGCGAACGAGTACGACTTCGCCGACTACGTGTTCGACCGGATCGCCGTCGACGAGTGCGAGTTCAACTGGAAGACGTTCCTCGAGATCTATCTGGAGCTGTACCACGTGCAGCCGTTCCACCCCGGGCTGCAGGAGTTCGTCGACGCCGGGAACTACCGATGGGGGTTCGGCGAGCGGTGGTCGTACCAGATCCTGGGCGTGAAGGGCCGGTGGGAGAACCAGGTGTCGGCGAACTACACCCGCTACCGCGACGCGATCCTCGCCTACAGCGGGGGCGAGTTCCCGAAGTACGGGACGGTCTGGTCGATCTACTACCCGAACGTGATGCTGGAGTGGTACCCGTACTCGCTGGTCGTCAGCAGCCTGATCCCGCGCTCGCCCGAGCAGACCACCAATATCGTCGAGTTCTACTATCCGGAGGAGATCGCCCTCTTCGAGCGCGGGCTGGTCGAGGCGCACCAGGCGGCATACGCGGAGTCGGCCGCGGAGGATGCGCAGATCTGCACCCGGCTCCATCGCGGGCGGAAAGCGCTGCACGCGCTCCGGCAGGACGACC
>JBOIFD010000040.1:0-16990 GCA_050741515.1 Burkholderiales bacterium
CCACTTGCGGGTCATGGTGGCGCAGCCGGAGTACCTGCTCGCCATGAAGTGCCTGTCGCTGCGGATCGGCGCCGAGTTCCACGACGAGGACGACGTCCGCTATCTGCTCCGGCACCTCGGGATCGACCACTACGAGCAGGCGGTCTCGGTGATCACCCGTTTCTATCCGCTCGAACGCTTCCCGCAGAAGACTCTGTACGCGCTGGGGGAACTGTTGCCGAAGCGGGGCTGAGGCCTGCAGTCTACCGGCGCAGCTCCTGGACGAGCCTCTCGCCCGCCGGATCGTCCGGCGCGAGCGCGGCGAACTGCTCCGCGTAGGCGAGCGCCTTGGCGCGGTCGCCACGGTCGCGCTCCATTGCCGCCAGCGCCTGCAGGATCGCGCGGTCGCCCGGAAAACGCTGGTGCGCCTGCTCGAGCGCGGCGATGCCCTTCGCGGTGTCGCCGAACGAGTGGAGCGCGACGCCGTACACGTAGGCATAGCGCGGGACGTCGGGCGCGAGCCGCGCGGCCTCGGCGAGCTCGGCCAGGGTTTCCTTCTGACGCTTCTGGCGCGCGTACGCGAGCCCGAGCGCGTGACGCAGGGGCGCGGACGCGGCGTGCGTCTTCAGCGCGCCGCGCAGCAACTCCTCCGTCCGCTGCTCGTCGCCGCGCGCGCGATAGAGATCCGCGAGGTTGACCACCGGCTGGACCGTGCCGGGTGCAAGCTCGAGCGCCCGCTTGTACTCGGCCTCGGCCTGGTCGAGCTCGCCGCGCTCGACGTAGAGCGCGCCGAGATTCAGATGGGCCTCGGGCCGGTCGGCGTTGAAGCGCTGCACGGCGAGGTACTCGTCCAGCGCCCGGTCGAACGCGGCACGGTATTCCGCGGGAATCCGGTCCGCGGGCTGCGCGGCGAGCGCCCGCGCCGCTTCGATGCGCACTGCTCGCACCGGGTCCCCCAGCATGCGCGGCAGGTAGCGCATCCCCACGGCGGGATCCACGCGCGCGAGCAGCTGCACCCCGCTGCGGCGCACCAGCTCGTCGGGATCGTTTAGCGCATGCGAGGCGAGCTCGATCGCGATCGGCGTCGGATCGAGCGCGAGCCGCTCGAGCGCGCTCGCCCGGACGATCGCCGGCTGCGCGCGGTCGCCGGCGACTTTCAGCAGCCGCGACCGGGCGTCGGTCGCGCGGCGCGACGACGCGGCGAACGCCTCGCCGAAGGCCTGATAAGCGTCCGGCGTGCGGCCGTACCACTTCTGCACGGCATCGGCAGCCCATTGGGCCGGCTTGTCCGTGTGGCAGCTGTTGCAGGCATTGGGCGTGCCGAGCTTGACCGACAGCTCGGGCTGCGGGATCCGCAAACTGTGGTCGTGGCGCGGGTCGACGACCATGTAGGTCGTCGAAGGCATGTGGCACGCCGCGCACGCCGCGCCTTTCGAGCCGGCCGGATGGTGGTGGTGGGCGGCGGCGTCGTACTTCGCCGGGAGGTGGCACTGCGCGCAGACCGCGTTGCCGGGCGCCTTCAGCTGCTGCGAGTGCGGGTCGTGGCAATCGCTGCAGGTGACGCCGCGGGCGAACATCTTGCTCTGGGCGAACGAGCCGTGGTTGTAGACCTCGTCGCGCATCTGTCCGTCGGGCCAGTACAGCCCCTCCTCGAGCGGGGTGAGGAGGAACGCGTCGCCGATTGGCCGCCCGGGTGAGTAGTCGTCGCCGATCTGGGCGCGGCGCGCATGGCAGCGCGCGCACGTCTCGATCTCCTTCGCCGATTCACGGGGGCGGCTGCGGGTTGCGTTGCCGGTCGCGGCGTCGACGGCCCACGCGACACCCTGGCGCTCGTTGAACACGACGCCGAGTCCCCGGCCGGGGCCGCCGAAGCGCCTCCAGTCGCCCTCCTTCCGCGCCCAGGCGACGTGATTCGAGGCCGGGCCATGGCAGGCCTCGCAGCCGACGTTGATCTCGGACCAGGTCGTCCGGAAGCGGTCGGCGGCCGGGTCGTAGTTCTTGCGGAGGTTGGTCGAGTGGCAATCGGCGCACATGAAGTTCCAGTTCTGCTGGAGCTTCGTCCAATGCAGCGGGTCCGCGTGCGTGATTTTCTCGGCCGGGTAGAGGTGGAACCAGCGCTGCCCGCCCTCGGCCTTCGGCCGCGCGTCCCACGCGACCGAGAGCGCCTGGATCCGCCCGTCGGGAAACGCAATCAGGTACTGCTGCAGCGGCGTGATCCCGAAGGTGTACTTGATCTCGTAGTCGGCGAGCTTGCCCTCCGGGCCGTCGGTGCTGACGAAGAACCTGCCGTCGCGCCTGAAGAACGTGGAGGTCGTGCCGGCGTACGCGAACTTCGCGTCGCCGAAGTCGCCCAGCACCGTCTTGTCGCTCGCTTCCTGCATCGCGGCCGCATGGTGCGAGCCCTGCCACGCCGCGTGCTCCTTCTGGTGGCAGTCGCGGCAGGCCGTGCTGCCGGCGTATTGGCCCGGGGGGATCGTCGCGGCAGGCGCGGGCGGCGCCGTGCCCTCGCGAAGGAAGACGTATAAGGCCGCGACGGCGATCGCGAGCAACGCGACGGACGTCACGCCGATCCGCTGCGTGCGGGCGCGCCTCGACGCCGCGGGCGCTGGCGGAAGCGGGGCGCGCGGTGCTTCGGGCCGCTTCGACGCCCTGGAAGATTTCTTCCTGCGACTCACGAGATGTCCGCCCTAATCGAGCGCGTGCAGGCGATGGAGGTGGGGCCTCACCCGCTCGTCGGCGACGACGTACGCCTGGAAGGGCCGCTGTGGAGTGCTCGAGACGAACGACGGAAACGGATTCTCGGGCGAGTTCCCCGCGAGGACGTCGATGTGGTTGTCGCGGATGCCCCCGCCGCGGTCTGCCCCGACCAGTCCTCGCAGGCCGGCAGCAAGCTCCGCGCCCTCGTGCGGCGACCCTGACGCGAGCGCCATCCATCACCGGCGGAGATTTCCATGGTCACTTACGCGGGCGCTCCGCCGGGACGGGAGGAGTAACCGGAGGCGACCGCGCAGCCCGCACTCGGCGCAGTGCCTCGAGCGAATCGCGGACTGCCTCGGCCAGACGGACTTTTTCGGGGCCACGACAAAGCCCTCCTGCGCTTCTGCCATTGCGCTTGCTCGTTCAAACGTTCGGAAACCTCAGTCATCGGCAAACCTCGTTTCAAACCGCTGCCAAGCCTCGGACAGTCCATGCCGCGCCCGTTGAGGAGCTGCGCCAGCTCTTCCATGCAGCCAAGTTAGCATATTGGAACCGGTGCTGGGACTGCGGACACGGTTCGCCGATCGCCTTCTGCAAGGGATGCGGCGCTGCCGTGGCGAGTGATCGACTCTTCCTGTTGCGCTGCGCCCCGGCCTGGTTAAGGTTCGCTTAAGACTCGCTCAGTAGCGTGCCGGGCGTGGAACGGTACCTGCCGTTCCCGCGACTCTCACCATTTCAAGGAGTGCACGCATGCAACGAGCAGTTTCCGCCGTCATCGCGGCGGCGTTCGCCGCGGCCAGTCTCGCCGCCGTCGCCGCCGACAAGGCGCCCGAGAAGCAGAAAGCCGACGCCGCCGCGCAGAAGCCCGCGACCGCCGCGAAGGCGAAGCAGGCCAAGTCCCCGGTGACCAAGGCCGAGCCGAAGGGGGACGCCAAACCCGGCGCCCAGCCGACCACCGCGAAGTAGTCGGACCCGGCCGGGCGTACCCCCTTGCGCCCGGCCGCCTCTTAAGACTGGCTTAAGTTTCCACCCGTACCCTGCGAGCGATCCGGGCCGCACGCCCGACCCTCGAGACCGAAAGGAACCCGCATGCAACGCAAGATCTTCTCCCGGAGCCTCGTCGCGGCTGCGGTCATCGCCGCCCTCGGCGGCGGTTACGTGGGACGCGACCTGATCCAGAGCTCGCACGCCCAGGCGACGGCGATTGCGGCGCCTGCCGCCCGTCCGGCCGCCGCCATGCAGCAGCTGCCCGACTTCTCGCAGCTCGTCCAGCAGTACGGGCCGGCGGTGGTCAACATCTCGGTCGACACCGCCGCGCCGGCCGCGTCGGCGAAGCGCGAGCGGCCGTCCGACGAAGACGAGCTCTCCCAGTTCTTCCGGCGCTTCCAGATGCCGATGCCGCAGGAGCGCATGCCGAGGCACGGCATGGGCTCCGGCTTCATCGTGAGCGCCGACGGCTACATCCTCACCAACGCTCACGTCGTGGCCGACGCCAGCGACGTGACCGTCAAGCTCTCCGACCGGCGCGAGCTCAAGGCCAAGGTGATCGGCGCCGACCGCCGCACCGACGTCGCGCTCCTGAAGGTCGACGCCACGGGGCTCCCCACGGTGAAGCTCGGTGATCCGAAATCGGTCAAGCCCGGCGAGTGGGTGGCGGCGATCGGCTCGCCCTTCGGCCTCGAGAGCAGCGTGACCGCGGGGGTGGTGAGCGCTACCGGGCGCGCGCTGCCCGATTCGAGCTACGTGCCGTTCATCCAGACCGACGTCGCCGTGAACCCGGGCAACTCGGGCGGGCCGCTCTTCAACATGGCGGGCGAAGTGATCGGCATCAACTCGCAGATCTTCAGCCACACCGGCGGCTACCAGGGGGTCTCGTTCGCGATCCCGATCGACGTGGCGCTCGACGTGAAGAACCAGCTCGTCGCCCACGGGCGCGTCGTCCGGGGCCGGCTCGGCGTCACCGTCCAGGAGATGAGCCAGCCGCTCGCCGGCTCCTTCGGGATGAAGGCGGCGACCGGGGCGCTGGTGAGCTCGATCGAGAAGGACAGCCCGGCGGAGCGCGCCGGCCTCAAGGCCGGGGACGTCGTGCTCAAGCTCGACGGCAAGCCGATCGAGCATTCGGGGGAGTTTGCGCGCCGCATCGCCGAGATGAAGCCCGGGACCCGGTCGACGCTCGAGCTGTGGCGCGACGGCGGGGCGAAGGAGGTCGCGATCACCGTCGGCGAAGCGAAGGACATGCAGGTCGCCGAGACGGCCGGCACCAGCGAAGCGCGGGGCAAGCTTGGCGTCGCGGTTCGGCCGCTCACGTCCGAGGAGCGCAAGGAGACCGGGGGCAAGGACGGTCTGGTGGTCGAGAGCGTGTCCGGCGCCGCGGCGCGGGCCGGCATCCAGCGCGGCGACGTGATCCTCGCGGTGAACGGCACGCCGGTCAAGGACGTCGGCGAGCTTCGCCGGCTCATCGACAAGTCGGGCAAGTCGATCGCGGTCCTCGTCCAGCGCGAGGCGGCGCAGATCTACGTGCCGGTCAACGTCGGCTGAGCCCGCACCATGCCGTATCCGATCAGGCGGAGACTCAACGTGCGCCGCTCGCCCCTGAAGCCCATGGGCGGCGCGGTCGTCTGGACGCTGGGACAGGGCGCCGCCGCCGCGCCCGCCGGGCTGCCGCCGCTCAAGGTCCAGGGCGAGGTCCAGTACCTCACCGGGGGCGCAGGCACGACGGCGTTCGAGTCGTTCCGGCAGGCGCAGTCGAGCTTTCCGCTCGCGCTCGAGTTCGTCCGGAAGGCGGCCGAGCACGACACGTACATCATCGACGTCGATGTCGACGTGATCGACCGCACCGGCACGAGCGTGCTCAGGGTGCGCACCGACGGACCGTACCTGCTCGCGAGGATCCGCGACGGCGAGTACATCGTAAAGGCGACCTACTTCGGGCACCTGCTCGAGCGCAAGGTTCGCGTCGCCGGGCACACCTCCGCGCGGGTCGCGTTCGTCTGGGAGATGAAGCTGTAACCCGCGCTCCGCGAGCGGCGACGGCGCCCGTCGGTCAAAATCCCGGGCGGCGTGGACTCCGGGCCGCGCCGCCCGAGCCTTTCCTGGGGGACCCGATGCGCGTGCTGCTGGTCGAGGACGACGTCATGATCGGCGAGAGCGTCGCCGCCGGCCTGCGACACGCGGGACACGCGGTCGACTGGGTGCAGGACGGACGCGCCGCCGAGGCGGCGCTCGCCGCGGGTGCGCACGAGATCGTGCTGCTCGACCTCGGGCTGCCGCGCAAATCGGGTCTGGACGTGCTCCGCGGCTTGCGCGCCGGCGGCGCCGACCTCCCGGTGCTCGTCATCACCGCGCGCGACGCGGTCGCCGACCGCATCGCCGGGCTGGATGCGGGCGCCGACGACTACATCGTGAAACCGTTCGACCTCGACGAGCTCGCCGCACGCATCCGCGCGGTGGCGCGGCGGCGCGCCGGCCGCGCCGCACCGGTGATCGAGCACGGCGCGCTCCGGCTCGACCCGGCGGCGCGCCAGGTGCTCGTCGACGGCAAGGAAGTCGCGCTCTCGGCGCGGGAGTTTGCGCTGCTCGAGGCGCTCCTCGAGCGGCCGGGGGCGGTGCTGTCGCGCGCCCAGCTGGAGGAGCGGCTCTACGGCTGGCAGCAGGAGATCGAGTCGAACGCGGTCGAGGTGCACATCCACACGCTGCGGCGCAAGCTCGGCGCCGACCTGATCCGGACGTTGCGCGGCGTCGGCTACATGCTGGCGAAGCGGTCGTGAGCTCGATCCGGCGCACGCTGCTCGTCGGGCTGCTCGCCGCGGTCGCCTTCGCCGGCGCGCTGGTCGCCGTCGGCGTCTACCGCACCGCCTACGACGAGGCCGCCGAGCTCTTCGACTATCAGCTGCAGCAGATGGGGATCGCGCTGCGCGACCGGATCTTCGAGGGCGGCGGGGGCGGCGGGAGCGGCGGCGAGGACTTCGTGATCCAGGTGTGGCGCGCGGACGGCGCGGTGGTGTTCGTGTCGAGCGCGCGCCTCGTACCGGTGCGCGCCCCGGTCGGCCTGAGCACGATCGCGGCGGACGGCGGCGACTGGCGCGTGTACCGCATCGACGCCCAGAACCAGATCGTCCAGGTCGCGCAGCCGATGAGCCTGCGGCGCGACCGGGCGGCGAAGGCGGCGCTGCGCGTTCTCGTGCCGCTGCTGATTGCATTGCCGCTGCTCGCGGCGCTGATCTGGTTCGTCGTGGGACGGGGACTTGCGCCGCTCACCGGCCTCGCCCGCTCGGTCGCGGCGCGCGGTCCGCGTGCGCTCGATCCGCTTCCCGAGGCGACCGTGCCCGACGAGGTGCGACCGCTGGTCGCGTCGCTCAACGATCTCCTCGCCCGGCTCGGCCGCGCCCTCGACCGCGAGCGGGCGTTCATCGGCGACGCGGCGCACGAGCTCCGTACCCCGATCGCGGCGGTGACGCTGCAGCTTCAGGTCCTCGAGCGCGTCCCCGAAGGCCGGGAGCGCGAGCAGGCACTCGCGCGGCTCAAGGCGGGCGTGGAGCGATCCGCGCGGCTCGTGCACCAGCTGCTGCAGCTCGCGCGGCAGGACGACGCCGCTTCCGCCCGGCCCGCGGCGCGGTTCGACCTCGCCGCCGTTGCGCGGGAGGTGGTCGTCGAGCAGGCGCCGCAGGCGCAGGCGCGCGGCATCGACCTCGGTCTGGATGCCGCGGCTGCGGAGCTCGAAGGCGACGCGGAGAGCCTGCGCGCGGCGCTCGGCAACCTCGTCGACAACGCGATCCGCTACACGCCGACCGGCGGCAAGGTCGACGTGCGCGTGAGCACTCAAGGCAGCGAGGTCGTCGCCGAAGTGCTCGACACCGGCCCGGGCATCCCGGCCGAGGAGCGGGAGCGCGTCTTCGACCGGTTCTATCGCGGCCGCGCTGCCGCGGACGCGGGCAGCGGGCTCGGGCTCGCGATCGTGCGCGAGATCGCCCGGCGCCACGGCGCGACGGTGGAGCTTCGCGATCGCGACGGCGGTCGGGGACTGTGCGCGCGGCTGCGGTTCGGGCGCGGGTGACCGGTTCAACTGCCCCGGCCGCGTAGAACCAAAGGGCAATTCCGGGTCGGGGCCGGTTCGCCTATACGCCGCCGCGTTCGATCGTCCCGAGGAAGCGAACTGGCTGCCGGCGCCGAAGGACAAGTTCATCCTGATGCTGCCGGTGCAGAAGGCGAGCTGAGCGGTGGCGGGATTCAGGCGCCCAGCAGCCGTCGCTGCAACAGCGCCTGCATGTCCCGCCGCCCGTCCACGACCAGGTACACGTACACGCGCTCGCCGATGACCCGGTAGATGACGCGGTAGGGCTTGAAGAACGTCTGGCGATACTCCCGGATGCCCAGCTCCAGGAGTTCCTTCGGATAAGAGCCTCGCTCGGGAAACGTCGCGAGGGTTTCCATGACCTTCTCGATCCGGTCGAGCACGTAGTCGGCCTTCGAAGGCGCGTCGTGCGCCGCGATGTAGTCGTAGATCTCTTCCAGGTCGCTGCCGGCGTCCTCGGTCAGCAACACCTCGAAGCGCATCAGGCCTCAGCTTTACGCGCCGCCGCTCTTTCGCGAAGACGGCGGATGGCCTCGACGGCCGGAACCGTCTTGCCCGCCTCGATCTGTCGGTTGCCGAGCGCGAGGATCTTGAGCAGGGCCAGCGTTTCCTGGGTCTGCTCGAAGGAGGCAACGTCCTGGATGACCGCCTTGGCCTCGCCGTTCTGGGTGATCACCAGCGGTTCGCGCTGCTCGGCGAGTTCGCGAACCACCTCCGCGGCATTCGCCTTCAGATAGCTGATCGGCCTGATCCGGGTGGAGTACTTCATGGCTGGAGATCGCCCTCGAAATGACAGGACCGAATATAGTCTTTTAATGGTCCTCTGGCAATTAGCCCGCGGCGTCAGCGCTGCGTTTTCCTGGGCTTCTTCGTCAACGCGGACGCGCGGCCGCAGTTACTTGCCGAGCGACTTCACCGCCTGGGCCAGCCGCATGCTGACGATCTGCGCGACCACGACCGCCAGGTAGAACTGTCCGAACACCACCTCCACGAGGGCCATCGTGGTGGCGGGAGCGCGGGTGGGCGTGACATCCGCGTAGCCGAGCGACGAGATCGTCGTGAAGCTGAAGTAGGTGAACAGGGCGCGGCGGCCGTGCCAGTCCGCGAGCTCGCCCTGGATCGCGGGGGCCACGCTGAAGGCGCCGGGGACGAGCAGCTCCGACAACGCATAGAGGTTCCCCCACGCGGCGCCGGCGATGACATAACCGCACACCGCCCCGAGCAGGTCGTCGGTCCGGATCGGTTTCTCCGCGAACAGGTTCCGCAGGATCTCGACCAGGGCCCAGCCGAGAAAGAGGACCAGCAGCCCGTGATAGGCCACCGCCAGCGGGACGTGGAACCGGTCCGGCAGAAGGTAGTGCGCCCCGGTGATGACGATCGCCGCAATCGCCGTCGCCAGCGCCGCGAGCCGCTGCGGGGTGTGCTCGAAGACGAGGAAGAACACCGCCAGGACGGCCAGGATGACGAGGACGTCGGTGATGATGGAGCTCGCCGCCAGGCCCTGGCTGAGCGACTGCACTGCCAGAACAACGGCCAGCGTCGACAGCAGGACGAGAAACCGGCGGCTGCGGAACGTCGCGTTATCCATGTTCGTCTCTCCCAGGCGATGCCGAGCGGACGCTCACGCGCCCGTCCCGGCGCGCCATTATGACGCTCCGGTGTCGCGCCCCCGGCCGCAACGCGCGTAAACTCGCGTGGCTTGACCTTGCGAAAGGGGGATGTCATGCCAAACGAAGCGTTTCTGGAGCAACTCGGGAAGAACTGGGGCTGGATCGCGCTGCGCGGCGTCGCCGCCGTGATCTTCGGCGTGCTGGCGTTCGCCTGGCCGGTCAAGGCGGTCGTCGTGCTGGTGCTGTTCTTCGGCGCCTATGCGCTCGTCGAGGGGATCTTCGCCCTGATCACGGCGTTCAAGGTCCGCGACCGGGGCAAGCCGATGTGGACGTTCGTCGCGATCGGCATCCTGGGCGTCGCGGCCGGCATCCTGACCTTCCTCTGGCCCGGCATCACCGCGCTCGCGTTGCTCACGCTCATCGCGGTGTGGGCGTTCTTCATGGGCATCTTCCAGATCGTGGCGGCGGTTCGCCTCCGCAAGGAGATCGACCACGAATGGCTGCTCGGCCTGTCGGGCGTGCTGTCGGTGATCTTCGGCGCGGTGATGCTGGCGCGCCCGGTGGAAGGGTTGATCGCGGTCATCTGGATCATCGCCGCGTACTCGGTGGTGTTCGGGATCCTGCTGATCACGCTTGCCTACCGGCTGAAGAACCGCGCTTCGGGCGGGACGCTGGCCCCCGCGGCACAGCGTTGAGCAGACGGCGGGTAGTGACGCCGACCGCCCGTTTCCGCGGCGCGACGCTAGCCGCGGTGCTTGCGCTCGGGCTCGCCTCCGGCTGCGTCGTGTACCAGACGGGCCCCGGCGTCTATTCGCCGTATCCGGCCACGAGCTTCGACCGCTCGTGGGCGGCGGCGGTTGGAGCGTTCGGAGACCAGGGCGTGCGGATCACCTCGGAGGATCGCGGCGCGGGCCTCGTCCGCGGCACGCGCGACGGGATCGACGTCGTCGCCAACGTGCGGACGCAGGCCGACGGCAGCGTGCGCGTGGAGTTCAACACCTCCGGCGCCACCACCCGCGATCCCGGCCTGATCGACCGGATCTCGCGCGCCTACGACCACCGGATGGGGCGCTGAGGCTGACGCGTCGGCCCGCCCGGCGAGGCAGCCGCTAGGCGGCGTGACGCTCAGTGGTGCATCCGGGCGATTCCCGCTCGCGATCGGCGATGCAGCGCTCGAGCAGGCGCTGCGCGTCCACCTTGTTCGGGTGGGCGGCGCCCACGAGGTACATCGGGATGTTCGAGTCGACGAAGATCACGGCCGTCCGGCGGCGTCGGACTCGATCTCCACCAGCATCCGGTCGATCGACCCGGACGGAAACGAATGCGACGCCGCGGCCCGGACGACCGCGAGCTTGCGCGCGGCATCGCTGCGCGGCTCCTGCCGTCGTGCGGCCCGCAGCGCCTGCCGAACCCACTCCGCGACAGTCAATCGGTGGCGGCGCGCCGTCTGCCTGATCTCGCGCAGTTCCGCGTCGTCGAGGATCACCTGAAGCCTCTTACTCATGGCATGAGTATGATCAACTACAGATGAGCCGTCAATCGGTCCAGCCCGCCCGCCGCCCGCTCAGCCCGCGAACCGCGGCAGCACCCGCGCGGCGAAGAGCTCGAGCGTCCGGAACGCCTCGGCGTCGGTCGAGCCGCCGAAGCTGATCTGCATCGAGGGCTCGATCGGGCCGAAGGCCGCGGCGCAGCGCTCGACCTGCTCGACCACGTCCTCGGGCGTGCCGACGAACGCGCCGCCGCCCTCGAGGATCTTCGCCGGCGTGGTCGCCAGGATGCTGGCGACCATCTTCTCGTAGCCGGGGTACTGGTCGGAGGTCTTGCCCTGCCAGGACGCGACCGCGTCGGCGAACACCTCCAGGTACCGCCTGGCGATCCGGTCGAAGCCGGCGCGCGCCTCGTCCCGGTTCTCGGCCACGTAGCAGAACTGCGATACCTGCACCTGCTCGGCGCCGGGTTTGTGGCCCGACTCGGCCCAGATCCGCCGGTACGTGCGCACGAAGTCCTGCAGCTGACCGGGCTTGCCGGCGTAGGGAACGATCATGACGTTGAAGCCGTTTCGCGCCGCGTAGGCGAACGACTCCTCGGCGGAGATCGCCGCGACCCAGATCGGCGGATGAGGCTTCTGCGCGACCCGCGGCATGAGCCGGACGTCCTCGAGGTTCCAGTACTTGCCCTTGATCGTCACCCGCTCCTCGGTCCACATTCGCCGGATCATGCCGATCGCTTCCTCGAAGCGCTCGCGGCTCTCCGACATCGGCACGCCGTAGACCTCGAACTCCTTGGGGAGGAAGGCGCGGCCGAAGCCGGCCTCCAGCCGTCCCTTGCTCAGGTTGTCCAGCATCGCCAGATCGCCGCCGAGGTGCGCCGGATGATGGAACGCGGGGATCACCGCGCCGGTGACCAGGCGGATGCGCTTCGTTCGCGCCGCGACCGCCGCAAGGAAGACGCACGGGTTGGGCGAGTGCCCGCCGTAGTCGAAGAACGAGTGCTCGACGGTCTTGAGGCTGTGGAAACCGAGCGCATCGGCGCGCTCGGCGATCCGCAGCGACTGGTCGAAGTAGTCCGCCGTGGTGCTGTCCGACGGCCGGAACGACGGGAAGAAGTTGATCCCGAATCTCATTCTCGCCTCCGCTGCCCGCAATTGTGTACCATGCCGCCCTCGCCGACGGCGCGGAAGTGGTTACGGTCGAAAGCGTCGCTGCGACGAGCACCCGGATCCGGACGAGGAGACGATCCGGCACTACCGGTCGGGGAATCTCTGCCGCTGCGCCGCGTACCCGGAGATCATCGACGCCGTGAAGCTCGCCGCCGTCAAGCGGCGGCGCGGCTGAAACCAGCGGGCGTTGCGCTTCAGGGAGCGTAGAGGGCGGCCGCCGCCGGCTGCGCCTCCAGCCGGCTCAGCCGCTCGAAGAGCCGCGCGGCCGCATCGGCCGGGAGCGCGTCGCCGACGCAGTCGCGGAACTTCGCGTGCAGCTCGTCTAGGCCGATCGGGTTGCGCGCGTGCCCGAGCGCGTAGCGGACCGACTCCCCCTCGACCGTCGAGCCGTCCGCGAGCTTGACCCGCACCCGGTCGGCGGGCGCGAACAGCGGGTCCTCGGGATCCGTCTCGTCGACCGGCGTGACGCGCACCTTCGGGAACAGGGCCTGCACGGCGGCCTGGTTGACGAACTCGTTCGTGAGCTCGCCCATTCCCACGCGCCCCGCGACGAGCGCCGAGGCCATCGCGAACTCGGCGCTGAATTTCGCCTCGAGCCCGGTGCGCGGGCGGTGCTCGCGCAGCGGCACCATCTGCGTCCGGCCCAGCGTGACCTCGACCTCCGCGACTCGCTCGCTCGGGACGCGCGAGCGGATCGCGAGCATGCCGTCGATCGCGCGGTGGAGGGCGTAGCACACCGGGTAGCGCTTGACGTTGAGGCCCTGGCGAACGATGTGCCAGTCGCGGCCGGCCGCCAGCTCGCCGTCGACGCGCACGCGCCCGGCGGGCGAGAACGCGCGCAGGAACCCGCTCGGATGCTCGAGCGCGTCGGGCGACGCCGTCATGCCGCGGCCCGCGAGGCGCGCCGCGAGGATGCCGCTCTGCGCCGCGCGCCCGGCCTGGAAGGGCTTGGTCATCGAGCCGAAGTTCGCGACCAGTCCGCCCGCCATCGAAGCGGCGATGCCGAGCGCGTTGGCGGTCCGCGCCGGATCGAGCCGCGCGAGCCGCGCCGCCGCCGCGGCCGCCGCGACCGTGCCGAACACCGCGGTCGGGTGCCAGCCCTTGCCGTGGTGCTGATCCTCGTCGCGGTCGAGGAGCTCGCCCCAGGTCTCGTAGCCGGCGACGTAGGCCGTGATCAGGTCGCGCCCGCTCGCGCCCAGGCGCTCGCCCTCGGCGAGGATCGCCGGGACGAGCACCACGCTCGGATGGCCCTCGAGCGCGACGTCGTCGTAGTCGAGCGCGTGCCCGGCGGTGCCGTTCGCGAGCGCGGCATCCTGCGAGTGCGCGAAGCCGCGGTCGAACCCGACGCGCGCCTCGCCGCCCGCACCGGCCGCCGCGAGCTCGGCGGCGAGCTTCGCCACCGGCTCGTCCCGGCCGGCGAACATCACGCCGACGGTGTCGATCGCGCCGCGCTTGGCGGTCTCGACTGCGGTTTGCGGAAGCTTCTCGAACGCGAGTCCGGAGACGAACTCCGCGAGCTGTCGGGTCAGTCCGGTCATGGTCACCTCTTCTCGAGCAGGACAGTCGCGCGCGTTACCGCGTCCGCGGTCACGTCCCTGACCCGGCCCTTGTCGTCCCACACGACGAGAAACGTGCCGACCCTCGTCAGCCAGTATTTCCATACCGGGACGTCGAGCGACGGGGTCTGGTGCAGGGGCGGATAGCCGAGGGAGACGATGACCTGCTCCTTGGTCATCCCGACCGCGATCTTGCCGAGCTTCACCGCCTCCTGCACCCCGGCGGGCCAGGTCGCGATCTTCGCCTTCGGGTCCTGCGCGACGACGATCTTGCGGGCGAACTGTCCCAGCGGCTCGCTGCGGCCGTAGTCCAGGCCGAGCCGCATGTTCTTGCCGTCGATGTCCACGTGGATCCGATAGCGGCCGTAGTCGGTGATCCTGGCCGGCTGGCCGGCCGGGATCATCGGCAGGGAGCTCCAGTTCGCGTCGCTGATCCAGTCGTTCTCGTAGTGCAGGTTGCAGCAGGTGAACCCGGCGAGCTTCGGCTCCTTGTCGTCGCCGGCCTGCGCCGACGCGGTCGAAGCCACGACGGCCCCGGCCAGCCCGCAAAGCAGCCACCGGCAGAGATTTCGCAGGTTCATCTTTCGCCTCCTGTTGATTGCGGGTCCGCGCGGCGCATGGCGGCGTCTAGTACGAGCGCGGCATCCCGAGCACGTGCTCGCCGATGTAGGCGAGGATGAGGTTGGTCGAGATCGGCGCGATCTGCTGGATCCGCGCCTCGCGCCACTTGCGCTCGACGTCGTACTCGCGCGCGTAGCCGAACCCGCCGAAGGTCTGCATGCAGGCCTCGGCCGCATGCCACGCGGCGTCCGAGGCGAGCAGCTTCGCGACGTTCGCGTCCTCGCCGCACGGCAGCCCGGCCTGGAACAGCGCCGCGGCCTTCCGCAGCATCAGGTCGGCCGCCTGCATCTCCGCGTAGGCGCGCGCGATCGGGAACTGGATGCCCTGGTTCTGGCCGATCGGCCGGTCGAACACGATGCGCTCGGAGGCGTACTTCGACGCGGTGCGGATGAACCACCGCGCATCCCCGATCGACTCGTGCGAGACGAGGATCCGCTCCGCGTTCATGCCGTCGAGGATGTAGCGGAAGCCCCGGCCTTCGTCCCCGATCAGGTTCGTGGCCGGCACGCGCATGCCGTCCATGAAGACTTCGGTGGTGTTGTGGTTGATCATCGCCTTGAGCGGGCGGATGTCGAGGCCCTTCCCGAGGCAGTCCCGGATGTCGACCAGGAACACCGACAGGCCTTCGGTCTTCTTCTGCACCTGATCGCGGGGCGTGGTGCGCGCGAGCAGCAGCATCAGGTCCGAGTGCAGCGCGCGCGAGGTCCACACCTTCTGCCCGGTGACGACGTAGTGGTCGCCCTCGCGCACCGCACGGGTCTTGAGCTTGGTCGTGTCGGTGCCGGTCGCGGGCTCGGTGACGCCGAACGCCTGCAGGCGCAGCTCGCCGCGCGCGATCGGCGGCAGGAAGCGCGTTTTCTGCTCGGCGCTGCCGTGGCGGAGCAGGGTGCCCATGGTGTACATCTGGGCGTGGCACGCGGCGGCGTAGCACCCGGCGGCATGACACTCCTCGAGCACGACGCCGGCCGCGCGCAGCGGCAGCCCCGCGCCGCCGTACTCCTCGGGGATCAGCGCTGCGAGGTAGCCGGCCGCGGTGAGCGCGCGCACGAACTCGGTCGGATAGGCTTCCCGCGCGTCGAGGTCGCGCCAGTACGCGCCCGGGTAGTCGGCGCAGATGCGCCGCACGCTCGCGCGGATCTCGGGGTAGTCCTCGCCGAGCTGGACGCTCACCGGCCCGGGAGTCAGCGGCGCGTTCATGGCGCTCAGGCCGCGGCGCGCATCCGGCCGGCGGCGGGAACGTAGTTCTTCGGCAGCCCGGCCCGCGCGACCGCGCCGTGCAGCTCGGCGCCGCCGAGATTGCGCTCGAGGATCCTGCGCACCGCGACCAGCCGCTCGAGATCGATCCCGGTGCGCAGCCCCATCGAGTCGAGCATGAACACGAGATCGTCCATGACGATGTTCCCGGTCGCGCCCGGGGCGAACGGGCAGCCGCCGAGACCGGCGAGCGAGGCGTCGAAGCTGCGCACGCCGCACTCGAGCGCCGCGGCGACGTTGGCGAGGCCGGTGCCGCGCGTGTCGTGGAAGTGCGCGGCGACCGGCAGCTTGCCGACCTCAGCGAACACCGCCTTGAACACGGCGCGCACCTGCGCCGGGTCGCCGTAGCCGACGGTGTCGGCGACGATGATCTCGTCGGCGCCGGCCTCGGCGTACTCTGCGGCGTAGCGCCGCACGTCGTCGACCGGCACGCGCCCCTCGAAGGAGCAGCCGAGCGCGGTGGAGAGCCCGCCTTGCAGCAGCGGCCGGTTGCCCGGGGGTTGCGCGTTCCGCAGCGCGACGATGCGCCGGAAGTCCGCCATCGACTCCTCGCGCTCGCGCCGCACGTTCTTGAGGTTGTGGGTCCGGCTCACCGACATCACGAAGTCGAGCTTGTGGACGCCGAGGGCGATGCCGCGCTCCGCGCCCTTGAGGTTCGGCACCAGGCCGACGACCATCAGGCCCGGGATCTGCAGCGCCGCCTGCACGATCTCCTCCGCGTCCGTGAACTGCGGGACGACCTTCGCCGGCACGAACGAGGTGACCTCCATCTCCGGCACGCCGGCCGCCGCCTCGGCCGCGACCCAGGCGAGCTTCTCCGCGGTCGGGAAGAACTCCGGCACGAGCTGCAGGCCGTCCCGCAGCCCCACTTCTCTCACTCTGACGTCGTCGTTGGGACGCATTGGACTACCCTCGCTTGCTCCGCGCGCTCGGGATTCGCCCTTGGGGCGGCCCGGCGGGCTCATGGTCACTTCCCCTTGAACTCCGGTTTCCGCTTCTCGTTGAACGCGCGCACGCCCTCGCGCCGATCGGCGGTGTCCACCAGGCGGTTGTACGCCTCGATCTCGAACCGGTAGCCGGTGAGGAGATCCGTCTGCAGGCCGTAGTGGATCGACTTCTTCGCCTGCCGCACCGAGAGCGGCGCGTTCGCGGCGATCGTGCGCGCGGTTTCCAGGGCCTCCGGCAGCGCGCGGCCGGGCTCGCACAGGCGGTTCACGAGCCCCCAATCGTAGGCCTCCTCGGCGGTGAACGGCCGCGCGGTGAGGATGATCTCCTTCGCGCGCCGCTCGCCGACGGCGCGCGCGAGGTTCTGCGTGCCGCCGGCGCCGGGCATGATCCCGAGCCGCACCTCGGTCTGCGCGAACCGCGCTCCGCGCACCGCGTAGATGAAGTCGCAGGCGAGCGCGGTCTCGCAGCCGCCGGCGAACGCGTGCCCGTTCACCGCGGCGATCACCGGGAGGGGGCACTCCATCAGGCCGATGATGCCGCGCTCGAAGATCTCGTGCTGCGCGCGCCAGACCTCGTCGGTCATGCCGTTGCGCTC
>JBOIFD010000041.1:0-6847 GCA_050741515.1 Burkholderiales bacterium
GCTCGCCGGGGAGGTCGAACCCGCAGTCGGCGCAGCGCTCGACCATGCCCTTGAACTCCCGCCGCACGTTCTCCGGGCCGAGATGCGCCATGGAGATGTAGAGCCCGCCGTGCGGCGTCGTGCGGCCCGCGCGCATCTCCGCGAACATCGCGCGCGCGACGATGTCGCGCGTCGCGCGCTCGGCGCGCGGGTCGTAGTCCACCATGAAGCGCTCGCCGCCGCCGTTCAGGAGGTGGCCGCCCGACCCGCGCAGCCCCTCCTCGAGCACCGTCCCGGTCATGCGGGTGTGCGGCCCGGCCAGGAGCCCGGTCGGATGGAACTGCACCATCTCCAGGTCGCGCAGCGGCAACCCGGCACGCAGCGCCATCGCGAGGCCGTCGCAGGACTTGTCGCCCGAAGGCGTGTGGTACTTGTACATCGTCGGCCCGCCGCCGGTGGCGAGGATCACCGCGCGGGCGCGCGCCAGGACGAACTCGCCGGTGCGCACGTCGAGGAGCAGCGCGCCGGCGACGCGCCCGCCGTCGCGGGTACGAACCAGCTCGAGGGCGCGATGCTCCTCGAGTCGGCGTAGCCCGAGCGCCCAGACCTGCTCCGCGAGGCGGTTCATGATCTCGATGCCGGTGAGGTCGCCCTTGTGCACCGTGCGGTCGAAGGTCTGGCCGGCGAACGCCTTCTGGTGCAGCGTGCCGTCGGGGTTGCGGTCGAAGAAGCAGCCGAGCTCGTTCTCGAGCTCCCGGACGCGCTCGACCGCGCCGGTGACGAGCCGCCACGCGAGGTCCTGGTCCGGCAGCCACGCGCCGCCCTCGATCGTGTCCATGAAGTGGCGCTCGACCGAGTCGCCGGCCGCGAGCGCGACGTTGTAGCCGCCCTGGACCATGCGCGTGCAGCCGCATTTCCCGAGCAGGCCCTTGACCGCGATCGTGATGCCGAGCGCGGGATTCGCGGCGTGCGCGTGGAGCGCGGCGAACAGCCCGGCGCCCCCGGCGCCGAGGATCAGGAGATCGGTCCTGAGCTCCTGCACGCCGCCCGTCAGGTCTTGTCGACCCCGAGCGAAGCGAGCACGGCGTCGCGCTTCGTGCGTGCCGCCGTCAGGACGTCGCGGTAGAGGCTCCCGCCGTGGCTGTCCATCCCGACGAGCAGCGGGCCGAACCCCTTCACCCGGAAGCGCCAGAGGCTCTCCGGATTGAGGTCGTCGAGGTCGACGTCCTCGATCGCCTCGATCCAGGTCGTCTCGAGGGCGGCCGCGCCGCCGATGACGGCGAGGTACGCGCCGCCGAGGTCGCGGAAAGCGTCGAGCGACGGCTGCCCGAACCCGCCCTTGCCGATGATCAGCCGCACGCCGTGCTCCTGCATCAGCGGTCGCGTGAAGCGCTCCATGCGCGCGCTCGTCGTCGTGCCGACGCAGACCGGGGCGTAGCCCGCCGGATGGGCCGCGGAGGGCGCGACTTGCCTGACGTTCGGCGCAGTGTGGATGACCGCGTGCCCGCGCAGATCGAAGCGCGTCGTGCGCCCGCGGTCGAACATGTGGATCTGCGTCGCGTCGCGGATGCCGTAGAGCGTGCCGTTCAGGGTGACCGTGTCGCCGACGCGCAGGCTGCGCGCCTGCTCCTCGGTCAGCGGCGGCGTGAGGTCGTGGTGCGCCACGCCTAGAAGCCGTACTCCACGCCGCGCGGCGTGAAGGTCGCCCGCGCGCGGCGGGCGGAATGGCACTGCATGTTGACCGCGACCGGGTTCATCGTGATGTGCGTTGCCGCCAGCTCGACGTGCACGGCGAACGCCGTCGAGTCGCCGCCGAGGCCCTGCGGGCCCACGCCGAGCCGGTTCACCGCCCGGGAGAGCTCGTCCTCCAGCTTCGCGCCCTCGGGATCCCCGCAGCGCGAGCCGAGCGGCCGCGTCGCGGCGAGCTTCGCGAGGTGGACGCACAGATCGGCGGTGCCGCCGACGCCGACGCCGACGATCGTCGGCGGACAGGTCTTGCCGCCGGCGTCGAGCACGCAGTCGACCACGAACGCCTTGATCGCCGCGACGCCGTCCGCGGGAACCGCCATCTTCAGCCAGGAGTTGTTCTCGGAGCCGGAGCCCTTCGGGATCATCTCGATCGCGAGGGTCTCGGGCGCGTCCGAGAAGTCGAGGTGGATCACCGGCACGCCGGGCCCGCAGGAGGTGTGCTCGTTCTTCCGGGTGACCGGGTGCACCACCGACGAGCGCAGCGAGAACTCGCGCGTCGCGCCCGCGCAACCCCGCCGGATCGCCTCCTTCAGCGCGCCGCCGTCGACCGCGACGTCGCGGCCGATCGTGACGTTGTAGATCGGGATCCCGGTGTCCTGGCAGAGCAGGTTGTCGGTCGCCTCGGCGACGGCGATGTTCTTGATCATCACGCCGAGAATGCCCTGCGCCCGCGCGTCGGATTCGCGGGCGGCCAAGCCGTCGAAGCCGCGTTTCACGTCGGGCGGCAGGACCTTCAGCGCCCGGACGTACAGCGCCTTCGCGGCCTCCTCGATCGCCGCCGGCTCGACGCGCAGCACGGGGCGCGCCCTTACTTCACCTCGATCCGGCGCTCGCGCACGACCACCTTCCACAGCTCGCTTTCCTCCTTCATCGCCTTCGCCAGCGCCGCGGGCGAGTTCCCGACCGGGGCCATGCCCTGGGTGAAGAAGCGCGCCTTCAGCTCGGTGGTCTCGAGCGCCTTCTTCGCGTCCTGGTAGACCTTCTGGACGATGGCCTGCGGGGTGCCGGCCGGCGCGACGATGCCGAACCAGCCGTAGTTCTCGAAGCCGGGCACGGTGCGGCCGATCGGCGGCACGCCCGGGAGCTGCGGGGCGGGGTCCTTGCTGGTGACGCCGAGCGCGCGCAGCCGACCGCCGCTGATGTGGCCGATCGAGGCGGCGATGTTGCCGAGGAAGAAGTTCGTCTCGCCCCCGACCAGCGCGGCGAGGCCCGGTCCTTCACCCTTGTACGGAACGGCCAGCGCATCGATCTTCGCCTGGTAGACGAAGTTCTCCGCCGCGAGGTGCGTCTGCGAGCCGATGCCCGCGTGCCCGAAGGTGATCTTCCCCGGGTTGGCCCTGGCGGCATCGACCAGCTCCTTCACCGACTTGTAGGGCGAGCTCGCGGGCACCGTCAGCACCTGCGCGCCGCTCACGACGTTGGTCACCGGGATGAAATCCCGCTCGGGGTTGTAAGGGAGGTTCCGGTAGATGTGCTGGTTGGCGGTGAGGACGGACCCCGACGGGAAGAACAGCGTGTAGCCGTCGGGGGCCGCGCGCGCCGCCTCGGCGGCGCCGACCCCGCCCCCGGCGCCGGCGCGGTTCTCGACGACGACCGTCTGGCCCCAGGTCTCGGAGAGCTTCAGGCCGAGCAGGCGCGCGGCGATGTCGGTCGCCCCCCCGGGGGAAAACGGGACGATGAACTTCACCGGCTTGGTCGGCCAGGCCTGCGCCGCCGCTGCGATCGGGACGGCGATGAGGCCCGCGACGAGCGCGCGGGCGAGGGATTGCACGATTGGTTTCATTGCTCCTCCGAAGGTCGACTGGTCGTCCGTCGCGCCCGGATTCGCACGGGCGGCGCGGCGCGCGTATTGTCGCCCAGGCGGCGCTAGAGCGCGAGGGCGAGCGCGAGGCCCGCGACGAGGGTCAAGCCGGCGGCGGCGGCGAGCAGCGACTTCTGCCAGTCGCGCCACGGCAGGAGCTCGAGCGCGAGCAGCCGCAACCCGCCGGCGAGATGCGCGGCGAGCAGCACGACGAGGCCCCATTCCGCGGTCTTGACCAGCGGTCGCTGGGTCCAGGCAAGCAGGCCATCGAGCGCCGCCTCGCCGGCGAGCGCCTGCGCGAGCACCAGGAAGTGGACCGGCAGGAAGACGGCGAGCGCGAGCCCCGACAGGCGATGCACGAGGAACGCCCACCAAGCGGAGTGGTTGCGGGCGCGGAAATCGTTGCGCATCACGCGAACACCGCCCAGACCGCCCGCAGGCCGAGCACCCCGATCCCGAGCGCGGCGAGATGCACGGCGATCGACAGCGATCGCCCGCGCCAGCCGAGCCATTCCATGGCGATCGTGCGCAGCCCGATCGGCGCGTGCACCGCCGCTGCGAGCACGAACACCGTGTAGAACGCCGCCCAGCCGAGGTTGCCACGCGTGCGCCCCAGGATCTCCGCGGCCGAGAGCCCGCCGCGCATGGCGTACACGATCACGATCAGGTGAACGACCACGCAGAGCGCCAGCAGCGCCGCGCTCGCCCGCTGCGCGACCCAGAGCCGCGTCTCGGCGCGTCCGCTCGGGCTCACAGCTCGCCCTTGAGCGCCGCCAGCGCGGTCGCGCGCTTCAGTCCCGCGATCGCCGCCGTGGGCGAAAGGTGCTTCGGGCAGCGCTCGGTGCAGCTCAGATGCGTGTGGCAGGCGTGGCAGCCGGCGTCGCCCGCCACCGCGCGCAGCCGGTCGAGGCGCGCACCGTCGCGCACGTCGTTCACGAGCGTCCAGGCGCGGTTCAGCGCCGCCGGACCCAGATAGTCGGGATTCCAGGACACGACGTCGCACGATGCGTAGCACACGCCGCAGCCGATGCACTCGATCCCCGCATCCGCCGCCTGGCGCGCGCGCGAATCGGGCGGCACCCGCGCCACCTCGTCGTGGCGCGTCGCCGTCGGCACCAGACGACCGCCCGCGCGCGCCCACTTGTCGAAGAACCCGCTCATGTCGGTCACGAGGTCCTTGATCACGGGCAGGTTGCGCAGCGGGCCGATCTCGAGCCGATCGTGGCGCGCGACTTTCGCGACGTGGGTGCGGCAGGTCCAGCGCGCGATCCCGTTCACCGTCATCGCGCACGAGCCGCACATGCCGACGCGGCACGCGAAACGGTAGGCGAGCGTCGAATCCAGCCGCTGCTGGATGTAGGTGACGACGTCGAGGACGGTCTGGTTCGCCTCGCGCGGCACCTTGAAGCGGTGGTAGAGGCCTTCGTCCCCGCCGCGCCACACACTGACCAGCAAGCGTGTCATCGCCGCGCATTCTGCCACGCGCGGCGTTGACACTCTTTGACATTCGCCGCCGCGGGCGCCGGCCAGGTGTCACATTCTTTGACAGCTTCGGGGCCGGGCCGCGGCTATGCTGTCGGCATGCAAGCGCTCGCGCTCCCGACACCGTTCCGCCTGGAGAGCATCACCGCCCGAGTCACCGGCTGGCACGATCCGGAAGCGCGCCTCGACCTCGCCTTCGAGCGCGAGGAGTTCGTCCTGTTCGGGCAGCCGGTCGCGCTGGCCGATGCGCCGGACCGGCACGAGATGGTGGAGACGTTCGTGCGACTGCGCGAGGAGGAGACGCACTCGATCTCGCCCGGCGCCTTCCTGCCGATCCTCGCGCACCACGGCATGCTCCCGCTCCTCGACCGCTGGCTCGTCAAGCGCACGATCGAGTGGCTCGCCTCGCTGCGGCCCGCGGCGCGGCCGGTGGTGCTCGTCACCGTCGGCGAGGAGTGCCTGGACGACGCCCTCTTCCCGCCGTTCGTGCAGGGGGTCCTGCGCACGTCGAACGTCGCTCCGAGCCGGCTTTGCTTCCAGATCCCGCACGCCGTCCCGGCCCGTACCGCGGGCTGGGGCATCGGCGCCGCGGCGCTCAAGGCCATCGGCTGCCCGCTCGCGGTGACCGGCGTCGGCCGGGGCCAGTTCGGCTTCGAACGGATCCTGCGGCTCGGGCCGACGTACGTGAAGCTCGACGGCAGTCTCGTGCGCGCCCTCGAGTTCGATCAGGCCGGCGCGTCCAAGGTGCCGCTGATCTGCCGCGCGTGCCGCATGCAGGGGATCTTCGTCATCGCCGAGGACGTCGAATCGGCGGCGGTGCTGGGGCACGTCAGGGACAGCGGCGCCTTCTTCATCCAGGGCGCCGCGGTCGCCGTGCCCCGCCAGACGGTACCCGGCCGCTCGCCGCTCGACCCGATCGGCATGTAGCCGGCCGCGCGGGCCGGTCACGCCGCGGCGAGCGCGCGGAGCTCGCCGAGCAGCGCCTCGGGGATCTCGATGCCGACGCCCGCCGCCTGGTCGGCGAGGGCGCGCCGCCGATCGCCCGGCAGACGCACGCCGGCGTCCCCGAGCATGGCCGCGACCAGCGCCTCGACGCGCGCGGCGTACACCTCGTCGCCGCCGAGCGCCCCGGGATCCACGACGATGAACGCCTGGCCGATCTTCGGCCGGTTGCCGTCGTCGGCGAAGAACGAGTCGGCCTCGAACCCGAGGTGCGCGCCCGTCAGCGCGCAGCAGAGCAGCTCCACGACGAGCGCGAGCATCGCGCCCTTCACCCCGCCCGCGGGCAGCATCATCCCGTCGAGGCCGAGCTTCGGGTCGGTCGTCGGGTTGCCCTCCCGGTCGAGCGCCCAGCCGAGCGGGATGGGTTTGCCCTCCCGCGCCGCGACCATGAGCTTGCCGCGCGCGACCTCGGAGAGCGACAGATCGACGACGATCGGCGGGTGCCCCCGGCGCGGGAACACCGCGGCGATCGGGTTGGTGCCGAAGATCGCCCGCTTGCCGCCCCAGGCGGGCATTGCCGACGGAGAGTTGCCGAACGCGAGCCCGACCATGCGCGCCTGCGCAACCGGCGCGAGGTGGTACGACGCCACGCCGAAGTGATGGCTGTTCCTGACCCCGGCGAACGCGACGCCGTGCTCCCGGGCGCGAGCGACGGCCTCGGCGACCGCGAGCGCACACGCCGGAAAAGCGAGCCCGTCGCCGGCATCGCCGACGGCGAGTTGCCGAAGGCGAGGCCGACCATGCCGGCGGCCGCGACCGGCTCGAGGTGGCCCGCCGCGACGCCGAAGTGATGGCTGTTTGTCACGCCGGCGAAGGCGACACCGTGCTCGCGCG
>JBOIFD010000042.1:0-5349 GCA_050741515.1 Burkholderiales bacterium
GCATGCCGGTTCGGCCGGACGAGCCCGCCTTTGGTGCCGATCACCAGACCCTGCGGATAGGGATGGAGCGCCTCGGCGATCAGCGTCTCGTCGACCTCCGGGCCGTAGCTGTCGGCGGTATCGAAGAAGTTCACGCCGAGCTCGATCGCGCGGCGGAAGAGGCGGTGCGCCGCGGCGCGGTCCTTGGGCGGACCCCAGATGTCGGGCCCGCAGACGCGCATCGCGCCGAGCGCCATGCGGTTCACGGCGAGATCGCCGAGCCGGACGGTGCCGGCGGCCGCAGCGGGAGTCATCGGCCGCGATGGTGCCAGATCCGGCCCGCTACGCGGACCGCGGCCGCGGCAGCCACAGCTCCGCGATCAGGCCCGCGCCGGCGGCGCGGTTGCGCAGCTTGACCTCGCCGCCGTGCCAGCGCGCGATGTTCCGCGCGATGCTGAGGCCGAGCCCGGCGCCGCCGCTCGCGCGGTTGCGCGACGGCTCGAGGCGGAAGAACGGCTCGAACACCCGCTCGAGCTCCGCCTCGGGGATTCCGGGCCCTTCGTCGCCGACCGCGATGCGCAGCCCGTCGGCGTCGTCCGCGACCTGCACGTGGGCCCGGGCGCCGTAGCGGAGCGCGTTCTCGACCAGGTTGTTCAGGCAGCGACGCAGCGCCTCCGGATGCGCGCTGACCGCGGCGCGCGGCGTGCCCGCCACCGTGATCTCGCTCCCGGTCTCGCACCAGTCCTCCCGGAGACGCTCGATCAGCGCGCCGACGTCGACCGGCTGCCGGCGCGCCTCCTCGCCGAGGCTGCGCGTGAAGTCGAGCGCGGATCCCGCCAGCGCCTCCATCTCGGCTAGGTCGCGCACGAACTTCGCGCGCAGCTGCGGATCCTGGAGCAGCTCGGCCCGCAGGCGCATGCGGGTGAGCGGCGTCCGCAGGTCGTGCGAGATCGCCCCGAGCAGCTGCGTGCGCTCGAGCACGTACGCGCGCACCTGCTCCTGCATGCGATTGAACGCGCGAATGACCCGCCGCACCTCGGTCGGGCCCGACTCCGTTACCGGCGGCCCCCCCGGGTCCGCGCCGATCCGGTCGGCAGCCCGCGCCAGGCGATCGAGCGATCGCGTGGTCAGGCGCACCGCCAGCGCCGCGAGCGCGAAGAAGATCAGGACCCAGAGCACGAGGTGCGGCAGGAGCCGCTTGAGCCGGCCGAGCGGCTCCTGCGGCACCTGGGCGAGGAAGATCGCCGTCGTGCCGTCGTCGAGGACGACCTGGGCGACGACCACGAACGGATGCGGCAGCAGGAAGTAGAAGTGGCGTGCCACCCAAAGCTCGAGGGGGCCGTGCGCGGGCGGCTCGGCGCCGGCCGTCCGGCGCGCCTTCGGCAGCTGCGTGATCTCGACCGTCGTGCGCAGCGGCGCGCCGATCGCGCGCTGGATCTGGCTGGCGAACGCCGCCTCGTATTCCGCGAACTCGTCGTAGTCGCGGTCGGCCTTGAACGGCTCGCGGCTCAGGGTGAGGCGCAGCGAGCTGCTGTTCACCTCCTCGGCCACCTTGGCCCGCTCCGGCGGCGGCAGGCGGTTCAGGATGCGCGCGGTCTCGGCGATGCGGAGCGCGAGCTGCTGGGCGCCGAGCCGGTAGACCGACCCGCCGCGGTCGAAGAGATTGACCGCGATGCTCGCGATCTGCGCGAGCACCAGCCCCGCCGCGACCACGAGCAGCGTGCTCCCGATGAGCGTTCGCGGCAGGAGGGCCATGGTCTCGCGGCGCGCCTCAATCGACGCGCTCGACGGCGGCCGCGAGCACGTAGCCCTGGTTGCGCACCGTCTTGATGATCCGCGGCTCGCGCGCGTCGTCGCGCAGCCGCTGGCGCAGCCGGCTCAGCTGCACGTCGATGCTGCGATCGAACGGCGCCGCCTCGCGGCCGAGCGTGAGGTCCATGAGCTGGTTGCGGTCGAGCACGTGGTTGGGATGCTCGACGAACACCTTGAGCAGCCGGAACTCGGTGCCGCTCAGCGGCACGACCGCGCCGTCCGGGGAGCCCAGGCTGCGCGTGACGAGGTCCAGGGTCCAGCCGGCGAAGCGCAGCCGCTTCGCTTCGGGCGACGCCTCCGGCAGCGAGCGGGCGCGCCGCAGCACGCTCTTGATCCGGGCGAGCAGCTCGCGGGGATTGAACGGTTTCGCGAGGTAGTCGTCGGCGCCCATCTCGATGCCGATGATGCGATCGAGCTCCTCGCCGCGCGCGGTCAGCATGACGACCGGCAGGTTCGATCGGGCGCGCAGATCGCGGCACAGCTTCAGACCGTCCTCGCCGGGCATCATCAGGTCGAGCACGACGAGATCGATGCGGCCCGCGTCCAGCGCTTGCCGCATCTCCCTGCCGTCGCCCGCGACCGTCACCCGCAGCCCGTTGCGCCCCAGGTACTCGGCGATGAGGACCCGGATCTCCGCGTCGTCATCGACCACCAGGACGTGATCCGGACGTTCCATTGCGCCGGTATATAGCACCGCGGCGAGCCCGGCGACAACCCGCCGCGTATCGCCATGTAACGGCAGTCCGAGCCGCAACAGCAGGCAACGCGGCGAGGGTCCCTTGATACGAGATCACCGCATTTCGCCATCGGGGGATAACACGGCGGGCGTTCACTCCACGCCGGCGGTGCAGCAAGCCGCGCTCTGGGCCGAGGCCCGCGAACTTCCAGGGGTGCGAAATGACACGTGACTTCCTTTTGGCAACGATCGCCGCGCTCGGCCTGACGGCCTGCGGCCCCGATCTCACGACCGAAACCAAGCCGCCGTCGAACCTGGGCGCGGCCCCGGCGCAGCCTGCCGAAGCGGGCAAGCCGGCCGGCAGCGAGCCCAGCGTCGCCCAGGCGGAGAAGCAGGATGCGGCCCAGCCCGCAGCCGGAGACACCAAGGAGGACGAGAAGAAGGAGGACGGGGAGAAGAAAACCCAGTGAGGGTTTCAGCCGCAGTCGCTTGAAGCAGCAGCCAGCTCAATTCACCTCGAGAAAGGAACTTCCGTGAAATCGCTCGCCAGCAGTCTCTTCGCCCTCCTCTTCGTCTTCTCGGCCGCTCCCGCCTTCGCCGCCGATCCCGGCCTCGACATCGGCTCGCCGTGGTGGGATTCGGAGTACACGCAGCTCAATCCGAGCGCGGACGACGACAAGCCCGCGCCCGCGCCGGCGCCCGACACCGACAAGGACAAGTCGTAGCCCCAGCGGTCGTTCGAGGCGGCCGCGGCCGCCTCGAGCGCCGTCCGATCACTTCAGGTTCGCCTTGAAGAAGGCGATCGTGCGCGACCACGCGAGGTCCGCGGCGGCCTTGTTGTAGCGGGCCGCGCCGGTGTCGTTGTGGAAGGCATGCTCGGCGCCTTCGTACATGAACACCTCGTAGGGCACCCGCGCCGCCTTGAGCGCCGCTTCGTAGCCGGGGATGCCGGCGTTGAGGCGCGCGTCGTTCCCGGCGTAGTGGAGCTGGAGCTTCGCCTTGATCATCGGCACGTCGGCCGCCGGCGGCACCGGCCCGTAGAACGGCACCGCGGCCGCGAGATCCGGCGCGGCGGCGGCGAGCAGGTTCGTCATCCCGCCGCCCCAGCACATGCCGACCGCGCCCACCGCGCCGGTGGCGTCCGGCCGGCTCTTGAGATACGCCGCCGCCGCGACGAGGTTGCGCACGGCATCCGTCCGCTCGAGCTTGCCGATGGCGGCGCGCGCCTCGTCCTCGTTCGCCGGCGTGCCGCCCAGCGGCGACAGCAGATCGACCGCGAACCCGGTGAAACCCGCGACGGCCAGGCGGCGTGCGAGATCCTGGGTGTACGGGGTGAGGCCGCGATTCTCGTGGATGACGATCACGCCGGCGCGCTTGGGCGGGCCGGCCTTCGGCACCGCCAGATAGGCGCGGATGTCGCCGGTCGCTCCCTTGTACGTCACGGTGCTCGTCGCGACCCGCGGGTCGGCCGGATCGACGATCGCGGCCTGCGCGTAGTTGTTCTCGAGCACCGGCAGCAGGGTCATCGCCGCGGCCGTGCTCCCCGCGAGCACGGCGAGCCGCTCCAGAAAGACGCGCCGCTCGAGCGGCTTGTGGGTGTACTCGTCGTAAAGCCGGATGATGCGTGGATCCACGGTGGTCCTCCTGGTTGGGACGCGGAGTGTAAACGCTGCCGGTCACCCGCCTATTTCGCCGCCGGTCAACCGAACCGGCGCGCGGGCGTTGAAGGCGGACGCCGGACGGAGGGCACTGATCGATGCACGCAGCGCTGTACCAAGGGGCTTCGGGGCCGCTGGAGGAGACCATCACCCTCCGGCAGGCGAAGAAGCTCATCCAATGCATGGCGCAGGAGCAGAGCTTCCTGCTGCTCTCGCCGCCCGGAGCGGGCAAGTCGGAGATGGTCTACCAGGCCGCGCAGGAGATGGGCCTCCCGTGCCGGTCGCTCCTCGGCACCCAGATCGCCCCCGAGGACGTGAGCGGCATCCCGCGGATCGTCGGCGAGCGGAGCGTGTTCTGCCCGCCGCGGCTGCTCCTGCCCGAGCGCCCGGAACCCTTCTGCCTCTTCCTCGACGAGCTGCCGGCGTGCGCGCCGGACGTGCAGAAGGCGTTCTATTCGCTCCTCCTCGAGCGCCGCATCGGCGAGCACGCGCTGCCGAAAGGCACGTGGGTGGTCGCCGCCGGGAACCGCATGCAGGACCGCGCGCTCGTCCGCGCGATGAGCTCGGCGCTCGTCAACCGGGTGACGATCCTGCACGTGCGCGTCGACGTGGACGAGTGGCTCGAATGGGCGCGCCGCCAGCGGGTGCGGCCCGAGATCCTCGGTTTCGTGGCCTCCATGCCCGACGCGCTGATGCGGCCGGTGCCGGGCGAGCCGACGCCGTTCTCGACGCCGCGCGCGTGGGCGGCGCTCTCGCGGGCGCTCGACATGGCCGAAGCCTCCGGCATCCTCACCCGGGAAACCCGCCGCGCGCTCGCGTTCGGCCGGCTGTCGGCCGAGGACGCCGCGGTGTTCTGTGCCCTCGCGGAGGAAGCGATCGGCGCCATGCACCCGCTCGAGCGCTACGTCGAGCAGCCGTCCGTCCTGCCGCAGGGCGAGGTCGCGCGGTGGTTCGTCCTCAACTGCATCCGCCAGCAGGTGCGGGACGGAAAGCTCAAGGGCATCGCGCGCCGTGCGATCGACCGCTTCCTGCGCAGCCTCCCGCGCGAGAACCAGCTCGCGCTGCTCGCCGACCTCGTCGAGCCGTGGGGCGCGCTCGGCGCCGACCGGGCGATGCTCGACCTGCTGAGAGGCGTGGCGAAGCTGTGAGCGCCGCAGGCACGGCCCGCGCGGACGACCGCGCGGCGCTCCAGCGCGTCGAACGCGGGCTGCGCATGGTCACGGC
>JBOIFD010000043.1:0-3138 GCA_050741515.1 Burkholderiales bacterium
GGCCGGGACGGTCGGCGCCGAAATCGGTGACCGCGATCTGCACACCGGCGGCTTTCAGCTGCTTCAGGACGGGGAGCGTCCCGTCCGGATTCTCGACGAGCACGTCCTGCCGCACCTCGAGCTGTACGCGAGCGGGGTCGAGCGCAGCGACGCGCAGCGCGCCCGCGACGGTCCGCGCGAAGCCGAGCGAGCCGAGCTGCCGCGCCGAGACGTTGATCCCGACCCGGAGCGCCGGCAGCCCCGCCCGCTCCCACGCCCTCACTTGACGGCACGCCTGCGCGAGGACGAGCTCGCCGAGCGGATGGATGAGATTCGACGCGTCCGCGACCGGGATGAACTGCGCCGGCGGGATCCAGCCCCGCTGCGGGTGCCGCCAGCGCGCGAGCGCCTCCATCCCCACGATCCGGCCGCTCGCGAGCACGACCTGGGGCTGGAAGTGGACCTCCACTTCCTTCCTCGTCAGCGCGAGGCGCAGCTCGTTCTCGAGCCGCACGCGCTCCGCGGCGTGATTCGTCACGGGGCTGGCGATGCAGCCTCCTTCCGGGGCTCCCGGCACGCGAGCCCGACGCCGAGCGTGATCAGCACGAGCGCGGCGCAATCGACGAGCGTCGGGTACTCCCCGAGCACGGGGATGGCGATGATCGCCGTCAGCACCGGAACCGCGGACAGGAACGCGCCCGTCCGGATGCAGCCGAGGCCGGCGATCGCCCGGTTCAGGGCGATGAACGAGACGCAGCCGATCAGCACGCCCTGGTAGACCGTCTGCAGCACCAGCTCGGAGGCCGAGGCCTGGGCGAACGAATGCGCGCCGGAGAGGAAGTACCACGGCAGGAACGCAATCGCGGAGTACACCGCCACGAAGGCCGCCGTGGCCGCGGGCGGGAGCCGGTAGTGGCGCGCCTGCAGGATGTAGCCGCACGCCAGCAGCGACGCGAGCAGGAACAGCACATCGCCGCGGAGCAGCTGCTCGTCCAGCGCCGTGCTGCTGCCAATGACCAGCGCCGCGACGCCGGCCGCGATCAGCGTCACCGCCCAGGCGCTGCGGCGCCCAAAGCGCTGGCCGAGGAACACCGCGCCGACGATCAGCAGCCAGGCGGGGATCACGCCCTGGACGAGCGCGGAAGCGTGGCGCGCCGGGGCCAGCTCCAGGCCGACGATCACGAGCCCCGCGAGCGTGCCCTGGCACAGCGCGAGCCCGATCCCCTTGACCCAGGCGCCGCCGGGCATGGCGCCGGCGCGCAAGGCGAGGTACGGGAGGAACAGCAGCGCGCTGATGCCGAAGCGCAGGGCGAAGAGATCCCCGGGCGCGAGCGTCTGAGTCACACCGAGGCGCGTCACCGCCGGATAGGCGGCCCAGATCACGACCGTCAGGGCGGCCCAGAGGATGCCGCGGTGCCATGCGACGCCCGCGGCGAGCGATCCGCCGGGCGCGCCCGCCGCCTGACGGATCGCCACGCTCACGTATCGGACTCCGGCGGGTGATGGGCGCCGTCGCGCCGCTTCCGGCTCGCGACCGCGTAGGTCCCCGGCTTCCGGTCCGGATCGACGTTGGGCTTGACCACGGTCGCCCGGTAGCGGTCCCAGTCCTCGGGCGCGAAGTCCGCGAGCGCCGCGACGAACGAGAACTTGTCGAGCACGTCCTCCGCGTACAGCGAGCGGTGAATCGGCTGCACCTGCACGAGCGGCAGCTCCCGGCCGAAGCTGATCGGGAACTCGGTCCGGGTCAGGCGCAGGTTGGTGAAGAGCGGCCCGAACCACCGGTCGGTCTCGACGATCCCTTCGTACAGCTCGTAGCTCTGGCTGCGGGGGAGGTTCGCCGGGGGCCGGACGAGGAGGCTCCAGCCCGGCCGGGTCACCGCGATGTGGCCGGTCCAGACCTGGATCACCCCGGGCTCGGGCAGGGCGGCGAGGAAGGGCGGGGAGAACCCCTTGATCTCCGGCGGGGCGACCCCGTCGAAGTAGTCGGCGAAGCCCGGGAACTGCGCCGCGGTGAGCGGGAACCACGACTCCGCGCCCTCGTAGGTCCACAGGACGTTCGTCCCGTCCCACTGGACGGTGAAGTCGAGCGGCGGAAAGAGATACCACCCGAAGGCCGAAGCGGTGGTCACCGCTTCGCAGTAGCGGAACGCGCGCGTGGGGAGCAGTCCCATCCCCGAGCGGTCGGCGCGCTGCGGGGGGCGGCACTCCGGGATCGCGCGATAGAACGTGACGACGCCCGCCTCCCGCTCGGCTGGACGCTCGATGGACACCGCCCGGACGTTCACGCCTTCGGCAGCCTGGTGATGATGCCGCCGACGCGGACCTTGCCGGCATCGCGAGTGGCGGGATTCGGCGGGCTGACCGGCAGCTTCTTGATGATGCCGCCCACCTGGACCTTGCCCTTGTCGCGCGTCGCATTGTCCGGCGGGGTGACCGGGAGCTTCTTGATGATCCCGCCGACCTGGACCTTGCCCCGGTCGCGCGTCGCCTTGTCCGGCGGGGTGACCGGCAGCTTCTTGAGGATGCCGCCCACCTGCACCCGGCGCGGGTCGCGGGTGCGCGCGTCGGACGACAGAACGACGAGTCGTTTGCTTTGCTGCAGCGTCATGACCATCTCCTTTGCCAGTGTTTCTCCCGGGCGGCGACCCGCCGAGGCGGAGCCGTTGGCTCACGTGGATTCGAGCATTTGAGACGTGCGGTAATGGTGGTTTTTTGGTGGTCTTTCTGTGGTAATTTGGTCGGTGGAGCGGTAGGTGCTGGTAGCCGGGGGAAGCTACTGACATGGAGCGGGTCGTCTCGAACGTCGCGGCGAGCATCTCGGCGCTGCGCCTCGATCCTGGGAACGAGTGCCTGTGGTGGGGCGACCAGCCGATCGCCCTGACCCCCAAGGCCTTCGCCGTGCTGCGGTGCCTCGTCGAGCGCAGCGGCCAGCTGGTGACGAAGGAGGCGCTGCTCCAGGCCGTGTGGCCCGGCACCTACGTGGAGCAGGGCCAGGTCAAGCAGTTCATCGCCGAGCTGCGCCGCATCCTGCACGACGATTCCAGGACCCCCCGGTTCATCCAGACCGTCCGGGGCCGGGGCTACCGGCTGATCGGCGACATTGGCTTGCGGCCGCGGGATCTCAGCGTGATCGAAGGCGCCCGCCGCGCCGGTCAGGGC
>JBOIFD010000044.1:0-3062 GCA_050741515.1 Burkholderiales bacterium
CGACCGGGTCGGCGGCATAGATCGGCACATCGGCGACGCGTTCCAGGCCGCCGGCGGCGGGCGGGCCCGGCTCGATCGCGAGGCCCTCGAGCGCGTTCGAGAGCCGCGCCGCGATCGCGTCCGCCCGGCACGCCTGGTCGCGCACCTGCTCGCTGCGGTCGTAGTCGAAGCCCGGCAGTCCCAGGAGATTGCCGAGCACGCGCAGCACCTTCCACGCCGGCCGGGCGCCGCCGCGGGGCTTCACCGCCGGATTGAAGCTCTGCAGGCGCCCCTCGGCGTTGACGAAGCTGCCCGAGGTCTCGGTGAACGGCGCGACCGGCAACAGGACGTCGGCGTGGTCGAGCGCCCGGCCGCGGTACGCGGAGAGCATCACGACGAGCTCGGCCGAGGCCATCGCCCGCAGCGCCTGGCGCGGGTTCGCCGTGTCGAGCTCCGGCTCGACGCCGACGAGCAGATAGGCCTTCCGCGGCGCGGCGAGCATCGCCGCGGCGTTGAGGCCGCCCGGTCCGGGGACGCAGTTCGCGAGGTACCCGCCGACGCTGTTGGCGGCCTCGCCCAGGAACCCGAACCGCGCGCCCAGGGTCTCCGCGAGCGCCTGGGCGGCCGCGTGCAGCTGGCCGGCGCGCGGGTGCTGCTGCGCGCTGTTGCCGAGGAAGACCCCGACGTTCTGCCCCGAGGCGAGGCTCTTCGCGATCGCTCGCGCCGGTTCGCTCACCGCCAGCGCGGCGAGCGCCCGCGGAACCGCGGCCCCCTTCTCTTCGGCCGCCGCCCTGACCACCTGCGCCAGCATCGACGGCAGCTCGCCGGGCCGTACGACGGCGCGGTTCTTCACCGCGGTCGCCAGGTCGTCGCCGGCGACGTGGATCACGTTCAGCTGCTGGCCCCGCTTCGCCGCGCGGCGGAAGCGGCTGGCAACCAGCGGATGGTCCTTGCGCAGGAAGGACCCCACGACGAGCACCCGGTCGAGCTGGCCGAGCTCGGCGACCTGAAGCCCGAGCCAGGGCGCGCCCTTCAGCTTGCCGTCGGTCGAGAAGTCGCACTGCCGCAGGCGGAAGTCGACGTGCTCGGCGCCCAGGCCCCGCACGAGCTTCTGCGCGAGGAACATCTCCTCGAGGGTCGCGTGGGGCGACACGAGCGCGCCGATGGCGGAGCCCCCGTGGCTCGAGCGCACGCGCTGCAGGCCGTCCGCGACGACCTGGAGCGCCCGCTCCCAGTCGACGGCGCGCCATTCGGCTCCCTGCTTGAGCATCGGCTCGACCAGGCGGTCGTCCGAGTTCAGGCCCTCGTAGGCGAACCGGTCCTTGTCGGACAGCCAGCACTCGTTGAGCGTCTCGTTCTCGAGCGGCACGACGCGCATCACGCGGTCGTTCTGCACCTGCACGATGAGATTCGACCCCAGACCGTCGTGCGGGCTGACCGACCTGCGGCGCCCGAGCTCCCACGTACGCGCCGTGTAGCGGAACGGCTTCGAGGTGAGCGCGCCGACCGGGCAGATGTCGATCATGTTGCCGGAGAGCTCCGAGTCGACCGCCTGCCCGACGAACGAGACGATCTCGGCATGCTCGCTGCGGCCGACCAGCCCGAGCTCCATGACCCCGGCGATCTCCTGCCCGAACCGGACGCAGCGCGTGCAGTGGATGCAGCGGGTCATCTCCTCGGCCGAGATGAGCGGCCCCATGGGCTTCGCCGTCACCACGCGCTTCGGCTCGGCGTAGCGCGAGGCGCTGCCGCCGTAGCCGACGGCGATATCCTGGAGCTGGCACTCGCCGCCCTGGTCGCAGATCGGGCAGTCGAGCGGATGGTTGATCAGCAGGAACTCCATCACCCCGGCCTGGGCCTGCTTGGCGTAGTCGGACCGCGTGAAGACCTTCATGCCCTCGGCGACCGGCGTGGCGCAGGCGGGCAGCGGCTTCGGCGCCTTCTCCACCTGCACGAGACACATGCGGCAGTTGGCCGCGATCGACAGCTTCGGGTGCCAGCAGAAGTGCGGGACGTAGATGCCGAGCTTGTTCGCGGCGTCCATGACCGTGGCGCCGCCCGGCACCTCGACCGGGCGGCCGTCGACCTCGAGCCTGACCGGCGCGCTCACTCGCCCCTCGCCGGGCATCTCATGCCGCCGCTCGCTCGATTGCGGGCTCGCCCACCAGGCACCGCTTGTGACGGATGTGGTGCTCGAACTCGGCGCGGAAATGCTGGATGAAGCTCTTGACCGGCAGCGCCGCCGCGTCCCCGAGCGCGCAGTTTGTCCGCCCCGCGATGTTGTCCGCCACCTGGTTCAGGAGCTCCAGGTCCTCCATCCGGCCGCGGCCGGTCTCGATCCGGTGCACCATGCGGTAGAGCCAGCCGGTGCCTTCGCGGCACGGCGTGCACTGCCCGCAGGACTCCTCGAAGTAGAAGTAGGAGAGCCGTTCGAGGCAGCGCACCATGCAGCGCGTCTCGTCCATCACGATCACCGCCCCGGAGCCGAGCATCGACCCGGCCTTGGCGATCGAGTCGTAGTCCATGTCGGTCCGCAGCATCACGTCCGCCGGCAGCACCGGCATGGACGAGCCGCCGGGGACGACCGCCTTGAGGCGCCGGCCATCGCGCATGCCCCCCGCCATCTCGAGGAGCTTCGCGAACGGGAGCCCGAGCCGGACCTCGTAGTTCCCGGGGTGCGCGACGTCGCCCGTGACCGAGAAGATCTTGGTGCCGCCGTTGTTCGGCCGGCCGAGCTCGAGGTACTTCTCGCCGCCGTTCAGGATGATCCACGGCACGGCGGCGAAGGTCTCGGTGTTGTTGATCGTCGTCGGCCGGCCGTACAGGCCGTAGCTCGCCGGGAACGGCGGCTTGAAGCGCGGCAGCCCCTTCTTGCCCTCGAGCGATTCGAGGAGCGCCGTCTCCTCGCCGCAGATGTACGCCCCCCAGCCGTGGTGCCCGTAGAGGTCGAAGTCGACGCCCGAGCCGAGGATGTTCTTGCCGAGGTAACCGGCCGCGTAGGCCTCCTGCAGCGCCTCCTCGCAGCGCTCGTAGACATCCCAGATCTCGCCGTGGATGTAGTTGTAGCCGACCGTCGCGCCGGT